>JAFSCW010000114.1 GCA_017436605.1 Clostridia bacterium | reverse complement strand
CTGAAGACGACCCTGACCGATGTTGAGGATGGCGAGCACACCTACGTTGTGCGCGCGTACAACCCGGATACCAAGGAAAACGGCGAAGTCTCCAACGAGATGAGCATCACGCTGGGCGGAACGGCGGAGAAGCCGGTCTGGACGACTGCGCCGACGCTGATCAGCGTAACCGCTGGCGACGCCGAGGGCGAGGTCAACCTCGAGTGGACTACCGATGCTGAGGTGAAGCGCTTCGGCGTCTATGAGAAGCTGGCGGACGGCACGCTGAAGTGGAAGAAGACGAGCGCCTACATGAAGACGACGCTGACCGGCGTCGCTAACGGCACGCATACCTATGTGATCCGTCCGTATGATTCCACCACCAAGGAATACGGCGACGCTTCCAATGAGATGAGCGTCACGCTGGGCAGCGGCGAGGTGGAGACCCCGACCTGGTCTGTTGCGCCGGTGCTTGAGAGCGTCGTCTCGAACGCAGACGGTGAAGTCACGCTGAGCTGGTCCACCACGGGCGAGCAGAAGCAGTTCCGTGTTTACGAGAAGCTGGCGGACGGCACGCTGAAGTGGAAGAAGACGAGTTCTTACCTGAAGACGACCCTCACCGGCGTTGAAGACGGCGAGCATACCTATGTCGTTCGTGCGTATAATCCGGATACTAAGGAAAGCGGCGAAGCCTCCAACGAGATGAGCATCACGCTGGGCGGCGGCGAGGTTGAAACCCCGAGCTGGTCTGTCGCGCCGGTGCTCGAGAGTGTTACCGCGGGCGATGCCGAGGGTGAGGTTGATTTCGTCTGGTCCACCACGGGCGAGAAGAAGCAGTTCCGTGTCTATGAGAAGCTGGCAGACGGCACGCTGAAGTGGAAGAAGACGAGCTCTTACCTGAAGACGACTCTCACGGGCGTTGAAGATGGCGAGCACACCTACGTCGTGCGTGCCTATGACCCGGATACCAAGGAAAGCGGCGAAATTTCCAACGAGATGAGCATCACGCTGGGCAGCACCGAGGTTACCGACTGGAGAATGGCTCCGGTGCTTGAGAGCGTTGTTGTCAGCGATGACAGCGTCACCCTGACCTGGAGCACCGAAGCGCCGGAAATCAAGTCTTTCTGTGTGTACGAAGTTCAGGCGGATGGCACGCTGAAGTGGAAGAAGACGAGCGCGAGCATGTCCACGACGCTGACCGCTGTGGAAGCCGGCACGCATACCTATGTGGTGCGTCCGTATGATTCCGCTGCGAAGGAGTATGGCGTTGCTTCGAACGAGGTGACCATCGAGGTTGCGCAGAGCGACTGGAAGCTTGCGCCGACCATCGACAGCATTGCGCTGACCAAGACTTCCGGCTCCGTGAAGCTGACCTGGACCACCGAAGCGACTGAGAAGAAGTCCTTCAGCGTGTCCGAGGTGCTCTCCGACGGCAGCTATAAGTGGAAGAAGACCACCACCGCCATGTCGACCACGCTGACCGGCGTTGCCGAGGGCGAGCATGCTTACGCGGTTCGCGCGTATGACCCGACGGCCAAGACCTACGGCGAGTACTCCGAGCCTGTGTACATCTATGTGATCGATCCGGCCGTCTGGGGAACCTCCCCGGTGCTGACGGCCGAGCAGATTGGCGTGGGCAAGGTGCAGCTGACCTGGACGCACGATGCGGACTGCAGCTTCATCGTCTACGAGACCGTGAACGGCGCTGCGCAGCAGATCGGTGAGATGACCACCGAAAAGAGCGTTGTGCTGGATGCTGCTACCGGTACGCATACCTATCATGTCCTGCCGGTGCTCGTCGGCGAGAGCGGCAGGGTTTACGAGGGCACTGCTTCTGAGCAGGTCTCCGTGGATGCTGTGGCGCTGGAAGACTGCAAGGTGACCGATCTTCAGATCCGCTACATCGGTTCTGATATGACCCTGACCTGGACGGCGGCTCCGTTTGCCAAGGCGTATAACGTCTATGCCGTCGCTGATGAGAAGCTCCAGCTGGGCGCTGCTGTGACCGGTACTGAGCTTGGATTCACCTATGAGGCTGTTGGTGCGGCTGACTTCGTCGTCGTTCCGGTCTTTGAGATCGGCGGCGCGGACGTCGAGGGCGTTGAAAGCGCTCCGCTGTCTGTGGTTGTCACCGAACCGGTCGTCGTGGATGCGGCGTTTGACTTCGTCAACGGCGTGACCCTGACCTGGAATGAGGCGGACGCCGAGAACGTGACCTATGCGGTTTATCGTGACGGCGAGGCCTATGCCAAGGTGGAGACGAATGCGTTTGACGACGCGGACGTCAGCCTCGGCGAAACCTATACCTACGATGTGTACACGGTCCACGAGTGGGACGGCGAGAGCATCGCGCGCGCGGACGGCCCGGGCAGCGCGACTATCGCGGTTCCGATGCTGGGTAAGGTTCAGAACCTGAACGCCATGTTCACTTCTGACACCGAGGCCAGCCTGACCTGGGATCCGGTCGATGATGCGACCGGCTACGAGATCTACCGCGCGCCGGTTGACGGCGAGCCGGATCTCATCGAGATCGTGCCGGACAACGCCTATATCGACGCGAGCGTCGAGGCGGGTGAGGAGTACGATTATCAGATCATTGCGATCACTGAATTCAACGGCAAGGAATACGCGGGCGAACCGAGCGATGTCGTGCGCGCCGTGCGCGGCAACCCGGCCAGCTTCACCGAGGCGGGCTTCAGCTATGAGGCCGGCGGCGTCGATCTTGCCTGGGAAGGCATGGAAGGCGCGACGGGCTACATCCTCCTGCGCGACGGCGAGGAAATCGCTGAGCTGACGGCGGATACCACGTCCTACTTCGACGACACCGTTGAACTGGGCAAGACCTATGTCTACGGCCTGAAGACCTGCTATGCGACCAGCATCGACGGCCCGATGACCGTGACCATGGAGACCCCGCTGCCGGAGATGCCGGCAGAGATCGCCCTCCGTCACTTCGGCAGCTACACCGATGTCGACTTTGCCGAGGTTGAGTATGCGGATGCGTACAAGATCTACCGCGCTGTGAATGGCGGCGAGTTTGAGTGCGTGCAAACCGTGGCGGCCGAGGGCCTTGCGCCGAATCCGGCGTATGATTCCGAGCTGCTCAACGTCAAGGACACCGTTCCGGCGCTTGAGACGACCTATACCTATAAGGTCAGCGCGGTCATCAATTTCAACGGCGTGGATTACGAAGGCGAGTGCAGCGACGCTGCGTCTGTGACCTTCGGCCCCAAGCCGGTGCTCACCTCCGCCGAGTATAACCTCGCGGACAGCCTGGTCATGCTGACCTGGGAGCCGTCTGAGATGGACGACGTGCACGGCTACAACGTCTTCCGCCGCGAAGAGGGCAGCGACGTCAGCTACAGCATCGCGATGGTCGGCGCGGACGAAACCAGCTGCGCGGATTCCGATATCAATCTGGCCAGAACCTACTACTACTCCGTTTCTGTCATGCGCAGCAATGGCGAGGACGGACCGAGCGATGAGGTCAAGGTCACGGTGCCGGGTTACATTCTCTATGCTCCGGATGTGACCTATGTCAGCCACATTTATGACATTGCTGAGTTCGGCTTCTTCCCGGGCTATGCGGATGCGTACAATGTCTACCGCGCGGCAAACGGCGGCGAGTATGAGCTCGTGCAGACGATCGACATTGACGACCTTGAGTACAAAGACGACTTTGCGATCATCTCTGACAAGGTTCCGGCACTGGAGACGACCTACACCTATAAGCTCACGACCGTCATCAATTACAACGGTACGGCGTACGAGAGCGAACCGACCGACGAAAAGACGCTGTACTTCGGCAATGTGCCGGAGATCATCTCCGCAGAGTACAGCATTACTGACGGCGCTGTTAACCTGACCTGGGAAGCCTCCAAGCGCGACGACGTCGAGTACTACACAGTCTATCGTTCTGCGGAAGACGAGAGAAGTTTCTACGAGGTTGCTGAGGTCGATGCGACTGTAACCGCATATGCCGATACGTCTGTCGAACTGGGCAAGACCTATGTGTATACGATCAGTGCTCGTTGCTCCGATGGCGTTGACGGCCCGGGCGAGGAAGTTTCCGTAACGGCTCAGGGTCTGACCGAGGTTCCGGCTGTGCATCTGAGCTACACCGACAACGTGACCCACATCGCCTGGACGCAGGTCGCGGATGCGGATTATTACGAGATCTGGCGCTCTGTCGAGATGGGCGAGTACGAGCAGATCATGACTACTGAGCTGCTCACCGGCACGACCTACGACGAGACCGTCACGGATTTGACCGCTGCCTGCGCCTATAAGGTCCGCGCTGTGGTCAATCAGAACGGCACTCCGGTTTACGGCGAGTTCGGCGACGCTGTCGCGATTTCCCGCGGCGCTGCGGTGGCTGATTTTGCGGCTGCCTATGACGAGGCGAAGCACGCCGTCGTGCTGACCTGGACCGAACCGGAGAATGCGACCGGCTATGTCCTGAACCTGAATGGCACCGAGCTCGAGCAGCCGGTCGGCGCGACCTTCCACGAGGATTACGCGATCAACTACGAAGAGACCCGCGTGTATACCATTACCGCAGTTTACGAGAACGGTACGATGACCTCCGAGGAGATCACCGTGACCATCCCGGCGAATCCGTGGACGTACGAGGTCGAGAACGGCGAAGCCAAGGTGACCGGCTATACCGGCACGCTGACCGAGAACCTCGTCATTCCGGCTGAGATCGACGGCTACACCGTGATGACGATCGGCGAAGGCGCTTTTGCGAATCGCACCGATCTGACCGGCATGCTGACCCTGCCGGAGACCCTCAAGGATATCCGCGCGTCCGCTTTCAACGGCTGCACCGGCCTGACCGGCGAGCTTGTGATTCCGGATTCCGTTGAGGATATCGGCGCGTCTGCCTTTGCGGGCTGGACCGGCCTGACGAGCGTGAAGCTCTCTGCGAGCCTCGATTGGATCCGCATGGATACCTTCTCCGGCTGCACCGGCCTCGATGGCGAAGTGATCATTCCGGAGGGCGTGTATGAGATCGCCGGCCGCGCTTTTGCGAACTGCTCTGCGCTGGATCGCGTTGTGATTCCGTCGACCGTGACCTTCGTCGAAGCTAGCGCCTTCAGCGGCGTGACGCTGACGGAGATCGAGATTCATGCGAATCTGTCCGAGGGTGAGCTCGATAACCTGAGCATCGCCGAGGGCTGCACGATCTACGGCTACGCCGGTACGACCGTCGAAGCTTACGCGAATGAAAACGGCTACACCTTCGTGGCGCTCGCGGGCGAAGCTCCGGCTCTGCCTGAGACGGGCAGCGGCTTCGAGTACTGGGTCAACAGTGAGGAAGCCAAGACTGCTACTCTGACCCGCTACATCGGCGCGGCCAACGAGGGCATCGTGATCCCGTCCGAGATCGACGGCTACACGGTAACCGTGCTGTACGAAGGCCTGTTCTATCAGCGCAACGACCTGTCCGGCGACATCGTCATTCCGAATACCGTGACGGAGATTTTTGGCTACGCGTTCTACGGCTGCACCGGCCTGAACGGCAGCCTGACGATCCCGGCCTCCGTGACGACCATCCACGAAAACGCCTTCACCGGCGCGGCCTTCACCGAGATGACGGTGCTGGGCAGCAAGTATCCGGATCTTGACGAGCTGGAGAGCCTGCAGACCGTGTACACCCCGGTCCTCAACGAGACGCTGAAGGCTGCCTGCGAGGAGCGCGGCATCGTCTACATCGTCAGCAGCGAGGCCGACGGCATCACCTACACGGTCGATGGCGACGACGTGATCGTGACCGGTATGGCCAATGCGACTGGCGACATCGTGATCCCGGCTGAGGTTGGCGGCCTGGCCGTGACCAAGATCGGCGAGGGCGCGTTTGCGGGCAATACCGCGATCACCAGCGTGACGGTTGAGGGCGATGTGACCGAGATCTGCGCGAACGCTTTCAACGGCTGTACCGCGCTGACGACGGTGACCCTGCCCAACACGGTCGAAGTGATCGGTGCGCGCGCCTTCTATGGCTGCACGAGCCTGAGCACGATGAATACGCTGTAAGCGCAGGATCCGCCTGAAAAGCCAAAAAGAAATACGGCCCTCCCGGTTTCGGGAGGGCCTTTTCTCTTGCCGATGGGAGCCAAAATGGCTTGCATTCCGGGCGGCGAACCGATATAATAAACGGGATATGAATACTGCCGGTCACGGCATGCAAGGAGACACACGAATGGCAAAGCTGTATTTCCGCTATGGAGCGATGGGCTCGAGCAAGACGGCCAATGCGGTCATGGTTCAGTATAATTATAGGGAGCGCGGCTGCGAGGTGCTGATGCTCAAGCCGAGGCTGGAAAACAGGGACGGCGCGACGATCGTGCGTTCCCGCTGCGGCCTGGAAGCGGAGTGCCGCTATGTCGAGGATCTGCCGGAAATCGACCTGACCGGCATTTCCTGCGTGATCGTGGACGAGGCGCATTTCCTGACAAGCAGCCAGGTCCGCGCGCTGGTGGATATCGTCGATGACCACGACATTCCGGTGATCTGCTACGGCCTGAGGACGGATTTCCGCGGCGAGCTGTTCGAGGGCAGCCGGGAGCTTCTGTGCTGGGCGGATACGATCGAGGAGATCAAGACCATCTGCTGGTGCGGCCGCAAGGCGACGTTCAATGCGCGCATCCACGACGGCAAGGTTGTCCGCGAGGGCGAGCAGATTCTGCTCGGCGGCAACAGCACGTATATCAGCCTCTGCCGCAGGCACTGGAAGAGCGGCGAAATCGGCGGATTCAGGGATGTTGAAGAATCCTGAAAAATCTGGAAGATCAAGCGAATAGGCGTCCCTCTCTGCGGGTATCCTGCCAGCAGGGAGGGATGATTTTATGGATCTGAGAGAGAGCAGAACGAGAGAAAACCTCATGCGCGCCTTTGCGGGAGAAAGCCAGGCACGCAATCGGTATACCTTTGCGGCCTCCGCCGCGCGAAGCGCAGGGCTGCATTGGGTGGAACGCGTGTTCTATCTGACAGCCGAGCAGGAGAAGGAGCACGCGGAGCTGTTCCTTGCCCATCTTGCGCCGTGCGAGGGGGAGAACATCCATATCGACGCGGCGTATCCTGTGCAGAACAACGCGTGGACGCCGGACAAGCTCCTGCGCGCTGCGCAGCATGGCGAATACGAGGAGGCGCAGGATGTGTATCCGTCCTTCGCGGCCATCGCGAAAGACGAAGGCTTTTATGCGATCGCGAGCACGTTTGAGCAGATTGCAGAGATCGAGCAGACGCACGGCGACCGCTTCGGCCAGCTGGCGCGGCGCGCGGAGGAGGGGACGCTGTTCAAAAGCACGAAGGACGTCGCGTGGATGTGCCTGAACTGCGGCCATGTCCACCACGGCACCTATGCGCCGCCCGTCTGCCCGACCTGTAAGCACGTGCAGGGGTACTTTGTCCGGCTGGAGGGCAGCGAGATCCTTGTGCCCCGGCAGTAAGCCCGGCGCGCCATATGAACAGAAAAAGCGGATGCCTTTGTCAGCATCCGCTTTTGCGTTTTGAAATCAGGCTTCGATTTCGGCAAGCGCCGTCTCGATGTTGGCGAGCACCTTCTGGCTCAGCAGGACAAAGGCCTGCTTGGTGCGGCCGGAGGAGACCGCCGGGCAGTGGACATTGTCCAGGTCGAAGAAGTCCGCGCTCACATCGCCGGCTGCGGCCTTCGTATCGCAGCAGAAGACGTTGCCCTCGCGGCGGACCCAGGCGTCCAGCGCCTTGGCGTCAAAGCCCGGGCCGATGGAGGTATTGAAGAGCACCTTGCCGTCGCCCAGCGCAGCAAACTCCTCCTCCTGAAGCAGCAGCACGTTCTTGTTCAGGCAGCAGAAGACCACGTCGGACTTGGCCAGAAGCACCTTGAGCGGCTTATAGGCCATGCCGGCAAGGTCGGCGTCGTTCTTGCGGCTGCGGCTGTAATAGGAAATTTCCGCGCCGAGGAACTGCAGCGCGTCGGCGATCATCCTGCCGGAAACGCCCAGGCCCACGATACCGACCTTGAGGCCGGTGATTTCCACCGGCTCGTCGCGCAGCATCTTTTTGCCGCCGAAGCCGTGAAGAAGGCCGATCAGCTCGTGGAGCACGTATTCGACGACGCCTCTGTCGCCGTAATCGCGGATGCCGAGCACGCGGATGCCGCGTTCGCGGGCGCAGGCGATATCGACATTGGCGCTTTCCTCGGAATACAGGCTGCAGCACATGCCGATGTAGCGGACATTGGGACAGCGCTCGATGACGCTGCGGGTGATGCGGGAGGTGTAGCTGACCAGCACCGCGTCTGCATCGCCGATGCGGCGCAGGATTTCGTCATCGTCGGACGGGATATCGCGATACAGGACGATCTCTTTGGCGTAATCCTTCAGCTTCTCCTCCGCGGAGGGGATCAGGCTGACGGGCTCGATGGCGACAAGCTTGTTGAACATAGTCGGATAACTCCTTTAATGAAAGTGGTCCCTGAGGGCCTTTTGGGCAGACAATACGGAAATTGAGCGGCGCGTCCGTCCGGCGCAGAATCAGAAGAAGCAGACGGGGGAGGCGAGGTTGCGCAGCAGCGCGACGACGCTCCAGCCGGCGATTGCGCTCGTGCGGGAATAGATATCGACAACGGCCTTGACGCCGTCGATTTCTGCGGTAATCCTGTGGTCGTCGCCCTGCCAGTCCGGCACGCTGTGCATGACGACGCCGGTCGTCTCCGGGCCCGTGGTCGCCAGCGAGGTCGCGACGGCGACGTTCACGCGGCGGGGGAAGGTCGCGATGGCTTCCTTGGCGCTGCCTGTGAAGACGGTCTTCTGCTCGCGGAGCAGGCGATCCTCCCAGACGGGCGTCGGCATGAAACCGAGGCAGCCGGTGTGCGTTTCGATGCCGGCAGTCTCCTCAAGCCCCTGCGCCATGGCCATGAGGCTGACGGTCTGCAGGACGTCGAAGCCGCCGATTGCGCCGGAGGCGAGGTGAATCTTCGCGCCGCCGCGGATGGCGGCTGCCTTCGCTTCGGCGTAGAAAGCGGCGTCGGCAAACGCGCCGATGGAAATGACGATCAGGTTCACGCCGCTTTCCAGAACCTTTACGGCGTTTTCGCGCATCCATTCGACGGAAGCGGTCTCGACGATGTAATCCGGCTGCATCGCCAGCAGGGTATCCAGATCCGCGCATACAGCACAGTCCGCCTTCGCGGAGACATGCACAGCATCCGCCATCTGCCTGCTGATGACGCCGATCAGCTCGTAATCCTCGAGCAGATCCATGCAGTAAGCGTCAGCGACAATATTTCCAAGGAAGCCGCAGCCGGCGATTCCAAAGGTCTTTTTACACATTGATATATACTCCTGTCCGATGCCCCGTGGGCAACAATCGCTTCATTCTATCACATTTCCGCTGCAAAGAAAAGCGGAAAGAGGCGAAGAAGCAGGAAAGTCATGCGGGTTTTATGATGAAAAGATGCGTACACAGAAAGCCGCACATGCAAAAGATGGAAATTTATTTACATGACATGCATGATTCTGCTATAGTTAGATAAACAGGAATGAACACGGACAAAGAGGTGCGCGATATGCAGATGCTGACAAAGGGGCTGAGCCTGAGCCGTGAGGATATCCGGCGCGTAGCGGTGATCACGGTGCCGGCGCTGTTTGAGCTGGTGCTCTCGCAGCTGTTTACCATGGTCGATACCATCATGCTCGGAAGGAGCGAGATTTCGGCGGTAGCGATTGCCGCTGTCGGCCTGACCAATAACCCGACCAATCTGGTGCGCAGCATTCTGATTGCGCTGAATGTCGGTACAACGGCGGGCGTGGCCTGGGCTGTCGGCGCGAAGGAACACCGCAGCGCGAACCAGATTGCGCGCAATGCGCTGATGATGATGGGCACGCTCGGCCTGATGCTCTCTGCGCTGCTGTTTGCCTTTGCCGCGCCGATCGTGCGGTTTATGGGCGCGGGAGAAGATACCTTCTTCTATGCAAGGCAGTATCTGCGCATCATCGCGCTCGGCGTTTTTCCGCTGTCGATGACGTTTTCGATCACGGCGTCCCTGCGCGGCGTGGGCCAGACGCGCCTGCCGATGACGTATAACCTCATTGCGAACATGCTGAACGTCGTGGGCAACTATCTGCTGATTTACGGCAAGCTCGGTCTGCCCAAAATGGGCGTGGCGGGCGCGGCGCTGTCGACGGTCATCTCGCAGTACATCGCCCTGACGCTGGCGCTGACGACCGCCTTCCGCGCGCATACGCCGGTGCAGCTGAGCCTGCATGGCAGCTGGCGCCCGAGGCTGGTCTGGATCCGCAGGATTCTCAACGTGGGCCTGACCAGCATGCTCGAGCAGATGATCATGCAGGTAGGCTTCATCATCTTTGCGCGTCAGGTGTCGGGTCTGGGCACGGCGGTCTTCGCGGCCCATCAGATCGGCCTGAGCATCAACGGCCTGACGTGGATGCCGGGTCAGGCGTTCGGCGTCGCGGCGACGACGCTGGTCGGCCAGAGCCTCGGCGCGGGGGAAAAGACGAAGGCGACGGACTTTGTGCGGATGATTCACCGGATGAGCATGTGTGTGGCCGTGCTGATGGCCGCGCTCTTCCTGACGGGCTCGCATCTGATTGTGTCGCTGTATACGACGGATATGCAGGTTGCCGCGCTGTCTGCGGGCGTGCTCAAGCTGATCGCGCTGGGCATGCCGGGCATCTGCACGCAGCTGCCCATCGCAGCCGGCCTTCGCGGCGCGCGCGATACAAAGTTCCCGCTCATGGCGTCGATGGCCGGCATCTGGATCTTCCGCGTGATGCTTGCCGGCCCGTTTATCTATGATTTCGGCTGGGGTCTTACGGGCGCATGGATGACCATTGTGCTCGATCAGACGACGCGCGCCGTCGTCGTGTATACGCGCTTCAGGACGGGACGCTGGCTGCATGTGGGCGAGAAGATGGGCGAAAAGAAAGAAAAGCCGCAATGACCGGCGTTTTGCAGAATCCCGTGCAGAATTGGACGAAAAAGCGAAAAATTGCTGATGAAATCAGGAAAAAAGCTCTTGACAAATTCTAACGGTGCGGTTACAATAACCATTGCGTATGTTCGCCTGTTAGCCCCGGGTGTGTGTGCGCGCGTTTGCAGAGCGTCTGACCAGCGCGATGCGTTTTATTGTGGATAAAGGATTCACCACGAGGAGGAAATTCACGTGAAAACGTTTATGGCAAATGCCCAGACCGTCGAGCGCAAGTGGTATGTTGTTGACGCCGACGGCATGACGCTTGGCCGACTGGCCAGCCAGGTTGCCGCTATCCTGCGCGGCAAGAACAAGCCCACCTTCACCCCGCATGTTGACTGCGGCGATCACGTGATCGTCATCAACGCTGCGAAGGTTGTCCTGAGCGGCAAGAAGCTGGATCAGAAGGTGTACTACCATCATTCCGGTTTTGCGGGCGGCCTCAAGGAGACCAAGTACCGCAAGCTGCTGGCTGAGAAGCCGGAGTTCGCTGTGAAGCACGCCGTCGTCGGCATGCTCCCGAAGGGACCGCTGGGCCGTCAGATGGCGCGCAAGCTGCGCGTGTATGCCGGCGCTGAGCATGAGCATGCCGCGCAGATGCCGGAAGTGCTCGAGCTCGTGAAGTAATAGCAGGAAGGAGTGTTTGACACATGGCACAGGTTCAGTATCAGGCGGTTGGCCGCCGTAAGAAGGCCATTGCTCGTGTTCGCCTCATTCCGGGCGAAGGCAAGATTTTGATCAACGGCCGCGATATCGACAACTACTTCGGTCTTGAGACCCTGAAGATGACCGTTCGTCAGCCGCTGGTTCTCACCTCTCTGGAGGGCCGTTATGACATTCTCGTCAATGTCTACGGCGGTGGTCTGGCCGGCCAGGCGGGCGCGATCCGTCATGGCATCTCCCGCGCTCTGATCAAGGCTGATCCGGAGCTGCGTCCGGCCGTCAAGAAGGCTGGCTTCCTCACGCGCGATCCGCGTATGAAGGAACGTAAGAAGTACGGCCTCAAGGCCGCCCGCCGCGCGCCGCAGTTCTCCAAGCGCTAAGCCGCTTAACGAGTCAAGGAGGCGAACGATTATGGCTATCCTTAACGGCATTGTCACCGTGCTGCTCGTGATCACCGCGCTGATTCTCATCGTTACCGTTCTGCTCCAGCCTGGCGAGAGCAACGGTCTGGGTGCGATTGCCGGTGGCGCTGAGACTTTCTTCGGCAAGAACAAAGCGAAGTCCATGGAGGGCAAGCTTGCTCTGGCGACGAAGGTTTCCGCCGGTGTGTTCATCATCTGCGCGCTTGTCGTCGCGATGATCGGCTAAGATAGACAATCAAAAGAGGCTGAAGCGAAAGTGCTTTGGCCTCTTTTCCTTTGGATGTGCTTTGCGCTTCCTTGGTCCGCTGCTTGCTGCGAGTAAAATGCGGACAGATGAGGAATCGTAAGATTCCGGAGATGGTACGATGAAGAAAGACAGATATTCAAAGGGCCAAAAAAGCAGGCATGCCGCGCCGAAGGGGACGAAGCCCCGGCAGGCGGGCGCGGGCAGCGCAAAGGCCAAGGACGGGCCGACGCGCTATGTCCGCCGCATTCCGCTGGACAGTTTCGGCGTTTCCCCGGGCAGGAAAGCGGAAGGCGGCAAGAGAACCAGCGGCCGGGAAAACTGCAAGCTTCTTCAGCTGACGGTGCGCGGACTTCGCCATGGCCTTGTGACGCTTGAGGCGCAGGACGGTACTGAATATGTCTGCGGAAAGGACAGCGCACGCGGTACGCTCTGGGGCGATGTCGTGCTCGCCGAGAGCATCGGACGGGACCGCGTATCCGTCGTCCGCGTGGTCAGCCGCGCGCATGAGGAGATCGTAGGCGTTCTCCGTGTGAAGCATGAGGTGCGCTTTATCATCCCGCTTGAGCGCCGGCTGCCGCAGGGCATTGCGGTTTTTCCGGGCGGCGAGGACGCGCAGGACGGCGATATCGTTAAGACCCGCGTCGTCCGATGGGAGGATGAAGGCGGGCTGGCCGTCCGTATTCTGGAGAGAATCGGCAGTTTTACGCAATCGACCCATGCGCTCGATGCGCTGATTGTTGCCAGCCGCCTGCGCACGTCGTTTCCCGCCGATGCGCTGGCGCAGGCGGATGCGTGCATGCCGGCAAGCCTTTCGGATGATCCGGCGCGGCTGGATCTGAGGAAACTGCTGACCTTCACGATCGACGGACGGGACGCAAAGGACTTTGACGATGCGGTCAGCCTGGAACGGCTGGAAAACGGCTGCGTGCGCCTTGGCGTGCATATCGCGGATGTGGGCTGCTATGTCCCTCAGGGATCCGCGCTGGACAGGGAAGCGTTCCTGCGCGGCACGAGCGTGTATTTCCCCGGCCGCGTCCTGCCGATGCTTCCGGAGCAGCTTTCCAACGGCGTGTGTTCGCTGCGCCCTGATGAGGATAAATTCACGCTGAGTGCGCTGATGGATCTCGATGCGCGCGGCGAGGTGACGGATTGCCGGATCGAGCGGACGATCACGCGTTCAAAGGCCCGGCTCGTTTATGACGACGTCAACGCGCTTTTTGCGGGCGACGCCCATCAGAAAGCGGCGATGGGCGAGCTGGAGGGGACGCTCCTTGCGATGCGCGCGCTTGCGCAGAAAATCCGCGCGCGTCGCGCGGCGATGGGTGCGATCGACTTTGATACCGAGGAGCCGAAGTTCGTTTTGGATGAACAGGGCGAACCTGTGGAAATCATGCTGCGCGAACGCGGCGAAGCGGAACTGATGATCGAGGATTTTATGCTGACCGCCAACGAAATGGTGGCGCGTCTGGCCAAGGCGAAGGGACTTGCGATTCTGTATCGCGTGCACGAGCGGCCCGATCCCGAAAAGCTCATGACGCTCAAGGATTTCCTTTCGGGGCTGGGTGTGGATGCCAGGAGCCTGAAAAACAACGCAAAGCCCGGCGATATCCGGGCGATGCTGGAGCGGACGCGCGAAACGCCGGAATTTGGCGTCATCAGTACGCTGGCGCTTCGCAGCATGCAGAAAGCGCGCTACGATGCGCAGCCTCTGGGGCATTACGGCCTGGCCATGGCGGATTACTGCCACTTTACCTCGCCGATTCGCCGCTATCCTGATCTGGTCGTCAGCCGCGCGCTGTCTGCGCTGATTCGGGGAGAACGTGCGCCTCTGCGCGGCGATGCGCTGGAGGAGGCCGCTGTGCGCAGCTCTGACTGCGAGCGGACTGCCGCCGAAGCGGAGCGCGCTGCGGATAAACTGATGGCTGCGCGCATGATGCGCGCCCATGTGGGCGAGGTCTTCGACGGCACGGTTTCCGGCGTGGGCGAATGGGGCGTATTTGTCCGCCTTGAAAACGGCGCGGAGGGCTTTATGCACGTGCGCACGCTGGATGACTGGTTCGATTTTGACGAGCGCCGCCTGACGCTGCGCGGCGAGCGGACGGGCTATGTGTTTTCTCTCGGCCAGCCGCTCTGCGTGCGGGTGGAGGACGTCGATCTGACGCAGAGCACGATCGAGCTTTCGATGATCGAAAGCCTGCGCCCCAGGCGAAAGGAAAAATCGGAGCGGAAGAAAGAGCGCGAGCGCATGCGTGAATTTACAAAATAAAACATTCAATATTTATCGATTGTGAATTAAATATTCATGGGTAAACTTGTGCTTGCACCCTGTGTGAGTTCCTGATATACTTATATCAAATAGTGGATTCGTTTGATGAAGTACGATGGGGATAGGAGCGAGTATTATGGCATACAAATCGAGGGTGTCTGACGCCGTCGTGCGCAGGCTTCCGATGTATTATCGTCATCTGAAGGAGCTGGAGAAGGCCGGCGTCGTACGCATTTCCTCTCAGGAACTCGGCGAGCGCATGAATCTGACGGCGTCTCAGATCAGACAGGATATCAACTGTTTTGGCGGCTTTGGCCAGCAGGGATATGGCTATCATGTTTCCAACCTCCGCGAGCGCATTGCGGAGATTCTGGGCCTTCGTCATCAGTATCATGTGATTATCGTCGGCGCCGGCAATATCGGACGGGCGGTTGCCAATTACGCCGGCTTTACCAAGGAAGGCTTCAGCGTTCAGGCGATGTTCGATGTTTCTCCTGCGCTCGTGGGCATCGACGTCCACGGCGTGCTTGTTCAGCCGATGGAGAAGCTGGAGAGCTGGCTTGAGGCGCATCAGGTGGATATCGCGGTGCTTTCCGTGCCGAAGGCCTATGCCCAGGATACGGCGGATACGCTGGTGCGCGGCGGCGTCCGCGGCATCTGGAATTTTGCGCCGGTGGATCTGGTGCTGCCGGAGGGCGTGGCGGTGAACAATGTGCACCTTTCCGACAGCCTGCATATCCTGTCCTACAGAATGAATGAAAAGGACCTCTTTGCAGCCATCGACGCGGCGAAGCAGTCCTGAGGATCGACCTTAGATTGGAAATGGATCAAGGAGAATAAGGAATATGGCTTTGGATCGCCGAAATCGGGGACGTTCGCGCCGCCGGCTGGCTGATGCAAAAGAAGAAAGAAAGCTGTTCCCCTTCTGGACCCTGATCGTTCTCGCGCTCTGTGCGGCTGTGTGGCTGCTCGGAGCACAACTTTATCAGCAGCGCATGGCGGCATATGATTCGTATGCCGCCATGCGTCAGGTTGTCGGGCAGGACGTCTTCTTTCCCGGCGTAACGATTGACGGTACGGATCTTGGCGGGATGAGCCTTGAACAGGCGCAATCGCTGATGGAGAGCAGAACGGCGGAGACCAGCAGCGCATTTTCGCTGGTTGTCGAAGCGGACGACAAGCGCTGGCGCATCACCTCCGAGCAGGTCCCGATGACGTTCGATGCGCAGCGCGTGCTGGAGCGCGCGTGGCTGGTCGGCAGGGTGGGCACGCTGGAGGAGCGCTATGCGCAGATCGCGGAGGCGGCGCAGCAGGGCGTGCATTTTTCAACCGGCTTCAGCTATGACCGCGACGCGATCAACGAGCTGGTCGATATCATCGCGGACAGCCTCGATATCGAGGCCAGGGATGCAACGCTCGACGCGTTTGACGTCAACAACAGGACGTTCACCTTCACGGACGCGCAGTCCGGCTACAGGATCGACCGCGAGCGCCTCGCCGCAGATATCCTCGCCGCGCTGGATGAAAAGGCATACGACCGGGTAATTACGCCCAAGGGCTCCGTCGTGGAGCCGAAGCTTGTGCGCAGTCAGCTCGAGGGACTCTTCGGCAGGATTTCGTCCTTTACGACAACCACCACCAACGACAGGGACCGGAACACAAACATCGCGCTTTCGGCCTCGGCCCTGAATGGACGTGTCGTGATGCCGGGCGAAACCATGTCGTTCAATAGCTGCACGGGCCAGCGCACGGGCGACAAGGGATACCGCGAAGCGGGCGCCATTGCCGGCGGCGTGCTGGTGGATGATACCGGCGGCGGCGTCTGCCAGACGTCCTCGACGCTGTTCAATGCGGTTGTGCGCGCGGATCTGCAGATCGTGGAGCGCTCGGCGCACAGCTGGCCTGCAACCTATGTCAACAAGGGCGAGGACGCGACGGTGAACTGGCCTTCGCTGGATTTTGTCTTCCGCAACAACGGCCAGTTCCCGGTGTTTGTCGTCGCCTGGTATGAGAATAAGACGGTGACGGTGGAAATTTACGGCCAGCTGCTCAAGGACGGCATGACGATCGGGCTTGAATCCGAGGTCGTCAAGACGATGAAGCCGTCCGACGATGTGCTGTATACGCTCGACGAATCGCTGCCTGTCGGCACGCGAAAGGCGGGACGCAAGAAGCGCACGGGCTATGTCGTGGATACCTATAAGGTATATTTTGACGCGGAGGGCGAGGAGACAGCGCGTGAAAAGCTCTGGACGACGACCTACCGCGCGACGCAGGACGAGATTCTCTTTAACGACGGTTCTGCGTCGAAGCAGTAAACATGATCCGGGAGGCGGATGAACGCATATGAAGAAGGGCGATGCGCGCCGCAGCGAGCTGCTTGCTACGGCAGAACGGCTCTTTTATACCAAGGGCTATGAGAAGACGTCCGTGCAGGATATCCTCACCGAGATGAATTTCTCCAAGGGCGGCTTCTATCATCACTTTGACAGCAAGCTCTCCGTGCTGGAAGCCATCTGCGAAATGCGCGCGCAGGAAAGCTGCGAGCAGGCGGAAAGCCTCGTGTCTGCTGCGGAGGGCACGGCGGTGGATAAGCTGAATGCGGTTTTCCACGACAGCGCGCTGCTGACCAGCGGCAATGCCAGCTTTGTTTCGCTGATGATTCAGGTGGCATACTGCGACGACGGCGCGCTGATGCGCGAGAAGATGAAGCGCAGCCAGCTGGCCTGCATGCAGCCGGTGGTCGAGCGGATTCTTGCGCAGGGCGCGCAGAGCCAGGAGTTCTTTATCACGGACATTTCTTCCTGCGCGCAGATGTTGATGCGGATGTATCTGCTGTTTACCGATGAAATCGCGTTCCTGCTCGCGCAGGAGGAAAACGAGGAGAAGCTGCTGGACGCGATGCTGCGCAAGCTGAATGTCTATCGCAGCGCCATCGAAAGGATTCTGATCGCGCCGTTTGGTTCCGTTGTCCTGTTCGAGGCGAAGGAGCTTCAGCTGCTCGCCGGGAACGTGCTGCGCGACCGCGTCCGCAGGCGCGCGGATGCGATCCTTGCCCAATAAACTGAGCCGCTTTGCTTTCCCCGCATCCGGGGAAAGCTTTTTCTTTTGCAAAAAAACATCCCCGCGCCCGGAAGGACGCAGGGATAGAAATGCGGATTGATCAGAGGTTATGCAGAAGCCTTCTGATTGTTTCTGAACTTGAGATAGAGCGACAGTGTGATCGGGAAGCCGAACAGACCCACGATGCCGAACAGCTGAAGGCCGACAAACATGCTGATGAGCGTCACCAGAGGATGCAGGCCCATCTGCTTGCCGACGAGTCTGGGCTCGACCACGTTGCGCACGGCAAGCATGAAGATGTACAGGAACGCTATGCCGATGGCCATGCGGAACTTGCGCAGGACGGCGGCGATCAGCGCCCAGGGAATCAGCACGAGGCCGGTGCCCAGAATCGGCATGATGTCGATCACAGCGACCAGCAGCGCGATACCCACGGCATAGGGCACATTCAGAAGCAGGAAGCCGACGCTCAGCTCTGCAAACGAGAGCATCATGATCAGAATGTAGGAACCCAGCACCTTGCGGATGGAGTCAAGACCCGTCGTGATGGTTTCGGATACCGTGGACTGCATGGATCTGGGCAGGCAGTTTTTCATGAAGCCGACGATATGATCATAATCAAGCGAGATAAAGAACGTCGAAACGACGGTCACGATGACGCTGAGGATGACGGTCGGCAGGCCGGTCACGACGCTGGAAACCAGGCGGACAGCGGAAACGGACAGGCTGCCGATCAGCTTTTCGAGATAAGCGAACAGCTCGCGGGCAATCCTGTCAAAGACGCTGACCACGGAAGGATCGTATTCCTGCAGGTGCATTTCAATCGTTTCGAAGGTCTCGGTGATGAAGGGAACGATCAGGCGCGTATACAGCGCGGGAATCTGCGGCACGAAGTGTTCCAGTGCGGAAATGATCTGAAGACCCGCAATCAGAATCGCAGCAAAGAAGATGATGTAAAATGCGATGGTCAGAATCATCGCGGGAATACGCGTAAAGAGATGGAGCTTTTTGCCCAGAATTTTCGCAGGCTTATGAAGAAACCATGCGATCACAAAACCAGCGATAAACGGACTCAGCGGTGAAAGCAGATACTTGCAGAACACGCCCGCAATCAGAACCAGGCTGCCGTAGTATGCTGCTTGTATCAGAAATGTCTTTTTTCGTTCGATGCCCATGTCACCCTCCTGCTATTCGAAACAGTATTCATCTGTGTCAACAGTATACCGCATTCATATTGCCGAAATGTTACAAAAATATTAATGGTTCACAAAGAAGCGGCGGGATGACGGGCGCAGAGGATCATCAGGCGAAAATACGTCTTGACAAAACGCTGTGATTTGTCATAATAAAAACAGCGCTATATCCTCCGAAGGTTGAAAGGAGAATACACAGTATGAAGCGATCCGAGGTCAATGCCGCCCTGCGCGAGCTGGAGGCGATGTGCGAAAAGTATCATTGCTATCTGCCGCCATTCTGCCATTTTACGCCGCAGCAGTGGCAGGAGATCGGCCATGAATACGACGAGGTGCGCGACTGCATGCTCGGCTGGGATATCACCGACTATGGTCTGGGTAATTTCGATCGGTTTGGTTTCTCGCTGATCACCATCCGCAACGGCAACCGCGCTATGGCGGATAGATATCCCAAGGTCTATGCCGAAAAGCTGCTCTACCTCAAGGAGGGCCAGTATGCGCCCAATCATTTCCATTGGTATAAGACGGAGGACATCATCAACCGCGGCGGCGGCAACGTGCTCATCCGCGTGTATAATTCCCTCCCGAATGAAGAGGTCGATTACGAATCCGACGTGACCGTGCATACCGACGGACGCACCTATACCGTGCCCGCCGGCACGCAGATCAGGCTCACGCCGGGCGAGAGCATTCATGTGCAGCAGTTCCTGTATCACGATTTTTCCGTCGAGGCGGGGACGGGCCCTGTCCTGCTGGGCGAGGTCAGCCAGTGCAACGACGACAACACCGACAACCGGTTCAATCCGCCGGTCGGCCGCTTCCCGAAGATCGAGGAGGATGAAGCGCCGTATCGTCTTCTGTGCAACGAATATCCGAAAGCAAAGTGAGGGTATGGGCAATGATTGATGTTGTGGCTATGGGCGAACTGCTCATTGATTTTACCATGCAGGGCGCGGACGCGGAAGGCTATCCCACGATGGCGGCGCATCCGGGCGGTGCGCCAGCGAATTTTCTGGCTGCGCTGGCAAAATACGGAAAAAAGACGGCGCTGCT
Source organism: Clostridia bacterium (assembly GCA_017436605.1). Lineage (GTDB taxonomy): Bacteria > Bacillota > Clostridia > Christensenellales > Aristaeellaceae > Ventricola. Next base: position 10,518 of record JAFSCW010000114.1, on the reverse strand, counting down.
GGGCAAGGTCGGCGCGGATAAGTTCGGCCGTCTGCTTGCGGCGACGCTCGGCTCGGCCGGCATTGAAACGCGCGGCCTGGTGATGGCCGGGGATGTATTCACCACGCTTGCGTTTGTGACGCTGGATGAATCCGGCGACCGCGAATTTTCCTTTGCCCGCAAGCCGGGCGCGGATACCTGCATCCGCTTTGAGGAGATCGACCTGTCGCTGATTGATGAGGCGAAGGTATTCCATTTCGGTACGCTGTCGCTTACGGACGAGCCCGCGCGCAGCGCGACGCAGAAAGCCGTGGCTTATGCAAAGGGGAAGGGCAAGCTGATCACCTATGATCCGAACCTGAGAAAGCCGCTGTGGAAGCATCTGGATGAAGCCCGGGCGCAGATCCTGTGGGGACTTGAGCAGGCGGACGTCGTCAAGATCAGCGACGAGGAGGTGGAATTCCTCTTTGGCATGAACCCGCAGGAGGGCGCGGCGCATATCCTCTCGGCGTACGGCGTGAAGCTTGTGTTTGTGACCTGCGGCGCGGAAGGCTGCTACTATGCCAATGCAAAGGCATGCGGCATGGTTCAAAGCCTCAGCGGCATTCAGGTGGTGGATACGACCGGCGCGGGCGATATCTTCGGCGGCAGCGCGGTGTATGGCCTGCTGGAGGCGGGCCGGGCGCCGCAGGAGCTGGACGGCGCTGCGCTTCATGACATTGTCCGCTTTGCCTGCACGGCGGCAGGCCTGTCCACGACAAAGCACGGCGGTATTTCCAGCGTGCCCGCGCATGACGCGGTGATGGAGCGGATGAAGGCATAATGCGGCATGTGATTGAAAACGGGATTCTGCGCGTCGAGGCCGACGAAGAGGGCGCGCAGCTCTGGTCCATCAGGGACAGCGGCGGGGCGGAATACCTCTGGCAGGGCGATCCGGCATACTGGAGCGACCGCGCGCTGAATCTGTTCCCGTATGTCGCGCGGCTGTACGGCGGCTGCTATGAGATGGACGGAAGAAGATACCGCCTGCCGATTCATGGATTCGCCCCGAAAAGCGTTTTCTCGCTTGCCGCAAAAACGGAAAGCCGGATGACCTTTGAACTGTGCGACAGCGAAGAAACCCGCGCGCAGTATCCGCGCAGGTTCGCTTTCCGGATCACCTACGCTCTTGAGGGAAACCGGATCGATATACGCTTCGAGGTGGAAAACAGGGATGACCGGACGATGCACTTTGGCCTTGGCGGGCATCCGGGCTTCTGCGTGCCGCTGGAGGAGGGCAGACGGTTTGAGGATTACCGTCTGCGCTTTGCGGCGCCGTGCAGTCCCGTGCGCGTCGGTTTCAGCGAGGATTGCTTTGTAACCGGTTCGGAACGCCCTTTTGCGCTCGAGGAAGACCGGGAGCTTCCGCTGCGGCATGCGCTCTTTGACGACGACGCCATCGTTTTGCGGGATATGGCGCGGGAGGTCATGCTCTTTGCCCCGGATGGCCGGCGCAGCGTGACGGTGTCCTTCCCGGATATGCCGTATCTGGGCATCTGGCACTGGCCGAAGAAGGATGCGCCGTATGTGTGCATCGAGCCGTGGGTTTCCCTGCCCGCCAGGGAAGGCGAAACCGCCGTATTTGAGCGGCAGGCGGATCTTGTCCATCTGCCGGCGGGGGAGGTTTACCGCAATACGTGGTCGATCGCGATCGACGATGGAAAGCGGCCGGAAGCGTCCGTTGCTCCGATGCGCTCCGCAATGGCGCAGGAATGACGTATGGCTTGAATTGAATGATATGATCGACGGTCAGCGCGCTGCAGAGACAACTGCGGCGCGTTTTTTGCAGCGCGTTTTCTGCCGCGCAGAATCCGGGCAGGCAGAAAAACAATGCCCGGGCATGCAGGAGGATGAATTTGGTATGGTGAATTATGACAGCAAGAATACATTTGTCGTGAGGTGCCTATGAAGATTCTGATCGTACGCCATGGAGAACCGGATTACAGCATCGATTCGCTGACGCCCAAGGGCTGGCGGGAGGCGGAGCTCCTGTCGCAGCGCCTGGCAAAGCAGCCCGCCGACGCCTATTATGTATCGCCGCTGGGCAGGGCGAAGGACACGGCAAAGCCGACCCTGGAAAAGCTGGGCGTGGAGGCGACTGTGCTGCCGTGGCTGCATGAATTCCGCGCGAAGGTGATCAACCCGCGCACGGGCGAGGCGATGATTCCCTGGAATCTGTCGCCGCAGTACTGGACGAAGCAGAGCGAGCTCTACGACAAGGAGGAATGGGTGAGCAACGGCCTGTTCCGCACGGGCGATGTGGAAGCTGTTTACCGCGAGACGGCGAAGGGCATGGATGAACTGCTGAAGGCGTGGGGCTATGTGCGCGACGGCGCGATCTACCGATGCGAAAAAAACACGGATGCGACGATCGTGCTCTTCTGCCATTTTGCGCTGGGCATGGTCATCCTCTCGCACATGCTGGGCGTATCGCCGTCGGTGATGTGGCAGGGGTTCTTTATGCCGGCCAGCTCCGTGACGACGCTCATCACCGAGGAGAGAATTCAGGGACAGGTGTTTTTCAAATGCATGCAGCTGGGCGATACGTCCCATCTCTATGCCGGCGATGAACCGCTGTCCAATGCCGGTCTGTTTCAGGAAATCTGCGGACAGGGCATTGTGAAGGAGGCTCAGTAACGCGATGAGGCAGCCGCGCAGAGAACGGCGCAGCCGCTCCATCCATCAGATCATCCGCGTGACCGTATTGGGCAGCTTTCTCGTCTGCGCGCTGATCGGTTTCGTCGTCATCGAGGCGCTGAGCAACGCCTATAACACGGAGTTTTCTCAGCATCAGGGCGAGGTGCAGGAGCAGTGCTTTGCGCAGGTGGAAGACAGCCTGCAGGATGCGGAATGGCTTTCCGGCCAGTTTATCGCCAGCGAGCCGATCCAGCGAACGCTGAAAATCATCAGCCAGAGCGAGGGTCAGGCGCTGGCCAACGCGCGCACGGAGCTGCGCTCGGCAATCGCGTTCACCGCCGCCAGCGCGCCGTACTATATGCGCAACATCATCTTCGCGGATCTGAAGGGATACAGCTACAGCTACGGCGGCATCGCCAACAAGATGCAGGTGCTCGATGACGTCGCCGGTCTTTTTGAAAGCACGCCCACAGACGGCACGGCGTCCTGGTATGGGCTCAACAGCGGCGGAACGGAATACATGGTGCTTACAAGGGCCATCCGCGAATCCAAGCAGCTGAGCCTGCAGGTGATCGGCTATGAAGCGGTGTGCATCGACGTGCGCACGATGCTCTCGCGCATTGATATCCCGCCCTATGCCATGCTGGACAGGACGGAAATCTTCATGGACGGCATCCGGCTTTACCGCGGCGCGGGCTGTCCCGACGCCGGGCCGCAGGACGCTTCGGATCGGATTCTGCGCGCTGGCGGGAAGAGCTATTTCGTGACCAGCAAAGCCTTTTTCGATGGGCGCGTGAGGATGGTCAATTACACGCAGTACGACCGCATCATCCACACGCTGACCGGCATCCGGATTGCCATTTTGCTGAGCATGGGCCTGATGTTCGCCCTGATTACGGTGATCTCGCTCCGTGCGATCGACGGCATATTCAGCCGGCTGGATCGCCTGACGGATACCGTGGAGCGCGTGAACGAAAACAACCTTCATGTGACGCTGGAACGGGATCTGCTGGACAGCCCGGATGAGGTCGGTATTCTCGCCCGGCACCTGCAGAAGATGATGGACAGGATCGACACGCTGGTCAACCAGAGACTCAGGCGTCAGCTGTATACGGCCCAGACGCACAACCGCATGCTGCAGGCGCAGATTCATCCGCATTTTCTCTATAACACCCTCGAGACGATCCATGCGCTGGCGATGCGCAGCGGCAATGAGGAGATCAGCCGGATTTCCATCAGCCTGTCGCGCCTCGTGCGCGCGTCGTTCAGGGGCTCGATGTACGCGCCGCTGAGCGATGAAATCGCCTTTGTTCAGGAATATCTGACTATCTATCGCATCCGCTTCGGGGATCGCCTGTCCGCCGTGATCGACTACGATGCGGATGATGCGGATATCCTGCTGCCGCAGATGACCCTTCAGCCGCTGGTGGAGAATTCCGTGCGCTATGGCCTGATGAAAAAGCAGAGCCGGGGCGTGATCCGCCTGAAAATCCGCCACAGAAACGGCAGGCTGCGGATTACGCTGTTCGACAACGGAACGGGTTTTCCGCAGGAACTGATCAGGCGGTATGAGCAGGCTGAGCCCATGGGCGAAATGGAAAGCCACGGATACGGCAATGTCCTTTCCCGCCTGCGCTTTACCTATGGCGAGGAGGCGGTCGTGCGCGTGCGCAGCCGCGAGGGCTGCTGGACCAACCTGTATATCTCCATTCCGGATCGCTTGCCGAAGCAAAATCAGGCAGAAAGGACGGGAAATCATGCACAGGATTCTGCTGGTTGACGATGAGCCGCTGATTCTCAAGCACACGAAGGATCTTCTGGAGTGGGAGGCTCTCGGCTGCGAAGTGATCGGGACGGCGTCCGACGGCATGGCGGGAATTGAATGTATCCGCAGCATGCATCCGGATATCGTCATCACCGACGTGGTCATGCCGGGCATGAGCGGGCTGCAGATGATCGACGCCGTTCGCGAGGAATGTGCCTGCCGGTTTATCGTCCTGAGCGGCTATCAGGAGTTTGAGTACGTCCGCCATGCGCTGCGCTCGGGCGTGGTGGATTATCTGCTCAAGCCCGTCACGGCGGCGGATCTGCACGACGCCATCGTGCGCATGACCTCGCAGACGGCGGAAAAGAGCGACGAGGAACGGTATGGCTCGGTGGTGGCCAAGGTCATCCGCTGTGTCGATGAGCATTATGGAAATGCGGAATTCTCGCTCGGGTGGATATGCAGCAACGAGCTGTTTATGAACGAGACCTATGTGGGGCGCCTGTTCCAGCGGAAGACGGGCATGAAATTCACGGCATGGGTGACGGATAAGCGCCTGAAGGAAGCGCGCCGGCTGCTGGAAAGCGGACAGAATATTCCGGTCAGCGAGATCGCCGGGCGCGTCGGCTTTGTGACGTCGAAATACTTTATCGAGGTCTTCCGCAGGCATACCGACATGTCGCCCGGCCAGTACCGTCAGGTATGGAAAGAGCGGGAAAAGACATGAAAGGCCGCATGCCGGCCGCGCCCGGCGCCGGCGATGAAACCTGATGCCGGAATCCGAATGTAAAATCCGAAATAAGACGGGAACGCCGCAGCAAAAGCTGTGGCGTTTTTTCTAGTATACAACGCTGAAATTGAGAGGATTTCGCTCAAAAAGTCGCTTTTTTGGTATTTGAAGTCAGAATCATCCCCCTGACATCGGCGTTGAGAAAATCTATAATATATGTAACAGAATGTCCGTGCCGGATCGGACGGACAAATATCAAAGGAGGTTTTTTCATGAAGAAGCTTTGTACTGTGCTGATGGCCGTGCTGCTCGCGGCGCTCGTCCTGACGACGGCCATGGCTGCGGATGAGCCGATGCGCATGACCTGGTGGGGCTCCGAGTCCTCCAACAAGATCTATCTGGGCGTCTCCGATATGTTCTCTCAGGAGCTGGGTATTGAGGTCGAAAACGAGTACCTGTCCTGGGACGACTACTGGACCAAGCTCAACACGCTGGCGGCGGCGAACGATCTGCCGGACAGCCTGCGCATGGACCTCGCCTACATCAAGAGCTACGTCGATAAGGGCCTGCTCATGGACCTGACCGAGCTGGTTGAAAAGGGCCTGATCGACCTGAGCGACGTGCCGGAGAGCGCGATTTCCGGCGGCATGTTTGACGGCGGCCTGTACGCCATCAACGCCGGTTCCAACTCCATCGGCATGCTCTACAACGTGAAGATGATCACCGATGCCGGCATGGAAGTTCCGGGCCATGAGCTGACCTGGGCGGAGTTCGAGCAGTTCGTTCTCGATTTCTATGCCAAGACCGGTATCTACGGCAGCGACCTGTGGGGCCTGCGCGATTACAACGGCACCTTCCGCGCGTATGTCCGCTCCAACGGCGGCCAGCTGTACAACGAGGCGCAGGACAACCTCGGCTTCGAGCAGCAGATCCTGGTCGACTATCTCAATTCCATCAAGCGCCTGCATGACGCCGGCGCCGTGCAGAACGTTTCCGAAATCACCGTCGACGTGGGCCGCGAGAATCAGCCGTACTCCAAGGGTCAGGCTGCGTCCATCACGACCACGACCGACTCCGGCACCACCTACTACAGCATGGTGAAGGATACCTTCGGACCGTCCGTGCTGCGCATCATCCCGGGCTCCGCGGAAAACAAGGGTATGTGGGTCAAGCCGTCCCAGTTCATGGCCATTGCCAAGGACGCCGAGCATGTGGAAGAGGCTGCGGCCTACATCAACTACTGGACCAACAGCGAGAGCTGCAATGAGTTCATCTCCGGCCGCCGCGGTGTGCCGATCTCCAACAAGATGGCGTCCTTCGTGGGCAGCAAGCTGGACGAGGCTTCCAAGATGACCTTCGACTACATGGTCGAAATGGCGGCGTATGCTTCCGAGCTGTACGATCCGGACCCGATCGCGCATTCCGAGGTTGACGCGGAATTCAGCACCACCTTCCAGTCCGTGCTCTTCGGCGAGATGACGCCGGAAGAGGGCGCCAAGCACTTCTTCGAGTTCGCGGCGAAGGTTCTGGGCGAGTAAGAAGTAGAGCCTGAGATTTCTTGCCAGAGAATTCTCTTTCAGTATGCAGCCGCGGGGTTTCCCTGCGGCTGCATATCTTCCTGCGCAGCGCGCAGACAACACAACGCTTGAAAGGATGGTCCGGGTGACTGCGGCAACTGCGAAAAAGCCCATGACAAAAGGGGCGCGTCTGAGAAAAAGGAGAAATAACCTTGCCGGCCTGGCGTTCATTTCTCCGTGGCTGTTTGGCCTTCTGGTGTTTACCTCGATTCCCATGCTGTATTCCCTGTATCTTTCTTTCACCAAGTTTGACGGCCTGGGTGATCCGAAATGGTACGGGCTGAATAACTACATCAACATGTTCCAGGACGGCGTCTTCTGGAAATCCGTCGGCATCACGTTCCAGTATGTGTTCATTCTGGTGCCGCTGCGCCTGTCGGCCGCCCTCGGCGTGGCGATGGTGCTGGCCAGCAACCATCGCGGCATCGGGCTGTACCGTACGGTGTATTATATCCCGTCGCTGCTCAGCGGCAGCGTGGCAATCGCGATCATCTGGTCTAAGCTCTTTGGAACGGACGGCGCGATCAACGGTATTCTGACCATGATGCTGGGCAGGCCGATGACGTACAACTGGGTCGGCGAACCGGCTACGGCGCTGTATTCCCTGATTCTGCTGGGCTGCTGGCATTTCGGTTCCTCGATGCTGATCTTTGTTTCCGGCCTCAAGCAGATTCCGCAGAGCTATTATGAGGCGGCGCTGATCGACGGCGCGTCGCCCTGGCAGCGCTTCAGCAGGATTACCCTGCCGATGCTCACGCCGGTCATCTTCTTCAATCTGGTCATGGGCATCATCAACGCCTTCAAGGCGTTTTCCGAGGCGCTCATCATCACGGACGGCGGCCCGATGAACAGAACGATGCTCTTCGCGCTGTACATCTATAAGCAGGGCTTCACCTATTTCAAGATGGGTTATGCCTGTGCGATGTCCTGGGTGCTGCTGCTGATCATTTCCGTGTTCTCCATCTTTGTGTTCAAGAGCTCGGACGGCTGGGTCCATTATGAGGAGTGAGGGGGCAGAAATGATGCAGAGTATAAAACCGCGCATGTCCCGACGTACCATCCGCAGCGGCGTGATCTTCCATACGCTGGCGGTGCTTTTCGGCGTCATCATGATCTATCCGCTCGTGTGGATGGTCGCTTCCTCCCTCAAACCCAATGAAGAGGTCTTCACCACTGTCACCAGCCTGATCCCCTCGCGCGTGGTCTGGCATAACTACGTGGAGGGCTGGCAGTCTGCCGGACGCTACACCTATGCGACGTATTTCAAGAATTCCTTTATCATCGCGATCTTTTCGACGATCGGCGGCGTGGCGTCTTCCTCTCTGGTGGCTTTCGCGTTTGCGCGCATTCCCTTTGCGGGGCGCAAGGCATGCTTTGCCATCCTGATGGGCACGATGCTGCTGCCTGCGCAGGTGCTGCTGATCCCGCAGTACATCATGTTCAAGAGCATGGGCTGGATCAATACCTTCCTGCCGATTATCATTCCGCAGTTCTGCGGCGTGCCGTTCTTTATCTTCCTGAATATCCAGTTTATGCGCGGCGTGCCGCGTGAGCTGGACGAGGCGGCGGAGATGGACGGCTGCGGCTGGCTGAAGAAGTACACGATGATCCTGCTTCCCCTGAGCAAGCCCTCGCTGATTACTTCGGCGATCTTCGCGTTCTACTGGTCGTGGCAGGAGTTCCTCGGCCCGCTCATCTACCTGAGCAAGCCGAGAATGTATCCGCTGTCCATTGCGCTGAAGATGTTCTCCGATCCATCCACGCAGACCAACTGGTCCGGCCTGTTTGCGATGACGACGCTGTCCATCGTGCCGGTGCTGCTGGTGTTCATGTTCTTCCAGAAATATCTGGTGGAAGGCGTGGCGACGACAGGCATGAAGAACTGATTGGCCGATCACGGCGGAAAAAAAGAATACAACGACGCTCTGCGGATCAAAGCCGCAGGGCGTTTTTTTGCGGAGCGTTCCGCCTCCCTGCAGGCGCGCCCGATCAGGAAGGCGGCATGGGATGCAGGACCGAAGCGGAATCGAGGCAGGATTGAAGAGGGACTGTACCGAAAACAGGGGGTCATGGTATAATAAAACGACGAGCCCGAAGACCAAGACGAGGAGAACGATCATGCCCGGAATTCTTGTGGATGCGGACGCCTGCCCGGTGATCCGGATTGTGGAGCGAATCGCGAAGGCGCACGATGTGCCGGTTACGCTGCTGTGCGATACGAATCATGTGCTTATGTCCGATTATTCCGACGTGAAGGTGATCGGCGCGGGCGCGGACGCCGTGGATTTTGCGCTGATCAATCTGTGCAGGCGCGGCGACGTCGTCGTGACGCAGGACTATGGCGTGGCGGCGCTCGCGCTTGGCAAGGGCGCATATGCGATCCACCAGAGCGGCGAGCTGTACACGCAGGATAACATCGACCAGATGCTCATGGAGCGTCATCTGGCGCGAAAGGCGAGAATGGGTAAGGGCAAGCATCACATCAAAGGGCCGAAGAAAAGGACGAAGGAAGAGGACGAAGCGTTTGAAGCGGCGTTCCAAAATCTGCTGATGCAGATTGCGGCAGAGCATCATCCGGCAGAGGAAAAATGACTTTCCGGAAAGAAACATATATGCAATGAATTTGTGAAGGAGAAATCACCATGCTTGAAATCGGCGCAAAGGCACCTGACTTTACTCTTATTGATAAAGATGGAAATTCCATTTCCCTATCCGACTTTGCGGGAAAGAAAGTCGTTCTGTATTTCTATCCGAAGGACAACACCCCCGGCTGCACGCGGCAGGCCTGTGCGTTTGCAGCAAACTACGAAGCGTTCAAATCCCTCGATGCCGTCGTCATCGGCGTGAGCAAGGACTCCGTCGCTTCGCATGCGAAGTTTGCGGCGAAGCACGATCTGCCGTTCATCCTGCTGGCCGATCCGGAGCTTGAGGCGATCAAGGCATACGACGTCTGGCAGGAAAAGAAGCTCTACGGCAAGGTGAGCATGGGCGTCGTGCGCACGACGTACGTGATCGACGAAAACGGCGTGATCGAAAAGGCAATGCCCAAGGTGAAGCCGGATACCAACGCCGCGGAAATCCTCGCGTACCTGACAGGAGAGAAGTAAGATGCGCATCATCATATCCCCGGCGAAGAAGATGAACGCCGACACGGATACGCTGCCGTATCGTGACCTGCCCGCATTTCTTCCTAAGACGCAGCAGCTTCTTGACCGGCTCCGCGCGATGAACGAAGACGAACTCAAGCGCCTCTGGAAGTGCAATGATCAGATTGCGCAGCTCAATATGGACCGCCTGCGCGGCATGGATCTGCACAAAAACCTGACGCCGGCGATCATCGCCTACGAGGGAATTCAGTACCGGTATATGGCGTCGGACGTCTTCACGCACAGGGAATACGATTATGTGCAGGAGCGCCTGCGCATCCTGTCCGGCTTTTACGGCGCGCTGCGTCCGATGGACGGCGTGACGCCGTACCGGCTGGAGATGCAGGCGAAGCTGCGTATGGGAGAGGCCAAAGACCTCTACGCCTTCTGGGGAGACGAGCTGGCGCGCAGCGTGCTGGATGGAACGGACTGCGTGATCAATCTGGCTTCCAGGGAATACAGCATCTGCATTTCGAAGTATCTGCCCGGGGATAAGAAGATGATCACCTGCGTTTTCGGCGAGGAGAACGATGGAAAGATCATCGAGAAGGGCACGATGTGCAAGATGGCGCGCGGCGAGATGGTGCGCTTCATGGCGGCGCATGGAATTGAAAACCCGGAAGAGATCAAGGCGTTTGAAGGGCT
>JAFSCW010000113.1 GCA_017436605.1 Clostridia bacterium | reverse complement strand
GAGTCTCCCTCCGCGAAGGTCAACGTCAACGGCACGCTGATGAAGGAATACTGGGGAGAGGGCAGCAACCGCGCGCGCAACTGGCAGCGCTACGATCTGGGCGGCGACAAGAAGCTCAAGTTCGAAGAGGGCGTTGATTCCTACGTGACCTACGCCGGCAAGCTCTCCGACAACGTGCACATCACGCTGGCCAAGGTCCGCTCGACCATGTGTAACTGCGGCGCGCTGTCCATCCCGGAGCTGCAGCAGAAGGCCCGCCTGACGCTCGTATCCGCCGTCTCCATCGTCGAGGGCGGCGCGCATGACGTCGTGCTCAAGACGACCAACAAAGAGGTTTAAGCGCGTTTACGCCGCTTAGCAGGCAAATGAAGAGGTCTCTTTCCCGCAGGGCGGGGGAGAGACCTCTTTTTGCTTTGAGCATGACGGGAAGCGTTTGCCAATCCCGCGAGAAGAAAACGGACGAAAAGAGGAGGCTGCCAGGCATCTGCCTGACAGCCTCCTGTGAAATGGAGATGAAGGGGTGCGCTCAGCCCTGAGCTCTGAAGGTAATGGTGCCGTTCTCGGCGTCCATCGCATCGACAATGGCCAGGGATTCCAGCTGATACCCCAGATTGCGGATCACCCGGCCGCCGATCTGGAAGCCCTTTTCAATGGCAATGCCCAGACCTTCGACGGTTGCTCCGGAAGCTTCTGCGATCGAGATGAGACCCTGCAGCGCGCATCCGTTGGCCAGGAAGTCGTCGATGATCAGCAGATGATCATCCGGGCTGAGGAATTTCTTGGACACGATGACCTGATTCTTGTTCTTATGGGTGAAGGATTCGACCTCGGCGACATACATTTCGCCTTCGATGTTGATGGACTTGGACTTCTTTGCAAAGACCATCGGCACGCCGAACTCGCGCGCAACGGGATAGGCGATGGCGATGCCGGAGGCCTCGATGGTCAGCACCTTGGTAATCTTCTTGTGCGCAAAGCGGCGCTTGAACTCCCGGCCGATCTCGTCGAGCAGCGCGATGTCCATCTGATGATTGAGAAAGCTGTCGACTTTCAGAACATTGCCGGGCTTGACGATGCCGTCTTTGACGATTCGTTCTTCGAGAAAATTCATCGGAAGTACCTCCTTGGATTCGTGGCATAAAAACCGCCATCTGCCGCATGTGTTGGCAGATGGCGACGCTGGTGGATTTATACGACACTCTGCAGGCCGAGTGTTTTTTCGATCAGCAGCATAACGCCCAGCGTTGCTACCATCAGCAGCGTTGCCAGCGCCGCGATGGTGGGATCGAAGTGATACTCGACATAGCTCATGATTTCAATCGGCAGCATGTTCACGCCCGGTCCCGTGAGGAAAGCGGAAAGCGAAACATTGTTGAACGAATTGATGACAGACATGATGCAGGCAGAGGCGATGCCGGATTTGATATTGGGCAGTACCACGTTGAAGAACGTATACACCCGCGTTGCGCCCAGCGAGCCGGCAGCTTCTTCGATTGCGAAGTCGAAATTGGCCAAGCTCGAGGTCACCACGCGCATGACATAGGGAATGGAGAGCAGCGTGTGACCGATGAGCAGGCTGGGAATGACTTCCAGATCGTAAGCGCTCACGACGTAGCGCAGCATGATGAAGCCGAGGACAATGACGGGAATGAGCACGGGGGAGAGGAACAGCGTCTTGATGGCTTCCTTGCCCCTGAAGCGATAGCGGTTGAGCGCATACGCCGCAGGCAGACCCAGAAGCAGGGCAATCGCCGTCGCCGCGATGGCGATGATGACGCTCAGCTTTGCCGCCTCGATGAAGGAACTCATGGTCAGCACCTGCTTGTACCAGTCAAGGGTGAAGCCCTCGCCCGGGAATTTGAGCGCCTTGGTTTCCGAGAAGGAGGCCGCTGCGATAACCAGCAGAGGACCGATCAGAAACACATACACCAGCGCGGTAACGACCATCAGCAATCTGTTCTTCTTCATAACATACCGCTCCAAATCCAATACTATTTGAATACGTACTGCGAAGCATCAGCGGGGAGAGGCCGGGGCAAAGGCCCCGGCGCCCAGAAATAATCCCTGCGTCTTGCGCTTACTTCACGGAGAAGGTGGAATTCCACATCTCGATCCACTTGGCCTGATTCTCGGTGATGATGTTCCAGTCGACAAACTTAAGGCCGGCGACCATCTCTTCGCCGTAGGTGAAGTTCGCGGACTGTTCCGGGGTCAGAACCACATCGGTGCGAACCGGGCTGTCCACGCCGTCGAGCGCTTCGGCCAGCTGCACGTCGTAGCTGATGTAGTAGTTGATGAACTCGGTGGCCAGATCCTTGACGTCGGAGCCGGCGATGAGGTTGATCATGTTGTAGGCGGCGAAGGAGCCTTCCACCGGATCGATCCAGATGTAATCCGGGTTCGCATTCTTGGCGGTGGTGTAGCTGTAGTCGAGCAGGACGGCCACGGAGATTTCGCCCTGGTTGAGCATGGTGATGGTGTTGTTGGCGGAGGTGTAGGTATTCACGACGTTCGGCTTGAGCTCGGCCAGCTTGGCGAAGATCGCTTCGTCGTCAACGCCCGGAACGAGGCCGAAGGTCTCGGCGACGGCAAAGTAGAACATCGGGCCGGTGGTGGCGGTCATATCCGGGATGGCGATGCTGTCTTCCAGCTCCGGGTTCCAAAGATCGGCAAAGGACTTGATTTCCACGTCGCAGTAGGCGCTGTCATAGACGATGCCCAGACGGTTGAAGGTATAAGCCGGGCCGTACTCGGCGCCCATCGGCGCGCGGGCGGATTCGTAGATGCCCTCGAGGTTGGTGAGCTTGGAAGTGTCGATGGTGTCGATGACGCCCTCGTTCATCAGCTGCTTGACAAACATATCGCCGATCACGACCACGTCATAATCTTCCGGAGATTCGGTGATCTTGGTCACGCGCTGCGCATTGCCGGCGGCGTCCACAACGATTTCACAGCCGGTCATTTCCATGAACGGATCGTAGATGTTTTTCTGGAGCAGCTCGCCGTTGAAAGCGAAGTTGGAGACGGTCAGCGTCTGGCCCTCGTAGGGCTTTTCGGCGATGGCGCAGCTGAGGCTGAGCACCAGCACGAGCGCGAGGATCAAGGAAGCGAGTTTCTTCATTGTCTTTTCCTCCTGAAAGATTAGTCGATAAGGATAATTTTGTTTGCCGCGAGCGAAAGGGTCACCGTCTCGCCCACGGGGAAAACCTGCGTCTGATCCGTGCTGACCACGAATTCGCCGATGTCGGTCATCACGTTAAGCTGATTATGCTGGCCGAGGAAGGTGGAGACCATCACACGGCCTTCGATGGCGTTGACGACGTCCGCGCCGGCTGCATGCACGCTCACATCGCCCGGGCGGATACAGCCCTTGCAGCTGTGCGAGGCGTGGTCCGAACCGGTCACGATCTCTGCGCCGTTGGCGGCCTTGAACGCACAGCTGCCCGTGCGCGTCAGATCGAAGAAGTTCTCAAAGCCGACGAAGCGGGCGATGAACTCGGTCTTCGGCTTGTTGTAGATCTCGCTGGGGGTGTCCATCTGCTCGATGACGCCCTTGTTCATGATGGCGACCTTGTCGGAGATGGCGAAGCATTCCTCCTGGTCGTGGGTGACGTAGATGGCGGTAAAGCCGAGCTTCTGCTGGAGCTTGCGGATTTCCACGCGCATCTTGACGCGCAGCTTGGCGTCGAGGTTGGAAAGCGGTTCGTCAAACATCAGCAGGTCAGGCTTGATCACCAGCGCGCGGGCAAGCGCGACGCGCTGCCTCTGTCCGCCGGACATCTCGCGCGGATAGCGGTTTTCAAAGCCTTCAAGGTCGACGACCTTGAGCATATCAAGAACTTCCCTGCGGATGGTTTCCTTGTCCATCTTGCGCATCTTGAGGCCGAAGGCCACGTTGTCAAAGACGGTCAGATGCGGGAAAAGCGCATAGCTCTGGAAGACGAAGCCGAAGTTGCGCTTGTGCAGCGGAACGCCGGTATAGTCCTTTCCGTTGAAGAGGATCTGGCCGTTCATCGGATCGGCAAAACCCGCAATCAGGCGCAGGCAGGTCGTCTTGCCGCAGCCGGAGGAACCCAGCAGAGAGACAAACTCGCCCTTTTCCACGCTGATGTTGAAATCCTTGAGAATGATATTCTGGTCATAACCAGCGGTGATGTTTTTAAGCTCGAGCAGTGCCACGGTATTTTCCTCCTTACGCCATCGGGTTGATCTTGCGGCTCATAGAATTGAAAATGCTGGAAATGGCCATGGTGCATACGATCATGACGACCGCCACGACCGAGGCTTGTGTCCAGTCTCTGAGGCTCATGGCGTATTGATAGACCATCGTGGCCAGCACGCGCGTATCGGTACCGCCCAGCAGCTGCGGCGTGGTGTAGGCCGTCATGCATCCGGTAAACACGAGCACGCTGCCGGTAACGAGGCCGGAAATGCTCAGCGGGAAGATGACGTGGATGAAGGAACCGATCCGGGTTGCGCCGAGGTTGCCGGCGGCCAGCGTCAGATCGTCCGGGATGTTGTCCATGACGCCGATCAGCGCGAGGATCATCTGCGGAAGGAAAAGCTGCACGAAGCCGACCGTCATGGAGAACTCGTTGTAGAGCAGATCCTGCGGCTTGGCAAACAGGCCGGACCATACGAGGAAGTTGTTCACGATGCCGCGCTTGCCCAAAATGACCATCCAGCTGAAGGAACGGACGACGGGGCTGGTGAACATCGGGAACACCGCAAACGCCATCATCATGCCCTTGTGCCGGGAATACTTGCTGATGTAATACGCGGACGGGAAACCGAGCAGCGCGCACATGAACGTGGAGAGCAGACTCAGACGGATGCTGCGGACAAAGGTCTGCTGGAAGTACTGATCCTTAAAGAGCGAAAAATACGACGAAAGAGAAAAGGTCTGATCGGGGAAAAAGGACGTCAGACACAATGAAAACAACGGGATCAGCATGAACACGGTCACAAACAGCACGCCCGGCAGCACCAGAAGCGGCCACACGAAATTCTTCTTGCGATTCACCAGCAGTTCATCCTTTCGGTGCAAGACATGCACATATCATAACGTTCGCAAAAACACATAATATTCTATCACAATTTGCCATAATGCGTCAATGAGACTGACTGAATTTTGACACAATGTTCGGATTTTCGCAACATAAGAACAGAAGTGACGGATTTTTGTTCGGATATGGATGCAGGAGGAGCCGCCTGGGCCCGATACCGCGGCGCATCAGACAGCATGCAGATGGAGTCAGATGATGTCGGAATACTTTTCTGCAGCGTCCATAAACGGCCCCATGGCTCGCGTCAAGTCGGCTTTGAGCTGCTCCAGATCAACATGAACCAGTTGTTTATTCCTTACCCGTATGACGCCGTTTGTCATGACAAGCTCGACGTCCGAAGCGTTTGCGCTGTAGACAAGGGCGGAATAGGGATTGAAGACCGGGAACATGTGCGCGCTGTCTGTGGATACGAGCGTGACGTCCGCGCGCATGCCCGGTACGAGCTGACCCAGCTCATCCCCGGCGTTCAGCGCGGCGGCGCCGCCCCGCGTGGCAAAGGCTACGATATCCCTTGCCGGGAACAGGCTGCGATCGCGGTTGGCCGTTTTATGGCACACGGCGAACAGACGCATCTGATCGAACATGCTGAGCGTATTGCCGGAGGAGGGGCCGTCTGTTCCCAGACCGATCGGTACGCCTGAAAGATGCAGCTGCTTGATCGGCGCGACGCCCTTCCCGGCCTTTGTGTTGCTGCCGATGCAATGCGCGACACGGACGCCGCGCTTTTTCATCAGCTCGATATCGTGCTCCGTCAGGTGGATGCAGTGCGCGGCGAGCAGATGTTCATCCGCAGCGCCGATGCTGTCCAGGAAGTCCATGGGCGTCATGCCCATGTCCGCAAACTGCTGCATTTCGTAATCCATTTCGCTGACGTGAAGCGTCATGAGGGTGTTGTATTGAACGGCCAGCTCGTGGCAGCGGCGCAGCGCGTCTGCGTCGCAGGTTGTCGTGCCGTGCGGCGCGATGATCGGGCGGATAAGATCACATCCGCGGTAAGCGCTGAGCATCTGCTCCGCCAGCGCAAAGCCGCCGTAGGGGGCGTTGGGGGAATCGCAGGTCTGCTGCCCGATGATGGTTTCGCCGAGGTAGCCCCGCATGCCGGTTTCAAGGCAGGCGCGGACGACTTCGCCTTCGAAATAATACATATCGGCGAAGGTTGTCGTGCCGGAAAGCAGCAT
This sequence comes from Clostridia bacterium, assembly GCA_017436605.1. Taxonomy (GTDB): domain Bacteria; phylum Bacillota; class Clostridia; order Christensenellales; family Aristaeellaceae; genus Ventricola. The sequence goes on along the minus strand of JAFSCW010000113.1, from coordinate 31,993 downwards.
TTCAGCGATTCCGTATTTCGCGCCGAGATACACCAGTTCAGCGGTTACGGCTTCGTTTTCAAGGGGAAAGAGGAAACGGCGCAGCCTGTCGGGGCAATCATCGCCCATCGTGCGGAAGGGAACCATCGAAGCGTGACAGTGCGTGTTGATAAAGCCCGGCAGGAGGATGCCGCCGCGGCAGTCGATGCGTTCGCCGATGTCTGCGCTTCCCGTGTAATCGCCGGCGCCGAGCGCCTGAATCCGGTCGCCTTCGACGAGCAGCCATCCGCTTTTGTATGCGGTAAAGCGATCGTCCATGGTCAGGATGTGCGCGTTAAAAAACAAGGTATTCATGGGATTGTACGCCTCATTTCAATATGTCTGCAGCAGCTGCGCAGAATACCCGTACGCTACGGGAAAGAACCTGCTCGTCAAAATCGAACCGCACCGTATGCTGCGCGCCAGCCATCGGGGTCATCACGCGCATGTAGGTTGCCAGACCGCCGCGCGCCTGCACGCGGTTCATCATGATGGAGATATCCTCGCTGCCCCAGTTCTGCGCATTCTGAATACTGCTGAGGGTGAGATCCGGCAGATCGCGCTTCACCACGCCGGCAATCCGCTCGATCAGGGAAAGATCGCTGTGCTGGCCTTCTGCTTCGCCCATCTTGATCATTTCAACCGTACAGCCCTGCATGTTCGCAGCGCCTTCGCAGACGGCGACGGCGGAGCGGGCCATAAAGACGTTGATGTCCGTCGTCTCGCCGCGCACTTCAAGCTCCATGACGGCCCTGTCGGGGATGACGTTTCTGCCCGTTCCGGCGCGGAGCGTGCCGACGTTGACGCGGCTCTGGCCGCCGCTGTGCCGCGGAATCGCATGCAGGTTCAGCGCGGCGGTGCAGGCGGCGATCAGCGCATTGCTGCCGTTTTCGGGGTGGCCGCCTGCGTGGGCGGCCTTTCCGCTGAAGATGACGTCATATTTCGTGGTGGCCAGCGAGCCATAGGTACCTGGCGTCACATCGCCGTCGTCCAGGCTTCCGGTCGGGGCGATATGGGAACCGATGAAGACGCTGACGTCGTCGAGATGTCCGGCGGCGACCATCGCCCGCGCGCCGCGCGCGCCTTCTTCGCCCGGCTGGAAAAGCAGCTTCACCGTGCCGTGAAGATGCTCACGGATGGCGGCAAGGACTTTGGCGACGCCCAGACCGATGGCGGCGTGACCATCGTGCCCGCAGGCATGCATCTTTCCGGGGATTGCGCTGGCAAAGCCTTCGCGGGCAGGCTTGTGATCCGCATCGGCACATTCCTGCATCCCCAGCGCGTCGATATCAAAGCGCAGGCCGACAGTCGGGCCGCTGCCGCAGCGAAGAATGCCGATAACGCCGGTAAAGCCCTCGCGCATATCGGGGGTTAGCTCTTCTTCGGGCAGGCCAAAGGCGAGCGCGCGCTGAAGATGGGCCTGCGTTTCTTGCGGGGAAGGAACGCCCATGCGTGCAGCTTCTTTACAGACAGCCCGTCCGGTCAGCACTTCATAGCCCAGCGCGCGGAGCTCTTTAGCGATCATGGCGCTGGTGCGCATCTCGAGCCAGCCTGTTTCGGGGAAGCGATGGATTTCCCTGCGGATATGAATCAGCCAGGGCTCGAGCTCGCTGGCCGTCTGGGATATGTATGATGGGATGATATGGTTTTCCATGGACTTGAGCCTCCATGCAGATGTTTCGTGATGAGATCAATATATCATAATTGACGAACTGCTTCAAGGCAAGTATACTGATTGTGTGTGATTTTATTCTGGAGAGGTATAGAATATGAAGAATGTGCTTGTCATCGGCTCCACGTGCGCGGACGTCATCATCCGCGTCGATCATCTGCCGAGAACCGAAGAGAATATTCATCCGTATTCTCAGCGGTTTGCGGTCGGCGGATGCGCCTATAATGTCGCCAACATTCTTGGCCGGGGCGGCGCGGATATGGTGTTTGTGACGCCGGTTGGCCGCCAGGGCGTATTCGGCGATTTTGTGCGCGGCCATCTGGAGGCGCTGGGCTTTGCCGATTATGTCGATTTGCCGGATGAGCAGAATGGATGCTGCTATTGCTACGTCGAGCCGAATGGGGAAAGAACCTTTGTCTCGATTCACGGAGCGGAATATACGTTTGATCCGGCGTGGATGGATCGTCATGCCGGAAAGCATTTCGACTATGCCTACGTCTGCGGCCTTGAAATCGAAGAGCGCACGGGCGAACGGCTCGTTGAATACCTGGAATCCGCGCCGATTGGCACGATTGTCTATGCGCCCGGCCCGCGCGGCATGCGCGTCCCCGGAGAATTGACCGATCGTCTTTTCGCGCTTCATCCGATCCTGCATCTGAACGCCTCCGAGGCGAAGGCGATGTCCGGTCTTGAGGAGCTGGATGATGCGCTGCGCGCGATCCACGGACGCACGGGCAATACCGTCGTGGTGACAAGGGGCGCCGACGGCGTGCGCTGCATCGAGGACGGCGTTCTCTTTTCCGTCGCCGGAACGCCGGCGGCGCGTGTTGTCGATACCATCGGCGCGGGAGATTCCCATTGCGGCGCGATGCTGCTGGGCCTTTGCCGCGGGATGACGCTTCGCAGCAGTCTTTCTCTGGCCAATTCAGTATCCTGCGCGGTTGTGCAGACGGATGGCGCGACGCTTTCGGATGAGGATTTGTTCAGATTGATCTGAATGGCAGCGCATTCTGATGCACAAGGAAAAGTGCGGAGAAACATAAATATATGGAAGCGATGCCTGAATTAACGGCAGGATGCGTTGCTTCTGTCGTCATCAAACTGTAAAGACGCCAATGCCATCCATTCCCACAATCTGCCCGCGCATAATCGCCGCGTACGCCCGCATACTAAGCGGGCTGAAAGAACCGGCGTGCCGCCGAAGGCGCTTTGCAGGAGGCTGAAAGATCCGGCAAAAGCTGTGGCCGTGCAGGGAGAAGAGCAAAAACATGAAGGAGGCGTCATTTCGTGCGAGCAACGGGCATCGTTCGTCGCATCGACGAACTGGGCAGAGTGGTGATCCCGAAGGAAATCCGGCGCACGCTGCGCATTCGCGAGGGCGACCCGCTGGAAATTTATACGGATAAAGACGGCGAGGTGATTCTGAAGAAGTATTCGCCGATTGGAGAGATTTCAAACTTCGCCAAGGATTATACGGAATCGCTGTTCCGGTCGCTGGGGCATATTGCCTGCATCACGGATAAGGACATGATCGTCTCGGCCAGCGGCGTAAACAGGAAAGAGCTTTGGGAAAAGCCGATCAGCCGGGATCTGGAACAGGCGATTCAGTCCCGTCAGGTTGTGACGGCCAATCGGGGAAGCGGGTCGAGGCTGGTGCCGGTGACCAGCGAGGAGGACGCGCAGGCCTATACGGCGCAGGTGATCTGCCCGATCATCGCGGATGGAGAGTCGATCGGCGCTGTGGTGCTCCTGTCCAGAGAGCCCGCCGCCAGGATGGGGGATACGGAGCTGAAGGTTGCAGAGACCACGGCCAGCATCGTCGGAAGACAGATGGAGCAGTAAGGCTCTGCGGAAATATGGCGTGCGCCTGTGTCGCGAGGCAGACACAGGCGCACAGTTTGTTTTGGGAATCGCGATGCGCATGCGCGGCTGGGGGGAGGGCAGGGTATACGGACGGCAGGAGAAAATAAAATGCCTGTAATAATCAGATAAAATTAAAGTGACACAAATTGACAGCAATTGATCAATATGCTATGATGATTCTACCAAATTTATTCCATTGCGGAGGGAAGAATCATGAAAAAGCTCCTGACTCTGGCGCTGGCGCTTGTCCTGTGCCTGACGGCGCTGCTTGCCGTCGCAGAAGAACCGCTGAATCTCACCATGTATTTCCCGGTGAATGTCGGCGGCTCCGCTGCTCAGCTCATTGACTCGATGACCAATGAGTTCAACACGCAGAACCCGGATATCAACGTTCAGGCTGTCTACACCGGTAACTATGACGATACCGTGACGGCGATCCAGACGGCGATCCAGGGCGGCAACCCGCCGGATCTGTTCGTGTCCCTGGCGACTCAGCGCTTCACCATGGCGGATACCAAGATGGCGATGCCGCTGGATGAGCTGATTGCTGCCGATCCGGAAGGCCAGGCCTTCGTGGATGACTTCATCGACGGCTTCATGCTTGACTCCTATGTCGAGGGCGCGATCTACTCCATCCCGTTCCAGCGCTCCACGATGGTCATGTTCTACAACAAGGATGCGTTCGCCGAGGTGGGCCTCGATCCGGAAGCCCCGCCGACGAACTGGACCGAGCTGGTTGACTATGCCAAGAAGCTGACCAACGAGAACCGCTACGGCGTGGCGATCGCGCTCAATTCCGGTTCCGCTCAGTGGGCCTTCACCGGCTTCTCCCTGCAGAACTGCACCAACGGCGTCGGCCTGATGAGCGCCGACGGCAAGGAAGTCTACTTCAATACCCCGGAGAACGTCGAAGCGCTCCAGCTCTGGCTTGACCTGCAGAACGAGCACAAGGTCATGGCCCCGGGCATCGTGCAGTGGACCGATATGCCGACCCAGTTCCTGGCCGGCGAGGTTGCGATGATCTACCACACCACCGGCAACCTGACCAACATCAAGAACAATGCTGATTTCGATTTCGGCGTTGCGTTCCTCCCGGCTGGCAAGCAGTGGGGCGCGCCGACCGGCGGCGGCAACTTCTACATCACCAACGGCATCTCCGAAGAGCGCCAGCAGGCGGCCTGGAAGTACATCAAGTTCATGTGCTCCACCGAGAACGCCGCTCAGTGGTCCATCGACACCGGCTATGTTGCGACCCGCAACAGCTGCTACGAGACCGAGGTCCTCAAGGAGTACTATGCTTCCTTCCCGCAGGCGCTGGTTGCTTACGATCAGCTGCAGTATGCGCAGCCGGAGCTGACCACCTACAACGCTGCTGAGATGTGGCGTATCCTGAACGACAACATTCAGGCTGCCGTTATCGGCGAGATGACCGCTGAGGAAGCGCTCCAGACCGCTCAGGAGCAGGGCGACGATCTCCTGTTCGACTATCAGTAAGCCGTGCAGAGGAAAAAGTCTGACTTTGGTCTGAAATGAAATGATGCGGGGCCATGGGTATTTCGCCCGTGGCCCCTGCGTTTATGAAGGGCGGACCGCCTGAAGGATTGCTTTTCAGATGATATCCCCGCAAGGAACCCTTCGCAGATTTCCAATGAAGAGAGGATGAAAATCAATGGCGCGGATCACCACCGCAGCGCAGAGAAGGCGTAAGGAAATCGCCACTGCCTATATGCTGCTTGCTCCCGCTTTGCTGGTTATGCTCGTGTTCACCGTCTATCCCGTTTTGCGCAGCGTGTTTCTGAGCATGACGAAATACCGCATGGGCATGGAAGCGCCCGAGTGGATCTGGTTTTCCAACTTCCAGCGCCTCGCTGGAAATTCGACGTTCTGGAAGGTCATGCGCAATACCGTTGCTTTTGCGCTGATGACGGTTATCCCCAGCATGGTGCTCGGCCTCGGCCTTGCGATGCTGGTTAACCGTGAGGGACGCCATATCGGCTTTATCCGTACGGCGTATTTCTACCCGTCCGTCATGCCGATGATCGCCATCGCCAGCATCTGGATGTTTATCTACATGGCGGGCAACGGCCTGTTTGATCAGATGCTCATCAAGCTCGGCGGTCAGTCGATGAATGTGCTTTCCGATAAGGACAAGGTTCTCCCGGCCATGGCTGTGATGTATGTATGGCGCGAGGCCGGATATCTGATGGTCTTCTTCCTTTCCGGTCTGCAGAGCATCAACGGAGATGTGCTGGAAGCCGCGTCCATCGACGGCGCGACAGGCTGGAAGACCTTCCGCCATATCACGCTGCCGCTGCTGGCGCCCACGACGCTGTTCGTCTCCACGGTTGCGTTCACCAACTGCTTCAAGCTCGCCGATCATGTCATCATCATGACCGAGGGCGCGCCGAACAACGCGTCCACGCTGCTGCTGTATTACATCTATCAGCAGGGCTTCACCAACATGAACTACGGCGTGTCTTCCGCGCTGACGGTTATCATGCTGGCGATGCTGCTGGTGGTCTCGCTGCCGCGCTTCTTCAGCGAGGACCGCAAGATCCACTACGCGTAAGAAAGGAGGAGACAGCATATGAAAGAGTTCAATATCCGCAAGGTTCTGTCCCTCCTGGTCACGGTCTGCTCGATCTGCCTTGGCGTCATCTGGCTGATTCCGCTGGTCTGGCTGGTGGGCACGGCGCTGACGGAGACGTCCTTCCACATGACGCTCCTGCCGACGACGCCGTTCACGTTCGAAAACATCAAGTACGTCTGGAACGCGATTCCGTTCGCGCAGTACTACATCAATACGCTGACCCTCGTCGTAGTGACCTTCGCCATTCAGTTCTTCACCTCGACGCTCGCCGGCTATGCGATGGCGTTTTATAATTTTCCCGGCCAGGCGCTGATCTTCGTGATCATCTTCATGCAGATCATTATCCCCAACGACGTTCTGATCATCCCGAACTTCATGACCCTGTCTGAAATGGGCCTGATCGACTCGAAGCTGGGCGTCATGTTCCCGTTCCTGGGCAGTGCCATGGCGATCTTCCTGCTGCGCCAGCATTTCAAGACCGTGCCGCGCGCCTTCGGCGAGGCTGCGCGCATCGACGGCGCGAACCTCTGGCAGACGATCTGGCGCGTGTATATGCCCTGTGCCAAGCCGGCATATATGTCCTTTGCGGTCATCTCTGTCAGCTATCACTGGAACAACTACCTCTGGCCGCTGATTGTGACCAAGTCGCCCACGAACCGCACGCTGACCGTCGGTCTGGCGATCTTCGCCAAGTCCAAGGAAGCGGATATGCAGTGGGCCAATGTCTGTGCGGCGACGCTGATCATCATCGCGCCGCTGCTGCTTGCGTTCTTTGTCATGCAGAAGCAGTTCATGAACAGCTTCGTCAGCGCGGGCGTGAAGGAGTAACACCATGTTTGATCTCAAGTTTCTCGGACGCGGCGCGGCGTTTTATCCACGCTTTGGCAATACCAACGCCTTTTTCGAGATGGATGGCGATCTCTATTTTCTGGACTTCGGCGAGGCCGCGTTTGAGCGCGTCACCCGCCTGCTGGATCTGAAAAAGTATCGCCATGTCTATGCGCTGATCACGCATCTGCATGCCGACCACGCCGGTTCGCTCGCCTCGCTGATGAGCTATACGGCGATGGTTCTGGGCGTGAAGGTGAACGTCGTGCATCCCAACGGCATGGTCAATGCGCTGCTGGCTGTCGAGGGCATCGATCCGGATTTCTATACCTACATGCCTTCGCTCCCGGCGGATTGCCCGGTGCAGATGAAGCCGCACGAGGTGCCGCATGCGGTCGATATGCGCGCATACGGCCTGGAACTGTCCTGTGCGGATGAGACGATCTACTACAGCGGCGATGCGGCTGCCGTGCCGCAGGACGTCGTCGAGGGGTATCTCTCGGGCAGGATCGCGAGGCTCTATCAGGATACGTCGAGCCACGAATCGAAGGGCCATTGTTACTACAAGAAGCTCGAGGCGCTTTTCCCGGCGGAAAAGCGCGTGGGCGTGCATTGCATGCATCTGGACGGCGATTACGTCGACCTGCTGAAGGAACTTGGGTTCTCCGTCGTGGAGACGATCGACGAAGCGCTCTTCCGCGTTGATACGACCACGCTGCTGGGCAGGCTGGAAAAGACCGTCCGCGAGGCAGGCACAATTGCGAAAAAGAAGGCGCTTGCTTCCGGCGTGCATGTCAAGGGAAGCGCGGATTTTGTGACCGATGCGGATCTGGCCGTGAGCAGCTATCTGGAGCAGAAGCTGCCGAAGCTGATTGAGGGCAGCCGCGTGCTCAGCGAGGAGGACGCCGAGAAGACCGGCGTCGCCGGTAAGGTCTTTGTGATCGATCCCGTCGACGGCACGACGAACCTGATGTACGGCATGAACATGAGCGTCGTTTCCGTGGCGTATTGCGAGGACGGCGAGCCGAAGCTGGCTGCTGTCTATCAGCCGTTCACGGGCGAAATGTTCACCGCGGAGCAGGGGAAGGGCGCCTTCCTGAACGGAGAGGCGATTCACGTCAATGGCGACGGCTGCATCGAGGATGCACTCGTCGGCGTGGAAACCGGCCCCGCGACGCGCGACAGACTGGACGCCTTCTTCGGCGTGATGAACCAGCTGCATAAGCGCTGCCGCGGACTTCGACTGACGGGCTCCGCTGCGCTGGATCTGTGCTATACGGCCTGCGGACGCCTGACGGCCTCGGTGTTTCATTACCTGTATCCGTGGGATTATGCGGCCGGCTGGCTGCTGCTTACGGAGGCGGGCGGAAAGCTCGGCCTGATTCAGGGCGGAAAGCCAACGATGACGGGCATGAGCGAGCCGCTGATGGCCAGCAATGGACTGATCCACGACGAGCTCGCCGCGATGTTCAAGGGCGTATAAGAGAAAACAAAAAAAGATGCTCTCTTTCCGGATGGACAAGAGAGCATCTTTTTTTGAGCATGAATCCTGAGAAGTAGCTATGCGGCGCATTACTTAACTTCGAGGATGTAGGGGGACGCATAGGTGCCCTCGCCGCCGGTGATCGAAAGCTGATCCAGATGGATGTAGCAGACGGGGCGGATGCCGCCCTCGCGATCGACGCCGGAAACGGAGATGTGCCCGTTGTCGCCGACGATCCAGCGCCTGCCCGGGGCGCGCCAGTCGGCCGTCCAGTACCACGAGCGGCCGCCGATTTTCTTGAGGCCCCTTGCATAGGCATAGGGGGTGCCGGTCGTCGCGCGGCGCGGAAGCTCGACGAACTCCTCGGCCACGAAGCCGTAATCGGTGCGGTAGAGCTCGCCCTTTCGCGTGGGCAGGCCGAGCAGTCCGCGCTCCGGCATCTCGACGAGGACGGCCTGCTGTTCCTTCGTGAAAATGCGGTCGATGATCTCGCCGTTCATCGCGGCATGCATCATCGTATCGACGTAATCGAGCGCGGGGCCCTCTGCCGGATCGCGCACGTCGTGATAGAAAACCATGTCGAGGATATGCTCGCTCATCAGGCAGAACACATCGCCGGTGTCGCCGTCCTCGTTGGCGGTCTTGGGTTCGTCCTTGGGCGGAAGGTTGGAGGCGTTGACGACGTCGCCTTCGCCGGGGAGGCCGGGGCCGAGCACGCGCCAGACGACGGGCGCGTCGCTTCCCTCTGCGTCCATGGGATAGACGCCGAAGCTCACATATTGATAGGTGCGGCTTTCCGGATCATAGCCCCTGAGGGGAGTATCCTGCGCGGCGGCGAGCGGCGCAAGCAGGCAAAGCAAGAGAAGGAAAGAGAGGATTTTTCTGAGCATCATCGGTCTCCTTGAATTCTGGATACGCCTTATTCTATGCGTTTTCCGCTGTGCTGTCAAGGAATGCGGAGGAAAGTGACGTAAAGAAATAACGATCTACTCAAGGCGCTTGCGAATGGGAAAGAATTATGCTAAAATAACCTGTATTTTGCGCTTGAGCAGATATTCTGCTTTGGATATACGGGAGGATCAGGATGAATAAACGAGTGAAAGCTGCGCTGTTTGCCGCGCTGCTGGCGGCGCTTTGGCTGCTTGTGCCCTCGCCTGCGCTGATGGGCGAAATCGGCGTTACGCCATATGGCTTTGGCACGGCGCTGGCCGCGCTGCTGGCTGTCGCCCTTTTGCATGGGCTTCGGATGGCAGAGATCAGGAAGCGTTATGCACAGGTCGGCGACGGTCCGATCGGCGTCATCCACAGGATCGGCGCGCTGGATTACGCGCTTTGGTGCATTCCGGCGGCGCTGCTGCTGGCGAGGCTCGGCTATTGTCTGTCGCGGTTCAGTTTCTTCTTTGTCGAGATGGGCCCTGTGAGCGTGCTGCGCCTGCAAGAGGGTGGCTTCATGCTCTACGGCGCGGCGGCCGGTGCGCTCCTTGCGGCGTCGGCGCTCGCCAGGAAAAAAGGAACGTCCATCGCCGCTGCGCTCGATGAGATTGCCGCGCCCGGTCTTCTGGCCGTGGCAATTTGCCGCCTATTCGAGTGGACAACCACGGAGGGAGTCGGCGCCTGGGTGGAATACGACTGGCAGATGCGTTTCCCGATTTCGGTGATGAACGAATACGGTGAATGGCAGTTGGCTGTATTCCTCATGGAGGCTGCGGCGGCTGTGGTGATTCTCATGATCGCCTTGCGGGAAAAGCAGGGAAGGGGAGAGCGGATCATGACGGCGCTGCTTCTGTATGCAGTCTGTCAGGTGGTTTTTGAGAGCCTGCGCATGGACGGCTGTCTGAAACTCGGCTTTGTCCGCATCTCGCAGGTGATTTCCGCCGTGGTGATTCTGGCGGTGACAGTGATCCGCGCGCAGCGCTGCGGCGGACGGAAGGCAGCCTTTGCCCGCGGGGCGATTGTGCTTGCCTGCGTGGCGGTTGTGGGCGTGATTGAATGGGCGCTGGATAAGACGCCGATGAGCAATCTGATCCTGTATGCGCTGATGATCGCGGCCTGCGCAGTCTTTGCGGTGAATGGAACGAGGATGAAAAAGGAATAATCCGCCTGATCCGGGCGGCATGAACGGCGATGAAGCATCGCCGTTTTTTGCTTCGGCGCCGATGGGGGCAAAGGTTGACAAGAAACGCCCGATCCTTTATACTTCATGGGGTAATCCTTTTGAATTTCATACCCGGGTTGACGTGATGAAACCGATGACGTTCAGACCGGAAAGGGTGGCATGCATGGACGCTCTGATTCTTCAGTCGGATTTTGGTTATGCGGACGGCGCGGTCAGCGCCATGTACGGCGTGGCGGTGAGCGTTTGTCCCCAGCTTCGCATTTTTGATCTGACGCACGACATTCCGCCCTATGATATCTGGGAGGCGAGCAACAGGCTGATTCAGACGGTCGGCTACTGGCCGGCCGGCAGCGTGTTTGTCAGCGTTGTCGATCCGGGCGTCGGCTCGACCCGGCGCAGCGTCGTCGCCAGGACGACGGGCGGCCAGTATATCATTACGCCGGACAACGGAACGCTGACCCATCTGATTCAGCATGGACGGATTGTTCAGGCGCGCGTGATCGACGAGACGGTGAACCGCCTGCCTAATTCCGGAGAGAGCTATACCTTCCATGGCCGGGATATCTACGCCTTTACCGGCGCGCGGCTTGCCAGCGGCGTGATCGATTACGAGGGTGTCGGCGAGCAGATCGACTGCGAGGAGTTGGTGTCCCTGTCGGTGATTGAGCCGGTGCTCTGCGGCCGCGTCGTCACCGGTACGGTGGATGTGCTGGATGTGCGCTTTGGTTCCCTGTGGACGAACATCCCCAGGTCGCTCTTTCTGCAAACGGGCGCTTTGCATGGCGGATGCGTCTGTGTGAAGATCAGCCATTACGGACGCGTGATCTATCAGACCGTCATGCGCTATGTGCACAGCTTTGCCGATGTGAACATCGGAGAGCCGCTTTTGTATGCCAACAGCCTCGACTGCATGGCCATTGCGATCAACCAGGGCAGCTTTTCCCGCGCGTACAGCGTCGGCGCGGGCAGCAACTGGGTCGTTGAGCTCAGCTGCGAAGAGGCATGACCGAAAGGCGGCTGCGTATGAAAAAGAAGGATTCCCCAAAACGCACGGCAAAACAGAGGCTGATCCGCGACGGCGGTATCCTTTTTACGCTGATAGCGCTGCGTTTTCTTATCCGTTTCCTCGATGCAATCTTACCATAAACCAACGACAAACCAAGGAAAAAAGGAGAAATTACCATGAAGAAGAACAATTCCATCAAGACCGTCGTCGCCGTCGGTATCGGCGCTGCCCTGTTCTTTGTCCTCGGCCGCTTTGTGCAGATCCCCAGCGGCGTCCCTAACACCAACATCACTACCCAGTATGCGATTCTCGGTATGCTGGCGACCATGTACGGCCCGGTCGCGGGCGCGCTCATCGGCTTCATCGGACATACGCTGATCGACCTTTCCTGGGGCGGCGCGCCGTGGTGGAGCTGGGTCATTGCTTCTACCGTTGTGGGCGCTGTCGTCGGTTTCATGGGTAAGAAGCTGCCGATTCATGAGGGCGTGTTCGGCAAGAAGGAGATCGTGACCTTCGCGATTATCAACGTGATCGCCAATGCCGCCGCGTGGCTGGTCGTCGCGCCGGTGCTGGATATCGCGATCTACGCTGAGCCGGCTGCCAAGGTTTTCGCGCAGGGCGCGATGGCTGCGTTTGTGAATTCCGTGACCGCTGTCGTGATCGGCGCGCTGCTGTGCATCGCCTACAGCAAGACGATCGCGGGCAAGGGCTCCCTCGACGCGGAATAATAGACATGACAGGCAGGGGAAACCCTGCCTTTTTTCAGCTTATTGAGCCTGATTTGAGGTGCACAAGATGATTGAACCGGTCATTTCCTTTCGTCATTTCAGCTTTCAGTACCGCGCGCAGAAGCGGCCGACGCTGCATGAGATCAATCTGGATATCATGCCGGGCGAGCGCGTGCTGATTGCAGGTCCATCCGGCAGCGGAAAAAGCACGCTGGGCAGCTGTATCAACGGACTGATTCCGTTTTCCTTTCCCGGCGAGATTCAGGGAAGCCTCACGGTCGACGGCGTCGATGCGCCAACGGCGGGCATCTTTGCGCTTTCCGCGCATGTGGGCACGGTGCTGCAGGATCCGGACGGCCAGTTTATCGGCCTGACGGTGGGCGAGGATATCGCCTTCGCGCTGGAAAACGAATGTGTCGCGCAGGATGAAATGAAGGAAACGGTCGGCAGGGTTGCTTCTCTGGTGGGCATCGGCAGCCATCTGGAGCTCGCCCCGCATGAGCTTTCCGGCGGACAGAAGCAGCGCGTCAGCCTCGCAGGCGTGATGGTCGATCAGGTGAAGGTTCTCCTGTTTGACGAGCCGCTGGCCAACCTCGATCCGGCGACAGGCAAGCAGGCGATTGAGCTGATCGACGAGATCCAGCGGCGTACCGATACGACGGTCGTGATCATCGAGCACCGGCTCGAGGATGTGCTCTGGCGCAGTGTCGATCGGATTGTGCTGATGAACGAGGGCAGGATCGTCGCGGATATGCGCCCGGACGAACTGCTGAGCACGGATCTCCTTCGCAGGCATGGCATCCGTGAGCCGCTGTATCTGAGCGCGCTGCGCTATGCCGGTGCGGATATCCGGCCGCAGATGCGCCCGGCGCAGGCGGATACGCTTGTGATCGGCGAGGACGAAAAGCAGATGATCGGCGCGTGGATGCGCGCGGCCGGGCCCGGGCGGGAGGCGGAGGAACGTCCCGTGCTGCTGGAGGTTTCCCATATTGGCTTTGGCTATACGCCTGAGAGGAAGATCCTGAACGACGTGAGCTTTGCCATCCGCGAAGGGGAAATGGTCAGCATCGTCGGGCAGAACGGCGCGGGCAAATCGACGCTGTCTAAGCTCATCTGCGGCTTTGAAACGCCGGATGAGGGCAGCATGCGGTTTGCGGGAGAGGATATGGCCGACTGGTCGATCCGCGAGCGCGCGGCGCATATCGGCTATGTCATGCAGAACCCGAATCAGATGATCTCCAAGACCATGATTTTCGACGAGGTGACCCTCGGCATCCGCGGCCGGGGCTATTCGGAGGCGGAGATCCGCGAACGCGTCGAGGAGACGCTTAAAATCTGCGGCTTGTATCCCTTCCGAAACTGGCCGATTTCCGCGCTCAGCTTCGGCCAGAAAAAGCGCGTGACCATTGCCAGCGTGCTGGTGATGGGCCCGAAGATGATCATCCTCGACGAGCCGACCGCGGGTCAGGATTACCGGCACTATACCGAGATCATGGAATTCCTGCGCGGGCTCAACGAGCAGGGCGTGACGGTCGTCATGATCACGCATGACATGCACCTCATGCTCGAATACACGCCCCGCGCGCTGGTGTTCAGCGGAGGCGCCATGATCGCAGACAAGAGCGCTGCCGAGGTGCTGTGCGATCCGGAGCTGGTTTGCCGCGCCGCGCTCAAGGAAACGAGCCTGTTCCATCTGGCCTCGCGCTGCGGCATTGAGCCGCCGGAGGCGCTGGTTCAGCGGTTTATTGATACGGACAGGGAGGTGCGCGCACATGGCGGCTAAGACTGTGCTCAATTATCTGCCCAGAAAGAGCGTTGTGCATGCGCTGACGGGCACGACAAAGCTGGCCTTTTTCCTGCTGTTCACCTTTGCCGGCATGCTGACGTATGACACGCGCGTGCTGCTGGGCCTGCTCGTCGTGAGCCTGCTTGCCTTCAGGGTCAGCAGAATCAAGGTGTCGGAAGTCCGGTTCATGCTGGTGTTCATGCTGATCTTTCTGCTGCTCAATAATTTCTTTGTCTTTGTATTCAATCCCAATCAGGGTACGGAGATCTACGGCACGCGGCATGTGCTTTTGCCGCTGCCCGGGCGCTTCGCCGTGACGGCGGAGGAGCTGTTCTATCTGTTCAACATTACCCTCAAGTATTTTGTCGCGCTGCCCGTGGCGATGCTGTTTATCTCCGCGACCGACCCGAGCGAATTCGCCGCAAGCCTGAACAGCATCGGCGTATCCTACCGCGTGGGCTATTCCGTGGCGATTGCGCTTCGCTACATTCCGGATATCCAGCGCGATTACCACAACATCAGCCAGGCGCAGCAGGCGCGCGGCGTGGAGCTGGGCCGGAAGGAGCCGCTGATGAAGCGGCTCAGAAATGCGGTGAACATTCTCCTGCCGCTGATTCTTTCAAGCCTTGCCCGGATCGACGTCATCTCCAACGCCATGGAGCTGCGCGGCTTCGGCAAAAAGAAAAAGCGCACCTGGTATACGAAAAAGCCGTTTGGCAGAAATGACTATCTGGCGCTGCTTCTTGGCGTGCTGCTGCTCGCTGCAAGCATTGCGATCACCTTTGCCGACGGAAACCGGTTCTATAATCCTTTCATGTAAAACCCGATCAGACAGGGGAGCGGATTTGTTCCGCTCTCCTTTTCATATCCATTGACATATAATTTTGCGGAGCGTATACTGAATGAAAATGGTATACTATGCGACATGCCCTGCCGATGAGGGAAGGGAACGAAAGGATTGCGTATGAACAGATTCAAGAAATTCTTTGGCGCACAGGACATGACGGTCGGCAAGCCGCTGTCCAATCTGGTTGCCTTTTCCGTGCCGCTGCTGATCGGCAACCTTGCCCAGCAGATGTACAACACGGTCGACTCCATCATCGTCGGCCAGTACTGCGGCGACAGCGCGCTGGCGGCCGTCGGCACCAGCGGACCGATCCTGAATCTGCTGCTGCTGCTGTTCATGGGCATTTCGACCGGCGCGGGTATTCTGGTTTCGCAGTACTTCGGTGCGCATAAGCAAAAGGAACTCAACACCACCATCGGCACCTGCCTGACGCTGACCTTCATTGCGGGCGTCATCATCATGGTGATCGGACCGATCATCATCGAGCCGCTGATGACGCTGCTGGATACGCCGCCGGACGTCTTTGATATGGCGGTCGATTACCTGACGATCGTGACCGTGGGCATCATGGGTTCCGCGTATTATAACATTGTCTCCGGTATTCTGCGCGGTTTGGGCGACAGCGTGTCCCCGCTGATCTTCCTGATCGTCGCCTGCGTGCTCAACATTTTCCTGGATCTTTTCTTCGTCGTCAGGTGCGGCATGTCCGCGGACGGCGTCGCGCTGGCAACGGTCCTTGCGCAGCTGATCTCGGCGTGTCTGTGCCTGTGGCGCCTGACGCATATGAAGAGCGTCATCCAGCTGACGAGAAAATCCCTCATTCCGGATGGACGCATTACGAAGAAGACCATTCATCTGGGTCTTCCCTCGGGCCTGACGCAGATGATCTTCTCCATGGCTGCAATCGTCGTGCAGGCGCTGACCAATTCCTTCGGCACCAGCGTCATCGCCTGCGCCATCGTGGTGATGCGCGTGGATGGTTTTGCGATGATGCCGAATTTCACCTTCGGCATGGCGATGACGACATTCGTCGGCCAGAACGTCGGCGCGGGCCGTATGGACCGCGTGAAGGAGGGCGTGAAGGAGGGCGTGCGCGCCGGACTGATCGTCGCGGTCATTCTGGTTGCGGCGATTCTCATCTTCGGCGAAAACCTCATGCGCATGTTTACCTCCACGGAAGAGGTTGTCCGTCTCGGCGTGCATATGATGCGCATTCTGGCGATCGGCTATATCGCGATGGCTGTGACGCAGAGCCTTTCCGGCGTGATGCGCGGCGCGGGCGATACGATCACGCCGATGATCGTTTCCTTCCTGACGACGATCGTCATCCGCGTTCCGCTGGCTTACGGCATTGCCTATTTTACCCGAAGCGAAGCGCTGCCGGGCGGCTCGCCGGACAGCATCTTTATCTCCCTGCTGATTTCCTGGGTGATGGGCGCTGTGCTGACGACGCTGTTCTATCGCCGCGGAAAGTGGCGCAGGCTCGCCGGAGAAAAAATCTGACTGCATAGATAAAGAGGATCAAGCATGGACGTCATGGAAAAAAGCCTTCTGGAAAAGCTCAATTCGCCGGCGATGTATCTGATCGTAGGCGGCGTCATCGCGCTGGTCGTGGCGATGTGTGTGTATTTTATGGTGAAAAGCTGGCGTGCGGGCGTCGCTGTGGGCATGGACAGACGCGTGCTCAAAAAGGCGATTGTATCCAGTGCGACGTTTACGGTTCTGCCTGCGTTTTCGGTGCTGCTGGGCGTGGTCGCGCTTTCGGGCAGCATGGGTATTCCGCTGCCGTGGCTCCGCCTGTCCGTGATCGGCAATCTGCAGTATGAGGTCAACGTCGCGCAGATTGCGGCGACGAGCGTCGGGCTGTCTGGCCTTAAAATCACAGAACTGACGGCGGATGCGTTTGTGACCATCGCGCTGGTGATGACGGCGGGTATTCTCGGCGGCGCGCTGCTGTGTCTGTTCACGCTGAAGGCCTATGCAAAGAAGCTCGGCGGAAAGCCGAAGGCGGCCGGAAGCGGAAAAAAGAGCTTCGGCGACTGGGCGATGATCGCGATGTTCGTGGGCATGTGTGCCGCGTACATCGGCAGCTATGCCGGTCAGGCTGCCCAGAAAGAATATCTCCCCCTGGCGACGGCGCTGATCGCCGCGGCGGCAATGGCGCTTTGCGAAGTGTTGGAAAGAAAATGCGGCATGAAGTGGCTGGAGAATTTTGATCTGGCGGCGAGCATGCTTGTCGCCATGGGCGCGGCTGTGCTGCTGGGCGGCGTAATGTAAGGAGGGGCAGGAATGGAAAACAAGAACAATCTGCTCTCCGCCGAGGGACGCAGAGCGTGGATGGAGCAATATAACCGCAGCATACACCGCGAGGGACGCATCTGGACACTTGTATGTCTGGGCGCCTTGCTGGCTGTGCCGTTTCTGATGGGGATGGTGCTTCAGGCGAAGACGGATATGAACAGCTTTCTCAAGGGCTTTTTCAATGTCGCGATCATCTACTATCCGACAAGTCTGGTCGAATACCTGATCTATGTGCCGATGCTCGGCTCCGGCGCGAGCTATCTGAGCTTTATCACCGGCAATCTGTCCAACCTGAAGATTCCCTGCGCGGTCAACGCGCGGGAGATGGCGGACGCCCGCGTGGGCACGCCTGAAAACGAGATCATTTCCACGCTCTCGGTCGCCACGAGCTCGCTGGTGACGGTGGTCGTGCTGGCGCTGGGCGTGCTGCTTCTGCAGCCGCTTCAGCCGGTGCTTTCCAATCCGGTGCTGACGCCGGCGTTTGACAATGTCGTTCCCGCGCTCTTCGGCGCGCTTGGCCTCAAGTATTTCCTCAAGGGAAAGAAGTTCGCGGCGATCCCGCTCGTGCTTTCCTGCGCGGTATGTATTCTCGTGCCCTCGCTGATCCGTCAGACGAGCGTGCTGCTGATTGTCATCGGCGCGCTGACGATCGGCGTGTCCTTTGTGTTCTATAAGAAGGGAGCGCTGGACGAGTGATGATTAAGCTGATCGTATTTCTTGTGCTGGCCCTTTTGGCGCTGATGTTTCTGCGTTCGCTGGTTATGCTGGCGCTGATCGCGCTGCTCGCTGCGCTGGCATTTGCCTGCGTGCGCGCGCTGGGGCTGAAGGCGACGCCGGCGAAAACGGCGCAGCCGCCCGAGGCGGACTCTGGCCGCGCGAAGGAATACGCCGAAAAGCTTTCCGCGATGGTGAAGATCGAGACGGTGTCCAGCCGATTTGGTCAGGATCCCGAAAAATTCCGGGCGTTCCAGGACAGCCTTCCTGCGCTCTTCCCGACAGTCTTCGCCCGCTGTGAAGTGTATCATCCCGGCGGCGGTCTCGTGCTGCGCCTTCCGGCGAAGGCGCCCAAGGGTGAGCCGATCCTGCTGATGAGCCATCACGACGTGGTCGATCCGCAGGACGGCGGCTGGGAGCATGCGCCCTTCTCCGGCGATATCGACGAGACGGGCCGCATCTGGGGACGCGGAACGGTTGATACCAAGGGCAGTCTGATGTGCGAAATGCAGGCGCTGGAGGAGCTCCTGCTCTCGGGCTGGGAAAACGAAAAGGACGTGTACATCACCTCCAGCTGCACGGAGGAATGGTCCGGCCCGTGTGCGCCGGCGATTGTGGCGTTCCTCGAGGAGCGCGGCGTGCATCTGGGCATGCTGCTGGACGAGGGCGGCATGATCCTTGAGGAGCCGGTCGGCGGCGTCAAGGGCCGCTATGCGATGGTCGGCGTGCTGGAAAAGGGCTACGGCGACGTGCGCTTTGTCGCGCGCAGCCGCGGCGGCCATGCGAGCGCGCCCTGCAGGGGAACGCCGCTGCCGCGTCTTGGCGCGCTGATGCAGGATATCGAAAAGCATTCTCCCTTCCGCGCGGAGATCACGCCGACGGTGCGCGAGATGTTTACGCGCCTTGCGCCGAATGCGAGCTTCCCGCTGAAGCTGGTGTTCGGCAATCTCTGGCTGTTCGGTCCCGTGCTCAAAAGGTTCATGGGCATGATCAGCCCGGCGGCTGCGGCGATGATGCAGACGACCTGCGCGTTCACCACGGCGCAGGGCTCCGGCGGACTCAATGTCCTGCCGGCTAAAGCGTATGTAACGGCGAATCTGCGGTTCATCCATCATCAGGCCAACGAGGAAAGCCTTGCGATCCTCGAGAAGATTGCGAAGAAGCACGACTGCGAGATGGAAGTGATCTATCAGGATCATCCCTGCCCGGTCGTGGATTATAACGGCGCGCCGTTCAAGCTCCTGGAGGAGGTCGCCTCCGAGATCTATCCGGGCTACGGCGTGGTGCCGTATGTCATGACCGGCGGCACGGACGCGAAATACTATGGCGGCATCTGCGATCACTGCCTGCGCTTTGCGCCGATTGAGATCGACGATCAGCAGTATAAGAGCGTGCACAGCGTCAATGAGAATCTCTTCGCATCCGCGCTCGTGCCTGCCGTGGATTTCTACAAATCCGTTCTGACAAAATACTGCGCCCGTCTTTGATTTGGGCGCAGCCTGTGTTATAATCAACTGACCTGATACCAAGATGCGTTCTGACGTAGAAGGTGCGGAATTGAATCCATGGACAGCGTCGCTGTCCTTTTCAGCCGTGCCTTTCGGGGCGCGGCTTTTTGTATCTGATTCTGTATCCGATTCTGTATTTGATTCTGAACGAAAAAGGAGGCAAAACGCATGGAAACCCGCGTGGCTGTGATGAGCATCATCATCGAAAACATGGAGAGCGTCGAGCAAGTGAATGCGCTGCTGCATGAATACGGCGAGTACATCATCGGAAGGATGGGCATTCCCTACAGGGCCAGGAAGATCAGCATCATCTCCATCGCGCTGGATGCGCCGCAGGACAGGATTTCTGCGCTCTCCGGCAAGATCGGCAGGATGGCCGGCGTGAGCGTGAAGACCTCGTATTCGAGCGTGACGGGCCATGCGTAAGGAGATTGGCGCGCTGATCGATACCCTCGAGCGGGAGCATGCGCTGCCCGAGGAGGGGTATCTTGCGCTCGTTAAAGAGGGCGGCGAGGAGACCGCGAGGCTGCTCGCTGAAAGGGCGGACGCCGTGCGGCGCAGGGTATTCGGCTCTGCGGTGTATGTCCGCGGGCTGATCGAAATCAGCAGCATCTGCAAAAACGACTGCCTGTACTGCGGCATCCGGCGCAGCAACCGCGCCTGCGAGCGCTACCGGCTGTCAAAGGAAGACATCCTTTCGGCCTGCGATGAAGGATATGCGCTGGGCTTTCGCACGTTTGTTCTGCAGGGCGGGGAGGATGGATACTATACCGACGAGGTGCTCGGCGGCGTCGTCCGCGCGATCAAGGCGGCCCATCCTGACTGCGCCGTGACGCTGTCGATGGGCGAGCGCAGCCGGGAAAGCTATGCTGCGCTGCGCCTTGCGGGCGCAGACCGCTATCTCCTGCGGCATGAGACGGCGGACGCTGCGCACTACGCGATGCTGCATCCTGAGGAGATGTCCTTTGATAACAGGATGCGCTGCCTTCATGATCTGAAGGCGCTGGGCTATCAGGTTGGCTGCGGCTTTATGGTGGGCTCGCCATATCAGACGCCGGTGCATCTGGCCCGCGATCTCAAGTTTATCGAGCGCTTCCGGCCGCAGATGTGCGGCATCGGCCCGTTTATTCCGCATGCTGCGACGCAGTTTGCAGATGATCCCGCCGGCACGGTAGAGATGACCTGCCGCCTGCTTTCGATCATCCGGCTGATGCATCCCGGTGTGCTCCTGCCGGCGACGACGGCGCTGGGCAGCATCGATCCCTTCGGGCGGGAGAAGGGGATTCTCGCCGGAGCGAACGTCGTCATGCCGAATCTGTCGCCTGCCAGCGTGCGCAGGAAATATGCGCTCTACGACAATAAGCTATCCGATGGCGCGGAATCTGCGCAGTGCATCGGGGAGCTGCGCGCGCGCATGGCGGCAATCGGCTATGAGGTCGTGACCGACCGGGGCGACTACAGGAATTGTTGAAGACAAAAAAACCATCTGACGGGGAAGAGATTCTGACCCGCAAGAAAGGAAGAAACATATGGCAATGTATGATCCCAAATCCCTGCGCGCGGAGGAGTTCATCAACGATGGCGAAATCCACGAGACACTGGCGTATGCCGAACAAAACAAAGACAACGCCGAGTTGATCGACGCGATCCTCGAGAAGGCGCGTCCGAAGAAAACCGAGACCGGCTATGTCTGCTCGGGGCTGACGCACAGAGAGGCCTCCGTGCTGCTGGCCTGCGAGATCCCGGAGAAGATCGAAAGAATCTACCAGATCGCCGAGGAGATCAAGCTCGCCTTCTATGGCAACCGCATCGTGATCTTCGCGCCGCTGTATCTGTCCAATTACTGTGTCAACGGCTGCGTCTATTGCCCGTACCACATGAAGAACAAGACCATCCCGCGCAGGAAGCTGACGCAGGAGGAGGTGCGCAAAGAGGTCATCGCCCTGCAGGATATGGGCCATAAGCGCCTTGCGATCGAAGCGGGCGAGGACCCGAAGAACAACCCGATCGAATACATCCTCGAGTGCATCAACACGATCTACTCGGTTAACCACAAAAACGGCGCGATCCGCCGCGTGAATGTCAACATTGCGGCAACGACTGTGGAAAACTACAGGAAGCTCAAGGAAGCGGGCATCGGAACGTATATCCTCTTCCAGGAGACCTACCACAAGGAAAGCTACCTGCAGCTGCATCCCACCGGGCCCAAGCACGACTACGACTACCACACCGAGGCGATGGACCGCGCGATGGAGGGCGGCATCGACGATGTGGGTCTGGGCGTTCTATTCGGTCTGGAACTTTACAAATACGAATTCGCCGGACTCATCATGCATGCCGAGCATCTGGAGGCGGCGCATGGCGTGGGACCGCATACCATCAGCGTGCCGCGCCTCAAGCGCGCCTCGGATATCGATCCGGATCAGTTTGACAACGGCATCGACGACGATACGTTTGCCAAGATCACGGCCTGCATCCGTCTCGCCGTGCCGTATACCGGCATCATCATCTCTACCCGCGAGTCGGAAGAGGTGCGCGGCAGGCTTCTGCGTCTGGGTGTGTCGCAGGTCAGCGGTGCATCGCGCACGAGCGTGGGCGGTTATGCCGAGGAGGAACGCCCGCACGATACCGAGCAGTTCGACGTGTCCGACCAGCGGACGCTGGATGAGGTCGTTCATTGGCTGATGGAAAACGGGCATATTCCGTCCTTCTGCACGGCTTGCTACCGCGAGGGCCGGACGGGAGACCGGTTCATGAGCCTTTGCAAGAGCGGACAGATTCTCAATTGCTGCCATCCCAACGCGCTGATGACGCTGAGCGAATACCTCGAAGATTACGCCAGCGACCGCACAAAGGCCGCCGGCTATGAACTCATCGCAAGAGAATTGGAGCGGATTCCCAAGCAGAAGGTCCGTGCGATCGCCAAAGAGAATGTCGCGGCGATCCGCAGCTCCAACTGCAGGGATTTCCGGTTCTGAGAAAGGAGAAGGCCATGTCATTACACGCCGTAGCGTCATCCGAGCGGCTGCATATCGGCTTTTTCGGCATGCGCAATGCGGGAAAATCGAGTCTTGTGAACGCCGTGACCGGGCAGGCGCTCTCGCTGGTATCGGACGTCAAGGGCACGACGACGGATCCTGTAAAAAAGGCGATGGAGCTTTTGCCGCTTGGGCCGGTGGTGATCGTCGATACGCCCGGGCTGGACGATGAGGGTGCGCTCGGACAGATGCGCGTCAGCCGCGCCTGGCAGGTGCTGGATACGGTGCATATCGCCGTCGTCGTTGTGGGCAGCGAATGGGGGCTTCGCGAATGTGACAGGGATCTGACGGCGCTGCTTGACGCGCGGAAGATTCCCTACATCGTGGCGATGAACAAATGCGACCTGCTGAGCGGCAGGCCGGAGGCGGCGGGAAACGAAATCTACGTCAGCGCGGTGACGGGCGAGGGCGTGCATGCGCTCAAGGAACGGCTGGGCAGCATGGCCGGGCATATCGCGCAGGACAGGCGCATTGTGTCGGATCTGCTTTCCCCGGGCGATACTGCGCTGCTGGTGATGCCCATCGACGAGGCGGCGCCCAAGGGCAGGCTGATTATGCCCCAGCAGCAGACGATCCGCGATCTGCTGGATCATCGCTGCATGGCGATCTGCTGTCAGGATACGGAGGTGGAGCGGGCGATCGGCTCGCTTGCCCAAAGGCCGGCGCTGGTCATTACCGACTCGCAGGCGTTTGCCCGCGTGGCGAAGGCCGTCCCGCCGGATATTCCGCTGACGTCCTTTTCGATTCTCATGGCCCGCTATAAGGGCGGGCTTGCCGCGCAGGTGCGCGGCGCGGCGGCGCTTTCCCGCCTGAAGGACGGAGACCGCGTGCTGATCTCGGAGGGATGCACCCATCACAGGCAATGCGGCGACATCGGCAGCGTCAAGATCCCGGCGTGGATCCGGCAGTTCACAGGAAAGCGCGTGGAAATTGAGCTCAGCTCCGGCGGGGATTTTCCGGAGGATCTTTCTCCGTATGCGCTTGTCGTGCATTGCGGCGGCTGCATGCTCAGCGAAAATGCAATGAAGGCCCGCCTGCAGCGGGCGGGCGCAGCGCATGTGCCGGTGGTCAATTACGGCGTCGCGATCGCGCATATGCACGGGATCCTGAAAAGAAGCCTGGAGATTTTCCCGGCCGAGCTTGCGCTGCTCGATCAGGCCTGAGAAAAAACGGTACAGACAAAAGGCCCTCTGCACGGCGATTGACGTGCAGAGGGCCTTCGTGGTTTGGCGGCGATCAGTCCTTGGGGATGAACTGCTCGAAGATGAACAGGTCAAAGTCCCGGCGGCTGGCGTCCAGCTCCTGCTGGGAGCGGATCGTCCAGGCGACGGAGAGCACGCGGAAGACCTTGCGGCAGAGCACGCGGGAGAGGTTTTCCTTGTGCGTATGGCAGTAGGCGACGAAGTCCGGACGGGCGAGGACGTTGGTCAGCAGGAAATGCACCAGCATCTGGGCGAAGGGCTCGGGCTTGCCCGGCTTGCTGAAGCGGGAGGAGAGCTGTCCGCGGATGACCTGCGGACGGTTCTTCCTGTACCAGACGACCGCACGGGGATCGAACGATTCGATGCAGTACGGGCCTTCATACCGCGACAGCAGCGCATCCACGCGCGGGCAGACCTCGGATACCGCCTCGTGGATCTTGATTTCCACGATCAGCGGCACCTTGCCGCCGACGGCGGCGAGCACATCCTCAAACAGCGGGATCCGCTCTTCGGACTGGAGAAGGGGGAAAGCCTGGAGCTGTTCATAGGTATAATCGCGGACGTTGCCTTCCACGCCGCATACGCGTTTGAGGCTCTCGTCGTGGAAGACGACGGGAATGCGGTCCTTGGTGAGCTGTACGTCGAACTCGATGCCGTAGCCGTTTTCTACAGCCTTTTTGATGGCGGCCAGGGAGTTTTCCGGCGCACAGGATTTGTTGTCGTGCAGGCCGCGGTGCGCGTAATGCACGCCCATGAGCGCGGAAACGTCGGGCTTGCCGTTCATGCGCGGCATGATCAGCAGGAAATACACGCAGACGAGCAGGAGAAGAATCAGCAGCAGGGTCATGGTATTCGCCTCTTTTCAAAACGTATTCAGGATCAGTCGTCGACGTCGAAATTCTCCAGCGCGCGCTTTTTCGGGATGGGCTTCGAGTCGCCGTGGCGAACCTGGCTCATCGTCAGGATGGCGCAGCAGGTGAAGAAGATCGCATAGGGGAAGAGCGTGCCGTAGGAAACGTACTGGAGCAGCAGGCCGGAGATGATCGGCGTGAAGATCTGCGCGGTCATGGAGAAGGTGTAGTAAAGTCCGGTGTACTTGCCGATCTCGCTGCCGCGGCTCATCTCCACGACCATCGGCAGGGAATTGACGCCGACGGCAGCCCAGCCGCAGCCGATGAGCGCGAAGAAGAAATTGGCGGTGAAGTTGTAGGTCGGGTAGAAGAAGACGGCGCTGTAGCTGATGAGCATCATCACAAGGCCGGCGAGGATGGTCTTCTTGCGGCCGATGCGCGAGGCGATCGCGCCGATGGGGATATAGCTGATGATCGCGGCGACGGTTGCGACCATCAGGCAGCTGGCAAAGCCGCCGCCTTCCATCTTCCATACGGTCACGGCATAGCGGGAGAAGGCGGTTGTAACGGCGTTATACGCTGTGAACCAGAGGAAAATCGAAACGAGAATCAGCCGCAGGCTGCGCATGACGTCGGGCGCGAGCGGCGCAGGCGTTCCGTCTTGCGCGGCGGGCGCGGGCGCTTCGTCCGGATATTCGCGGGCGATCTGCGCGGCGAGCGGCTTTTCGCGGATGGTCATCACGAGCACGACGACGCTCAGCACCATCAGAACGGCGACGCCGGTAAAGATGACGTCATAGCTGGGGTTCTCGCCCGCGGGGACGAGGAAGCGGATCATCGCCAGTGCGATCACGCCGCCGACGGCGCCCATGAGGTTGATGACGGCATTGGCGCTCGAGCGCAGGGGCTTGGGCGTCAGGTCGGGCATCAGCGCGACGGCCGGGGAACGATAGGACGCCATGGCGATGAGCGTCAGGCCGAGCGCAACGACGAACATCGCGAGATTGCCGGCTGCCGCCGCGCGGGGGAGCAGCATCATCAGCAGGACGGCAGCCGCCGTGCCGCCGATGATGAACGGCGTGCGCTTGCCAAGGGGCGTATCCACCTTGTCGGAAAGCGTGCCGATCAGGGGCAGGAGGAACACAGCGAGAACGTTGTCCGCTGCCATGATCGCACCGATGAGCGATTCGTTCAGATGGAAGGTGCCTTGCAGGATCAGCGGAACGATGCTGTCGTACATCTGCCAGAAGGCGCTGATGGACAGGAAGGCCAGACCGACCAGCAGGGTGCGCTTGTAGTTCAGTTTCATGGATACAGTCTCCTTGTGGGTTTTGTTGTATATAGTATACCATAGATTAAAAGATTTGCTGCGTGCCGCTTGAGGGAAATCTGCTTTTTTAACGATAGCAGGAAGTTGAGAAAAATATTGAAAAAGCTATTGACATTCGGGATGCAGAGTCGTATAATGACAACAGGAATTTGAATGATAATTCTGTATTGTGCAGAGTTTCCTTGTATAAGGGAGGATATAGAGAATGAAGTTGGTTTACGAGAGCCCGAAGATGTATGGCGAGGTTTTTGTTGCGAATCAGTATGTCGCTGCCTGCGGCGATATGCAGACGATCATTCCTTCTATGGAAGTCCGTTGCCAGTCTGACGGACATTATAATACGGCGAATGACGTGATTTTTATGGATTCCAACGATGCTTGCATCGGTAAGTATAATAAGAATCTTACGAATGATAATTGCCATAGTCAGTGGTCACATGCAGGCGACAGAGCATATGGTACGGGCTTTGTGAATGGTACCTGGGGTACGAAGACTACTACTGATGATGATGGTCAGTCGTATACCGGTTCTTGGTTCTATGAGGCGGTTAATGGTCTTGAGCAGGCGTTCAAGGGTTTCTTCTCGCAGGGTGGTCATCGTCATTTGTTCTATGCGACGACTGAGCAGGCTGAGATCTTCCAGGCTTCCTGATTTTCTGCCGAAAATTGCATAACATGATTTCTTTGGCGCATAAGTTCATAGAGCTTATGCGTTTCTTTTTTTGGTGGGTGGTTACATGATGACATATCGTTTTGAAATTGCGTATGTTAGATTTGATGTTGTTACAGATTTTGGGATAGACTGGAACCCGTATTTCAGGCGCTTTCTTTATGAAGGCGATAAAGATGCAATCTACAGGTATACGTGCAGGGTGTGCGATGCGCTGCCGGAACCTCAGGGTATGCTGGTGTATCATACGGACAGTAGATTTGTTTTTGTTAATGAGCAGAAATTGGAAGAAAGGCTGCTGCTGCTTCCTCTGTATCAAAGGCCGTTGATTCTGATGCGTGAGATTGATGCGCATCAGCGGATTCTGTATATCAATGCGGAATACATTCCGTTGCTGACACGCCCTGAAAGCTTTCAGATTTTCAATGCACTTGCTGCTGAGCGCATGATGATTCGGCATGAGGGTATTGTTTTGCATGCCAGTTATATTGTTTATAACGGCGAAGCAATCCTTTTTACGGCTCCGAGCGGAACGGGTAAAAGCACACAGGGCGATTTGTGGGTCAGATACCGGGGCGCGGAACTTATCAATGGTGACAGGGTTCTTTTGAAAAGAAATAATGGAATATGGAAAGCATACGGGTTTCCGGTATGCGGATCTTCCGATGTATGCTTGAATAGCAGTGCTCCAATCAGAGCAGTCATTTATCTTGCAAAGGGAAAGGAAAATAGGGCTTCTCTGTATTCCGGCAGCGAGGCGATTCGACGTGTAATGAGCGAGACGACGGTGAACTATTGGAATTCTGAATTTACCGGAATAGCTTTGGATCTGTTGAGCGATTTCTGCAGCCAGACTCCGGTATGCGCATACAGCTGTACCAAAGAGCCGGAAGCGGTTGATGATCTTGAAGCGTATCTGGAGGAATTGAGGAAATGAATCCATTTCAGACGGAAAACCTTATTGAGCAGAGAATCTGTAATCTGGCTGATATGAATCAGATTCCAATCTCAGGAACCTTTGAGCTTCTCCCGCTTTGTAATATGGATTGCAAAATGTGCTTTGCGAAGATGAGCAAAGCACAAATGGAGAAGCATCGGCCGATGAGGGGCTATCAGGAGTGGCTAGAGGTTGCGAGACAGGCCCGTGATGCAGGAATGATGTTTTTGCTTCTGACGGGAGGAGAAACCTTCTTATATCCGGACTTTCAGAAACTCTATTGTGGTTTAAGAAAGATGGGCATTGTTGTGTCTATCAATACAAATGGCACTTTAATTACGGAGGAAATTGCTGAGTTTCTGGCCAAGGATCCGCCACGGAGGGTAAATCTCACTCTGTATGGCAGCTCGGATGAAACCTACAAGAAGCTGTGCGGAAATCCGCATGGTTTTTCGCAGGCAACTCATGGGATCAAACTGTTGCAGGAACGAGGCGTGCCTATTAAGCTGAATTGCAGTGTGACTCCATACAATGTCGATGATCTGGAATCGATTTATGCATATGCAGCGGAAAAAAAGCTGCCGATTGAGACGGCGTATTATATGATGCCTGCGATTCGAGAGAATAATCTGGGCAATCAGGATTTTAGGCTGGATCCGCGAACAGCGGCGGAAGTAAAGATGCGTGTTCGAGAACTGCAGTATCCGCCGGCAGTACTGAAAGACTATGTCCTGGGCACGCTTGATCGATACAGGGATTATGTGCCGTCTGGTGAAGTGAAGAAAGGATTCACCTGCCGCGCTGGAAATAGCGTGTTCTGGATTGACTATGATGGAATGATGCGTGCCTGCAGTTTTACTCAGGAGCCGTCAGTGCAGGTATTTGATCGTCCATTTATTCAGGCGTGGAATGAAATAAAAGAAGGCGTTTCTTGCGTCATGCTTTCATCAGAATGCCTGAGTTGTAAAATGAAAACCATTTGTTCGACCTGCGCGGCGTCGATGTGCAGTGAAACAGGAGTGTATTCAGGTACGCCAAAATATCATTGCGAGTTAACTGCTCGATTTATCGAACTATTAATGGAAAAAGAGAAGGAGTATGGAGAATGAAGGCTGCAAAGGATTACGTAGTGCGAGAAATTGCTGGTGACGTCGTCATTGTGCCGACAGGAAAAGCGGCTCAGCAGTTTAATGGGCTGATTACAGCAAACAGTGTTGCGGGTTTTGTTTGGTTGAATCTTGAAAAGTGTGATACTCCTCAGGAAATGGTCGAGCTTGTTCTTGAAAACTATGAAGTTGAACGAGAAGTGGCTCAGGAGCAAATCCTTTCTTTTTTACAGGATATGAAAACTGTTGGAATGATTGAGTACTGATATATACTGTTGCGTAGATAAGATTAAGGGAAGCGGAAGATTCAGGAAGATGTTTTCTGCAGGGTATAGAGTATTGCTTTATACCAGGGAAGATAGTGCTCTTGTTTCTGCAAGCCATGGGGAACAGATACAGGTTATTTCATTTTTTATGCAGCATAGAATGATTGGTTAGGCGTTCATTTTTTGAAAAGTGAGTCCCTTGATGTTCCATGATATTTGTGAGAGCCGCTCGCCTGAAGCGTGTCTATTCAGATAAATTCAAAATTTGTTGTGGTGTGGTGTAGTGTCTGGAGTGAGCAGCTGCTTCGCTCGTATCATGAGGATGAGAGTGTATAAAGCGCATTGCATCGGCAGCTTTTTGTTCGGTCTGTGTTATCGGATGAGTTGATTCTGCCTGTGAGTTTTGCACTGTTTGAAGCTGATGCGGTGTCGTCGAAAACCGGCAAAACCACGCAGGCGACCCTGTGGGAAAAGCACCGCGGCAGCCGGGTGATCAACGGCGACCGGGCGCTGCTGGATTGCATCGACGGACGCTGGACAGCGCGCGGCTGGCCGGTATGCGGTTCGTCGGAGGTCTGCCATAACGAGGATACAAAGATCCGGGCGATTGTCATGCTCAGCCAGGGCAAGACGGATACGGTGGAGCGCCTGACGCCGTTTCAGGCGTTTTCCCAGATATACAGCCAGATCACGATCAACCGCTGGAACAGGGAAGCCCAGCAGCGGGCGATGGACCTGATTGAAAACCTGATTACGCATGTGCCGGTCTATCATCTGAGCTGCACGATTTCCGAGGATGCGGTCAGGTGTCTTGAATCCGCTCTGTACCCGCAGGGCTAAGCCGGGGAGGGAATGATTTGTCCGAGCAGCGTGAAAACCATGAACAGCATGCAAACAGCAGGGTTGCGTTTGAATCGTTCAATATCCTGATGAGTAAATGGCTGGATGGTTCGTTCACGGAGATTATCGACGACTGGAAGTGGATTTTCTCCTATAGCAAGCGCCACAAATGGGCGATTGTGTTTTATACGTTGATGGGACTGGTCAATACGACGCTGGGTATTATCACCAGCCTGATGAGCAAGTACATGCTGGATGTGATCACCGGGTATCAGACGGACAAGCTTTGGGTGCTGATTACGGTCGCCGTTTCGAGCATGCTGCTCAGCCTGACTGTGGGCAATTTTCTCAGCAGGTTCAGCCTCAAGCTGAGCATCGCCATCAGCAATGACATTCAGGGCGATATTTTTGATAAAATCATCGACGCGGACTGGCTTGCCCTGAGCCGCTATCCCAACGGCGATCTGCTCAACAGATTCAGGAGCGACATCGGTACGGTCAGCTCCAATGCGATCAGCTGGCTGCCGTCCATCATCATCCTGATCTATAATTTCATCGCGACGTTTGTCGTCATCCTGCGCTATGACTGGTTCATGGCTGTTCTGGCTTTTCTGGGCGCGCCGTTCGGCTTTGCGCTCAATGCCATCCTGATGAAATACCGGCGCGCCTATGCGCGGCGTTCCCAGGAAATGGGCAGCGAGATCATGAGCTTCCAGGTTGAAACATTTTACAACATTGATACGATCAAGTCGTTCGGCATCGCGCCGTATTACAGCGATAAGCTGCGCTGGTGGCAGAGGAAAAGCCGCGATTTCAGCCTGAAGTACAACATGTTCTCGATCAAGACCGGCGTGGTGAATTCCATTTTTGGATCATTGGTTCAGGGTGCGGTCTTCGGCTACTGCCTGTGGCGTCTGTGGCGAAAGGACATTACCTACGGCACGATGACGCTGTTTATGACCCAGCGCAGCAAGCTGGCGGGCGCCTTTTCCAGTCTGGTCGGCATTATCCCGGCGTTTCTTAACAGCTCGATTTCTGCGCATCGCATCCGCGAACTGGTGGATCTGCCGCGGGAAAAGCATATTCCGCAGAGCGGCGAGCTGGATCAGTATGCAGACGGCGGCTTTACCGTCGAGATGCGCGATCTGAGCTTTGGCTATGTGCGCGGAAAGCGCGTGATCCGCAGGTCGGATTTCATTGCGCAGCCGGGAGAAATCATTGCGCTGGTCGGTCCCTCCGGCGAGGGCAAGACGACGCTGATCCGCCTGATTCTGGGGCTTGTCCAGCCCAAGGGCGGCGAAGCGGTCATCCGCGCAGAAAACGGCATGGAGCTTCCGCTCAATGCGGATACGCGCTATCTGTTTTCCTATGTGCCGCAGGGCAACACGATTCTCTCGGGAACGATCGCCGAAAACCTTCGCATGGTCAAGCGGGATGCGACGGATGAGGAAATCGTCGAGGCGCTTGAAACCGCCTGCGCATGGGACTTTGTCAGCAGGATGCCGGAGGGCATCCACAGAAAAGTCGGCGAGCGGGGCAGGGGCCTTTCCGAAGGCCAGGCCCAGCGCATTGCCATTGCGCGCGCGGTGCTGCGCGATGCGCCGGTGCTGCTGCTGGATGAGGCGACTTCCGCGCTGGATGTGACGACGGAACGCAGGGTGCTGCGCAGCATTATGAAGCGGCGGCCCAACAGGACCTGCATCGTTACGACGCACAGACCGAGCGTTCTGAACATGTGCCAGCGCGTATACCGCGTCATGGACGGCAGGGTGACGGAACTGAGCGAAGAGGAATCCAGCCAAATGGCCATGGATTTCTGACGACCGGAGGAAAACAATGGAGAGCAATTTGCGGTTTGTCGACGCCAGAGCCTATATCGGCATGCTGAAGGGGCTTGTTGAAGAAGGCAAAGAGGTCAGCATCATCGTCACCGGCAGCAGCATGAATCCGTTTCTGATTCATCAGCGGGATACGGTTTTTTTCCGCAGGCCGGACAGGCCGCTCCGTCGGGGAGATATTGTGTTTTATCAAAGGGATAATGGGCAATATGTGCTCCACCGCATCGTGCGCGTTCGCGGCGACATGTTTGATATCATCGGCGATGCGCAAACGGAGATCGAATTCGGCGTCAGGCGGGAACAGATCTTTGCACTGATTACGAAGGTGAAGCGCAAAGGGAAGCTGATCCGTCCCGGCGATTTCTGGTGGATGTTTTTTGAGCGCGTGTGGCTGCGCATGATTCCGCTGCGCAGGATAATCTCTGTTGTTTATGGAAAAACAAAATAAACCATGG
>JAFSCW010000112.1 GCA_017436605.1 Clostridia bacterium | reverse complement strand
TTTCCTTCGCCTCTCGCCTGCGGGCCATTGCCGCCATACAGGTCATCATCTGCGCGCTTTTGTTCGTCTTTCTGGCCATCGACAAGCCGCTGGACGATTACCGCGCCTATCAGCAGGACACCGCGCAGGCCTGCGCGCTGATTTCGGCGCTGTCCTCCAATCAGATCAGCAGCACGGTCGAGGCCAGCAAATACGCAGGCCAGATTCTGAACAGCGCCATCGAGCGCACCTTCATTGCCAACGCCCTGGAAAAGGGCCGCATCCAGAACAACTACGGTTTTGGCCGCGATCTGTATACGCATGCCAAGGGCATGATGGATCAGCACAGCCACCTCGACAGCGTCGCGGTCTTCGATCT
This sequence comes from Clostridia bacterium, assembly GCA_017436605.1. Classification (GTDB taxonomy): domain Bacteria; phylum Bacillota; class Clostridia; order Christensenellales; family Aristaeellaceae; genus Ventricola. Next base: position 18,787 of record JAFSCW010000112.1, on the reverse strand, counting down.
GAGCGGCAATGCGGTTTACGTGCTCCGCCAGGGAAGCAGCTATTATCTGACCCGTTCCGCCGCCGATGCGCGCTGGCTGGATGAGGTGACCGCAAGACGCGGAGGCGCCGTTCTTTTTGCGCCCGGCCAGCGGGAGGCCGTCGGGCTTCCGCTGCTGTATGACGATCAGCTCGTCATCGCCCGCGCGGTGTTCGATCCCCTGAAGCTGGAATCCCAGGGCGTGTATCTGCTCTCCATTCCCCGCAGCGCGTTTGACGAGATCTTCTATTCATTCCGCGTCCTGCCTGGGCAGGAGTACGCGCTTTCATATGAAGGAAGTCTTCTCTTTTCCAACTTCAGCGACAATACGCCGGGTATGCCCCCGGACCGCGATCTCCCCCTGCGCGAGCTGACGACGCGCCCCGTCTTTCTGAATGGAACGCTGTGGACGTACGGCTATTATCCCTACGGGCAGGATTCCATGCTGATCATCCGCACGCCGCTGTCCGCCATCTTCTCCGTCTTTCAGTTCAATCTCCTGCTGCTCATCTTCCTCTTTGCGGCGCTTTGCCTGTTCGTGCTGATCATCCACAGCCTGCTGCACGGCATCCTCGATCCGCTCAATCACCTGACGAGCGCATTCGACGCCACGACCGATTCCTTCTTCCCGACCATCACGGAGGAGGATCTGCCGCCCGATCTGGAGCCCCTGTTCCATGCCTATAACCGCATGTCCACGCGCATTGACCTGCTGGTCAACGAGGGCCTGCGCAAGGACGTCGCCACGCGCGAGATGGAGCTGCAGCTCCTGCGTACGCAGATCAATCCGCATTACCTGTATAATACGCTCGAATGTATCCATATGCGCGCCTACGTCAACCGCGATTACGAGGTCGCGCGGATGGCGGAGCTTCTGGGCGCCAACCTGCAGTACGGTCTGCGCGCGACGAACGCCAAGGTTCCCCTTCATGTCGAATTCGACAAGGCAAACGAATACATGACGCTGGTCGGATACCACTACGGCGAGCGCGTCCGGCTGATCTCCCACCTGGATGAAAGCATCCGCGAATGCATGGTCATCAAGCTGATGCTCCAGCCGGTCATCGAAAACGCCATCCAGCACGGCATCACCGAAGAGCGCCCGCTGACCATCGAGGTCCTCGGTTATCCGCTCGACAGCGAAACCCTCTGCCTGCAGATCAGCGACGACGGCAAGGGCATGACCGAGGAGGACTGCCGGGCGCTGATGCGCCGCCTCGACGAGGAAAACGGCGAACGCGCCATCGGCCTGCGCAATGTCCACCGCCGTCTGCGCCTGCGCTACGGCGCAAAATACGGCGTGACCATCCGCAGCATCCCGGATGAATCCACCGTCGTCACCCTGACACTCCCGATTGAATTCGAAAAGGAAACATCATGATCAACTATCATGTCGTGCTCGCTGACGACGACGTCAGCATCACCAAGGGTCTTTGCGATATCCTCAAGACCCATTTCCCCGACCGCTTTATCCTGCACTGCGCCTCCAGCGGCGTCGAGCTGCGCGCGCTGCTTTGCCGCGTGCCGGCGGCACTGGTCATCACCGACATCAAAATGCCCGGCCTGACCGGACTGGACTGCCTGCGCTTCATCCGCGAACAGCGCCTCGCCTGCGAGGTCATCCTGCTCAGCGGCTACGACGACTATGCCCTCATCCGGCAGGCGTTCCGGCTGAACGTGGCCGATTACATGCTCAAGCCCGTTCATATCGAATCGCTTGTGCGTCTGGTAAGCGAGCTGCTCCCCCGCCTCGAAGGGCGCGTCTTCGCGCCCGCCCGGGACGACAGCCCCCAGCCGCTGGCCGTGCAGGCCGCGCCCTATTTCGATATCCCCGTCGCCGAGCCGCTCTCCGAGGACGCGCTGTGCGAGGCGCTCGAGCGCTTCGTGCGCGCCGTGCAGCGCATGGACGCCGACGCGGCGGACAAGGCGCTGCTCGATTTCTTCACCGGCAACGACGGCAGCGTGCTGGACGAGCAGGCGACCAAGAACATGCTCATCCGCCATGTCTATCTGCTCATGGAGCGGATCCCGGCCATGATTCATATCATCGCCGAAAACAAGCTGACGCACTACGACGCCGTCAGCAGCATCAAAAACCTGCCGACGCTGAGCCAGCTGCACAAGCGTCTCTCCGATACCTTCCGCCATAACGTCGGCATGCTGCAGCAGAACACGGAAAAGCGCGATCAGCATCTGGTCGCGCAGGCAAAGGCGTATATCGCCGAGCACTACATGGAAAACCCGTCGCTCGAGGACGTCGCCGGCATGCTCCATATTACCCCCGGCTATTTCAGCACGCTGTTCCGCCAGCTCAGCGGCGTCACCTTCCGCGAATACCTGCGCAAGGAGCGCATCGAGCAGGCGCAGCGGCTGATTCTCGAAGGCAGCTGCAGGCTGTATGAAATCGCCGAGCGCGTCGGCTATCAGAACACGAGCCACTTCAACCGCGCATTCAAGGCCGTTACAGGCGTGACCCCATCCATCTGGGCTGTCCATCACAAGGCCCGGATCCGCTGACTGCTTTTCCCATCATTTTATGATTATCTTTGGAGGTAACCTTATGCAGATGGCAGGCATCATTCTCAAGCAGACCATTACGATGGGCCTTTACATGCTCATGGGCTTCACGCTCTACCGCACGGGCAAGCTGACCAAGGAGGGAAGCCGCTGCATCGCGACAATGCTCCTTTGGCTGGTTCTGCCGGTGGTCATCATCCGCTCCTTCCTCAAGCCCTTCTCCATGGACAACCTCAGCGCGCTGGGCTTCAGCTTCCTGCTGGGCGGCGTCGCGCATGCCGTCGCCATGCTGCTGGGCTGGCTGTTTTACCGCAGGGATCCGCTGGACTGCTTCTCCAGCGCGTTTTCCAACGTCGGTTTCATGGGCATCCCGCTGGTCACGGCGATCTTCGGCCCGGAGTCCCCGCTGTATCTGTGCGGTCTGGTCGTGTTTGTGAACTTCTTCCAGTGGACCTGGGGCGCGTCCCTGCTGCGCAAGGAGAAGAAGCCGTTCGTCCTCAAGGACGTGCTGCTCAATCCCATGCTCCTCGCCCCGATGATCGGCTTTGCGATCTTCATCACCGGCCTTGGCAGCCATCTGCCCTCCGTGGTCACCGGCGCGCTGGACGGCGTCGCCGCCCTCAACGGCCCGCTGGCCATGATCGTTCTGGGCGTGTATCTGGCGCAGACGGAATTCAAGACCCTCGTCACCACGCGCAAGCTCTACCTCGTCAGCGCCGTTCGCCTGCTGATCATCCCCCTCGCCACGCTCCTGGTGCTGGCGCTGGTGCCCGTCTCCCGGGATATCCGCCTGATCGTGCTGCTGGGCGCCGCCGCGCCTGTCGGCTCCAATGTCGCGGTCTATGCGCAGCTGTACAACAGCGACTACCCCTACGCCTGCCAGACCGTCGCGCTGAGCACGATCTTCTCCATCCTCTCCCTGCCGCTGATCATGCAGCTGGCCAACATGATCCTGTAATCCCGCTCCATCGGGCGGCCTTTGCGCCTGCGGTTCCTTCCGCAGCCAAACGCAGACGGCCGCCCTTTTCATTTCCGGATTCAGACATATCGCCGAGCGCATTGCATTGCACGCGATATTCCTTTATAATAATGCTATATACCGAAATCCAAAAAGAAACGGAGGGATTTTTGATGAGCCCTAACGTATCACAGGCTTCTCTGAATATCATCCGCAGGATGCAGCAGAGCGAGCTGACGGAAAGCGTCATCTACGCGGAAATCGCCCGCTTTGCCAAGGGCGAGGAGAACAAGAAGATCCTTCAGCGCCTCAGCAAGGAGGAGCACGCGCATTACGAAATCTGGAAAAAGTACACCGGCGCCGAGCTGAAGCCGGAGCGCGGCAAGGTTTTCTGGTATAAGCTCATGGCCAGAATCCTTGGCTTCACCTTCGCCGTCAAGCTCATGGAGCGCGGCGAGGAAAACGCGCAGGCGGAATACGAAGCGCTCGCCCATGAGGTGCCCGAGAGCATGCTGATCCACGCGCAGGAGGAGGAACACGAGCGCGCGCTGCTGGGCATGCTCGACGAAGAACGCCTGCAGTATGTGGGCAGCATGGTGCTGGGCCTCAACGATGCGCTCGTCGAGCTGACAGGCTCCCTCGCAGGCTTCACCTTCGCGATGCAGAACACGCGCCTGATCGCGCTTTCCGGCCTGATCATCGGCATCTCCGCGACGTTCTCGATGGCTTCCAGCGAATTCCTCGCCGCCAGAAGCGAAGGCCGCACCGACGCGCTGAAATCCTGCAGCTATACCGGCGTCGCCTATCTGATCACCGTCATCCTGCTGATCCTGCCGTATCTGCTGCTGAGCTCGGCGCAGTACATCGCCGCACTGATCTGCATGCTCGCCATCGTCATTCTGATCATCGCCGGCTTTACCTATTATACCTCCATCGCGCAGGACAAGCCCTTCAAGCCGCGCTTCCTCGAGATGGCCGGCATCAGCGTCAGCGTCGCCGTCATCTCCTTCATCGTCGGCATCCTCGCCAAGCATTTCCTCGGCGTCGATCTGTAATCCCGCCCTATCCCGAATCGCCCAAAAAGCGGCCTCTCTTCCCAGGAGAGGCCGCTTTTCTGCTGTGATGCGCAAAAAAGGGCCGCAGGCACAGGCCTGCAGCCCCTTTTGGGTATTCTTTGGTTCGCGTTATTCCGCGTGCTGAAGCAGGATCTGCTCCACGGTCAGCTCCTGCGCGGATTTGCCGGTCGTCTCCTCAAAGACACTGCGCAGCAGCTCGATCGTTTCGGGATCGGCGACGGTGCTGGATTCCAGCCCCTGAGCGACACGGAACTTCGCGACAGAGCGGCCGGTCAGATTACCATACGTACCGGAGCGGATGCTTCCCTTATAATAGCCCAGCTCGCTGAGCATATGCTGCAGATAGATGACCTCGTCGCAGGGCTCCATATCCTCATACAGGGAGCCCTCCCAATAGAAGCGCTCGGTAACCTCCTCGCCGCAGCGGGCGCAGATCGCCTTGCGGGTGCCCTTGTTGGCGCCCTTGGGTTCCCTGGTGATCGTCCAGTCATCCGAGGTATGGCCCAGCTTATCCAGCGAGCCGGTCTTCTTCCTGCCGCAGCCGGTGCAGGTGTATTCCGCCTTGCCCGCCTTGACGCAGGTCGGCTCGGTGATGACCGTGCCCTCGTCGTAGGCGTGCTCCAGCTCTTCCATGACATAGGTCACGTCGCTTTCGCACATCGCGCAATAGCCGCGCTTGAAGCCGATGGACGTGCAGGTCGGTTCGGTCGTGACCGTCCACTCCGCCACGTCGTGCGGCAGGCGGGGCAGCTCGCGCTTTTCCCAGTGGTCGCAGCCGTTACAGTACTTGAACTGCAGACCGGTCTGCGTGCAGGTCGCCGCGCGCTTGGTGCGCCAGGAGCCGTAGCCGTGCTTGTCGTGTTCCTTCGCCAGCGCGCAGGAGCCGGCCAGCAGCAGGCAGACAAACGCCAGAAGGGCAATTCTCTTCTTCATATTTTTATCTCCTTTCGGAATGCGAAGCCGCATTCACGTATACTGCATTGTAATTTGGTATTATAGCATATCCTTCCGTGCTTCTCAACAGGCGCGGCGCATTTCTTTTCCCTCTGAAACAATGCCCTTTTGCCGTGTTCGAACACAATATCTTGTGCCGATTTCTTCAAATTTTGATATGTTACAACAATTTAATAAAGAATTATCCGATAGTTTATTTACTTATGCATTTTAACAATGGTATCATATATCCATACTGTAATCATGGTTATTTATGGCAATTACGCAAATCAAAAGACAGGAGAAACACTCATGAAGACGAAGAAGCTTTTCGTTCTGGCCGTGATGTTGCTGGTCGTTTGTCTGGCCATCCCGGCTGCCGCGGGCGCCGCTGCCAAGGGCAACGTCATCACCCCCTCCGGCTACACCAAGGACGTCCAGTATCCGGTCGTGTACGTCATGCCGGAAGACGGCTATGCGGATCACAGCAGCAAGCTGGCCAGCAAGCTGCAGGCTGAAATGGCCGCCGGCGACATCATGGACATGGTGATCGTCGAGACCACCTTCACTAAGGGCAGCGAGCTGCATGCCGACATGGCTGCGCTGATTGCGGACATCGAAGCCAACTACAGCGTCATCCCGAGCGCCAGCCACCGCGCTGTCGTGGGTACCGGCGTGGGCGGCCACATGGCCTACATGCTCACCCTGTCCGACGGCTCCAGCGCGATCACGGCCCCGAACCTCTTCAGCGCCGTCGCCAGCATCCGCGGCGATTTCGCCAGCAGCGCCAACCCGTATTCCGGCAGCGTGCTGAACACCATGAAGAGCGTCAGCAAGTCCGTGTACAGCAATCTCTTCGTCTATGTCGACGCTCCGGTCGACGACGAATGGACCAACATGTCCGGTTCCTCCAACGATCTGGGCTATGAAATTCTGGGCATCGGTACCGACGCGCAGCATCAGGAGTTCACCGTCCGCCCGGGCAAGTTCGATGCCGCGTTCCTGAATGAGTCCGTCGCCCGCGTGGCTGATCGTCTGTCCGACTGGATGCAGCTGGGCATGATCACCGGCGAGATCGCGCTGGACAAGGCCGTGCTCGACCCGAGCGAGAGCTCTACCGACGCCACCTTCACCATCACGCTCTCCAATGCGTTTGCCAGCTTCACCACCCAGAATACGACCATGAAGGTTTCCGCCAACCTCACCGATACGGAAACCGGCAAGGTTATCGGCGTTGCCGATTCCGTGAACGTGGCCGTCGCCGGCCCGGGCACCTACACCGGCACCATGACCATCCCGAACAAGACTGTCGACAGCGCTGCGGGCGTTGAGCTCTACGTCACCGTGCTGGGCAACAAGTCCTTCGTGACCGAGACCACCCTCTTCAACACCAAGGCTCCGGTTTACGACGGCGCGAATCAGGCGATCGACCTGATGGGCGACTGGTACTTCAAGTACGGCGGCATCGACACCGGCATGCCGTCCAGCGACATCCTCTCCATGACCTCCGACAAGGCGAAGGCCGCCGGCTGGTCCGTCGTGCAGCCGGGCAAGAACTGGTTCTTCGGCTACGGCGACGTGACGATGGAGAACGTTTCCAAGGAATGGACCTGGGACAAGCTCGGCATGATGAGCATGTACGCGCCGTATATGCCTGACCTGTTCATCTGCGGCTCCGGCTACTACGTCAAGTCCTTCTACGTCGATGAGAAGTTCACCTCCGACAGCCCGGTCATCACCGTCGGCCGCATGGACGACCGCGGACAGGTCTTCCTCAACGGCACGCTGATCGGCGAGACCGGCATGAAGAACGGCACGACCACGGGCGAAACCACCTGGGCTGCGTACAGCTCCTTCTACGTCGATCCGAGCCTGCTCAAGCGCGGCGCGGAGAACACCATCATCATCCGCAACTGGAACGATACCTCCGGCGGCGGCGGCGGCTGGTATGAGGCGGACGTCGGCCTGTACAGCGAGGAAGCCTACGCGGCCAAGCAGGGCGCGGCCGAGAGCGCGCGCTTCTACGAGGAAACCTACTACTCCGAGGCCATGGGCCAGGAGATGGAATACCTGATCTACCTGCCGGAAGGCTATCACGAGACCGACAAGTTCTACCCGACCGTCTACCTGCTGCATCAGTTCAACTCCGATCACACTTCCTACATGACCGATAAGATCGACAAGCACATGGATGAGCTGATCGCCCGCACCGGCGACGAGATGATCGTCGTCGCGCCGAACAGCGACGAGGGCGGCTTCTGGCGCGACAAGCGCGAGACCATGGTGATTGAAGATCTGATCCCGCACATCGAGGAAAACTACCGCGCGATCAACGACTCCCGTTATCGCCTGACCGCCGGCTGCTCCATGGGCGGCTACGGTGCCTTCGCGATCGGCCTGCGCAATCCGAACCACTTCTCCGGTGTTGTCAGCTTCTTCGGCGCCATTGACATGGGCAATCCGAACGATCAGCCCCTGGCTATCGCCAACGCTACCTCCGCCGAGTACATGGATAACTACGGCATGTACTTCATCTGCGGCAACCAGGACTCCTACGACTTCGGTATGCCGGCGATCCGCCTGAACCAGAAGCTCGAAGAGATGGACGTCGATCACTACTTCTTCATCGAGAACGGCGAGCACAACAGCGCGTTCTACGTCCCGCACTTCCAGGAGGGCATCGAGTACGTCCGCAATCAGATGTACGCCCCGAATCTGGACAAGAGCGGCCTCGTGAAGAGCCTGATGACCGGCAGCGTCGATTACAACGCTCAGACCGGCGAGGTCACCGTGATGGTTGAAGCGAACGAAGGCATCAAGGAGTACTTCGCTGAGATCCCGGATTCCAAGCACACCAAGGATACCAACCCGGATCTGTACGTCCCGCTGGTCATGGAGATCACCGTCGATGGCAAGACCTATCAGTACATCGAGCGCGAGTGCTTCTTCAACGACGACCACATGAGCAACAGCTTCACCTACAACATTTTCGATCTGGTGCCGCCGGTCGCTCCGATGGCCCGTACCACCAGCGAGGACGTCGAGGCTGCCGAGTATCCGTCTTCCGTCGGCATCCTCCTCAAGGCTTCCCTGTTCAACTACGACAGCGGCAGCCATCAGGATATCGACCCGCTCTACACCCAGTATCCGGTTCCGGCCACCGGCGATGAGAGCAACGTGATGCTCTACGGCATGGCCCTCGTCCTCTCCGCCGCGATGCTCGTCATCCTCGGCATGAAGAAGGTTCACGCCTGATCCGACCTCATTCATCAGCAAACCACCGGCCAGCCCGGTGGTTTGTTTTTCCCTTGCCTCCTTTTGTATAAAGATTGTATTAAGATCACATTAAGAATTCTGCATGGCATTTGTTCTTCCTATGCCTCTCCTCTATAATGGTAAATATCAATTACCATACTGGGGAGTGTACCGCCTATGCAGAAGACAACATCTGTGCATGCTGTCCGCAAGCGCATCTTTGAAATCATCGAGGTTGGCGCACAAGGAGATTATGTCAGCCGCGCCTATGACATCGTCAACATGCTCAGCATCGTCGTCAACCTCTTCGCCAGCATACTGTATACCTATGAAGACATCCGTCTTTCCTATGGCGCACTTCTGCTTCACATCGAAGCGGTGACCGTTGCTTTTTTTGCGTTTGATTTTCTCCTGCGCTTGATTACCGTCCGCTTCCGTTATCCGCGGCTTTCCGAACTGCGCGCACTGCTGAAGTATCTGTTCTCCTTCAGCGGTCTGGTCGATCTGTGCTGCTTTCTCCCGTATTATCTGCCCATCTTCTTCCCTTCCGGAACGGTCGCCTTCCGCATGTTCCGTGTCGTGCGCATCTTCCGCCTGTTCCGCATCAATGCCTATTACGATTCGCTGAGCGTTATCACCGAGGTCATCGCCAGCAAGCGGCAGCAGCTGATTTCCTCCGTTTTCCTCATTGCCGTGCTGCTCCTCGCCTCAAGCCTTTGCATGTACAGCCTTGAAAACAAGGCGCAGCCCGACGTATTCACCAATGCCTTTTCCGGCATCTGGTGGGCTGTTTCGACGCTGCTGACTGTTGGCTACGGCGATATCTATCCCATCACCACGGTCGGCCGTCTCTTCTCGATTGTCATCACCTTCCTCGGCGTGGGCATGGTCGCTATCCCCACTGGTATTATTTCCGCAGGCTTCGTCGATCAGTATTCGCGAATCAAGCGCATGAGCGAATATGTCAGCACGGAGGACGTTCACTTCATCAAGGTGCATCTTGTTAAGGGTGATAAGTGGATTGGTCATCCGATCAAGGACGTCGGCTTTCCGAAGGAAACCATCGTCGCCGTCATCCAGCGCCGCGGGCGCGTCATTGTCCCGCGCGGCGATACCATTCTGCAGGAAGGGGATACCATCGTTCTGGGCGCCGCCTCCTTCAGCAAGGATGAGCATATCAACCTCAAGGAAATCGTCCTGCTCAAGCACAGCCGCTGGGTCGGCGAGAAGATCCGCGACCTGGATATCTCCCGCCAATCGATCATCATCATGGTCAGGCGGCGCGGCAAGGTGCTCATTCCGAACGGCGATCTGGTCATGCAGGAGGGCGACAAGGTCATCATGTATACCCAGATGCATATCAGCCACGCACATCACATCGAAATCTGATCCCCTGATCCGGAGGTTTTATGACCCGCTTACTCCTGTTTCTGCTTTCCATGCTGCTCGCGCTTCCCGCATGCGCCGACGCGGACGATTACAAAAACCCCATCCTTCAGCCCCTTCCCGAGCTCACAGACCCCTTTGATCTGCATATGCGCGATCTGTCGATCGTTTCCCAGCAGGAGGAAGCCGTCTATCTCTTCCCCTATCGCGGCAGCTGCCTGAACAACTGCGGCTGCGGACCTGTCTGCGTCGCCAATGGCATCATCGCCAGCCTCGGCGTCACAGACCGCGAGGACGCCTATCAGATCGTCTTTGAGACCACGAAATTGATGGTTCCGGACGGCATGTATAAGCGCGATCACATTTCCATCAACCTCATCGACCGGCTCATGGACAAGGCGCAGCGCGAGGCCACCAAGGAACGCCATCCCGCGCTGGGCAAATACGTCGCCGGCTTCCCGGGAAGCATCGCCGCCGGCAATGACACGCTCGATGGTCAGGTCGTCAGCGAACTGCTGCGCAGCGGGCAGATGCCCGACGTCCTCATCGGCCGCGCCTATGTGCAAAACAGCTGGTACGAGATCGCGCGGATCATGGACGCGCTTTACGAGGCGGGCTGCAAGGACGCCACGCTCTGCCTGAGCTACGCCGGGGCAGGCAAGTCCGATTCGCACGCGCCGCTTCGCTCCGGCGCAAACGGGCATTACGTCTCGCTCCTGCTGCACGCCCAAACGCTGTATGAATCCGGCGCGCTGTATGTGCTCGATTCGCTGCCGCGCGCGCTGGAAGGCGAATTCTTCAGCCGCGATTTTGAGTACCACGTCCAGTATCGCTTCCTGGAAGACGGCCCGGATGACGCGTTTAACCGGGTCTACGCGCCCTCGCGCATCAGCGCGACGGTCATTAAGCTTGGCCTCGGCGAAAGCGCCCACAGCGCGCTTAAAGCCGCCTCTGCGCAGTCCTACGCCACAGAGGACGAGCGGCGCAATGCGCTCGTCGCGCTGCATACGCAGCATCTGGATCCGATCGAGCTGACGGGCCGCTGCGTCGTGACCATCGCGCTCAACCGGGATGGACTTCCCGACCATGCGCAGCGATGATCCCATTTTCCTTCCATCCGGTTCTTTGTACACGCCCGAATAGAAAAAGCGCTTTCTCCCCGATGAGGAGAAAGCGCTTTTCTTGCTGCCTTGAGTTCTCCCTCAGCAGCGGAGGGAGACGCCCGATGCATGAACCGCGCCGGTTCCCCGGCGCGTCATGCGCAGTCCCTTGATTACTTCACAGCGTTCTGGCCCGCGATCTGGCCGAAGACGATGATGTCCGCGATCGCATTGCCGCCCAGGCGGTTGCCGCCGTGGATGCCGCCGGTCACCTCGCCCGCAGCATAGAAGCCCGGGATCGGGTTGCCGTTTACGTCGAGAACCTCGCAGTTCTCATTGATTTCGACGCCGCCCATGGTATGATGCACCATCGCATAGCCCTTGCCGGCGTAGTACGGGCCCTTGTCAAAGGTGAACTCGTACACCTGACGGCCGAGCGGATCGGCTTCCTCGCCGGTCACGGCCTTGTTATGCTGGTCAACGGAGGCCTGCAGGGTCGCCGGATCGCAGCCCATCAGGACGGCCAGCTCTTCGATGGTCTCAGCCTCGAGCAGGCCGATTTCCTTGAGCTGATCGACGGTCTTGCCGTTGTAGTGCTTGCCGCCCATCAGATCCCACATGGTCTTGGAATCCACCAGCAGCCAGAAGAAGCTGCCCGGCTGCTCCAGCACGGCGCCGGAGAGCACGTCGCGGCGGGAATCCTCGGCGACAAAGCGCTCGCCGTTCGCGTTGACGTAGATATTATTGGCGATGGACGCGGTCACGCCCGCGGAGGAAGAACCGGTAACCATCTGGATCCATTCCACGCCGATCAGGTTCGCGCCGACAGCCTCGGCCAGAACCAGGCCGTCGCCGGTCGCGCACGGCATGTTGGAGGTCGGAACGGAGGCGTCGAGGTTCGCCCAGTGCTTGTTGAACTTCTGGCGCAGCTCAACGTTCGCGCCGAAGCCGCCGGTCGCCAGAACGACGCTCTTGTTCGCGCGGTATTCAAACGGGGTGCCGTCGGTCGCAGTGCCCTTCGCGCCGACAACCTTGCCGTTTTCCATGATCAGCTCTTCAACCTTGTGCTCCAGGATGATTTCGCCGCCATTGGCCTTGACAAACTCGGTCTGCGGGAGCACGAAGTCGGAACCGGAGCCGCCGAAGCTGCGGGTGGGCTGATGAGAACGCGGCCAGGTCGCGCCGACTGCGGTGGTGATTTCCGGAGCCCACTGCATGCCGAGCTCCTCGAGGTACTTGATCGCCTGCGGCGCGCCATTGCCCAGGATCTCAACGAGCTCGACCTTGGCCACATAGTCGCCGTCCACGTAGGTCTGCAGCTTATGCAGATCGATGGAGTCGAACACCTGATTGCTGCCGGACGCCTTGTAGGCTTCCAGATCCTTGCGGACGCTCTCCTGCCAGCGGGCCATGGTTTCGTTCTTCGGCTCCAGCGCCAGCTTCTCCTCGACGGCGGCGATGCCGGAGGCAGCCATGGTGCCGGCGGCCTGGATCTCGGTGCCGGCCGCATTCAGCGCGGAACCGGCCGCGATGGTGTTGCCGCCGACAGACGGCATCTTGTCCACGACGATGACGCTGCCGCCCGCGCGCAGAACCTCGACAGCCGCGGTCATGCCCGCGCCGCCCGCGCCGATGACGATAACGTCGGCGGACTTGGTTTCCAGCTCAGCCGGCGCAGCTTCCGCGACGGCGACTTCCTTGGTGATTTCTTCCTGGGTCGCGCCGGACGCCAGCAGCGCCGCGGTCACGGCGTCGATGATGCCCTGGCTGGACACGGTGCAGCCCGCCACGGTATCCACCGCGACGCTCTGGCCGGCGATAATCGCCTCAGGCACCTTCGCGTAGGCCGCATCGGAAATGCCCTGCGTGTCGCCATGGGAGATGACCTCGATCTTCTCAATCGCGGTCTCAGAAACAGTCACGGCCACCTTCAGCGGGCCGCCGAAGCTCTGCGCTTCGCCTTCATACGTACCGGCAGTAAACGCCATCGCGCTGGAAGAAAGCGCGAACAGCATCGCCATGCACAGAACGAAAGAAAGGATTCTCTTCATGTATTCATCCTCCTTTTTCTTTGGAGCACGTGCCCCTATTGATAATATAATATCATATTGCTCTGCGCTTGTATAGTATGTTTCTTTAAAATCGCGATATTATATGTCTTTTTTGTGTCATATCGTTATATATATGACAATTTATTTGTTCTTCGACAGAACAAGGCTGCCTGTCTGTTTCCTATTTCTTCTCCGCCCGGGAAGGGGAATAGTACACGGTCTCATGATCCAGCGCCATGCCCGCCCGCGCGTAGAGCTCCTCCAGCGTCACCAGCAGGAAGCCCCGATCCGTCAGGTTTTTCAGAATCCGTGCGCTGTACTGACGGGCATACGGGTTGAGATCATGCATCAGCACAACCTCGCCGTCGTCCACCGCGCCGATGACCTTCTGCGCGATGCTGTCCACCTTGTCGCTGCCGGAATCCCCGCTGGCCAGCGACCAGTGCATCAGCGGATAGCCGATTTCCCATTCGATATAGCGCTCCTCCATCCCGCCGGGCGCGCGCATCATCGTCGGCTGCATGCCCGTGATGGCGGCGAGCTCCTGCGCAAGGCGCGCTTTTTCCGAAAAGGCCTCGTCGCGATCCAGCTGACCCGGATAGCTGTGCGTATAGGTATGGGACTGAATCGAATAGGCGCTGTCCTGCTGGCGGGCGAGGATATCCAGATTCTTCTGCATCTGATCCCCGATGACAAAAAACGTCGCCTGTGCGCCGTATTTCCTCAGCTCGTCGAGCACCGTGCGCGTATGCCCGCGCGCCGGGCCGTCGTCATAGGTCAGCGCCGCCATCGGGAAGCGGCTGTTGTCCGTCTGCGCCTGCGCGCGCGGGGTCATCATTTCCCGGATCTGCGGATAGTACAGATGCACATGCAGGAGCGTATGCTTTCCGGGATAGACGGCGTCCGCGCGGAAGCTCAGCGTCATGCGCACGGCGCCCAGCGTGAAATCCGCCTTTGCCAGCTGTTCGGGCGCGCATAGCGCATCAAGCGCCGCGCCGTCCGGTTCCTCGCCGGGGAAAGCCGCGCTCAGCTGCCGGCGGATCTCGCCCGCCATCAGCGTCCATGCCTCGCTCCCTGCCGGGAAGACGTCCTCCATCCGGATCTGCTCGCCGGTTTCGACGTCGTATACGCGCGCCTCATGGAGAATCGCCGTCTGCCGCTTGTCCTGCACGGTTTCGCAGAGCGTCAGAAAGCTCATCCAGCTCGTGCCCGTCCGCGTGATGACGGCGCCCGCGTCGATGATCGTCCCTTCGCCGCGCTCCTCCTGCCCGGCAGCAGCCAGCGCATTCTCCGCCATGGCGGCGACCAGCCCGCGCATCCGGGCATTGACCTCGGCGTTTTTCGTCTCGGGGTATGTCCTGCGCAGCACGACGCCCTCGTCCGTTTCCTGCTCCTGCGTCGTCTGGACGACGCGCAGATGATACGGCATTTCGGTATACAGCTCCTGCGCCTGCGCGCCGCCGAAAAGCAGCGCCAGCGCAAGGAGCGGAATGATTCGCTTCAGCATATTCCCTCCCGGGGCAATAAAATGCCGCCTCTGCCGGCGGCATGTCGATTGTCGTTCATTCTCCCACGCGCACGCTGCGCAGGCCGAAATACTGCGCGAGCGCCTCGTTGGTCCACATGGATGCATCCTCGTAGAGCGTCGGCTTGCCGGTCATGGTCTGCACCGTCCACGCGGGAACGACCAGATCGCTGCCCAGCTCCGCCCCGCGGCAGAGCGCATACTCGTTTTCAAACTGCGCAATATAGGCTTCCTGCGTGCCGTCCCGCTGATCGCGGACCAGCTTGTGATAATTGTCCATCTGCCCCAGCGCAAGACACAGCGCCAGCGCGGCGACGCCCAGCGCGCAGCAGACCGCCCTTGCGCGGCCGCCCGCGAGCATGGCCCGCGTCCCCGGCGCGAGGCGGAGAAGCACGAGCGCCTGCGCAGCCGGGACAGCCAGCAGCACATACAGATGATACATGTTCACCACGCGGCCCGAACCGGCATAGCCGGAAGAGTACATATGCGGAATGATCATCGCGCACAGAATCAGATAGGCCCCCAGCAGCGTCGCCCAGATCGGCGGGCAGCGGCGAGCGCGCTCCGGTGCGCCGTCCATCTCCTTCGCCAGCAGCGGCATCATCAAAAGCGCCAGCGCCAGCAGCGGCGTCTTGATCGAGAAGCGGACAAAATACCCCGCCGCGTCGCGCATCGTCCAGCCGATGGAGGAAAGCAGCCACAGCGGGCCGCCCTCATAGGCGCCGTCGCGCTCCATGCGCACGCTGTTGCCCGGCGCGATCACCGAGATCAAAAGGCCCAGACCGATGGGCAGCAGGAATAGCGCCGTGCGGATCGCCGCCTGTCTGTCGCGCGCCCAGAGGCGCTGGAGCGCCATCATGAACAGCGCAGCCGCCGTCATCATCGCGGTGATGTAGTTATCCATGCCAAGCAGCAGGAGCAGACCGGCGCACAGCAGGCCAAAGAACAGCCGCCCGGCTCCCTGCGCGCCTCTTTCCGCAAAGCGATCGCAGAGCACCAGCGTGACCAGCGCCGCCGCCTGCGCGCCGGTATAAAACCACGCGCCGTTGAACCAGTAAATGCCCTCGACGATATCCGGCATGAACACCAGCGAGCATGCCGAAAGCACGAGATACAGCCCGCCCCAGCTGCGCGCGGAGAGCTTCAGCCTGCGCCCGAACATGTGGCGGATAAACACAAACCACGAAAGCAGATGCGCCGCAAGCAGGAAGACGGCATGCACGCCATAATGCTCGAGCGAAAAGACGATGGGATTGAGCGTCATGACGACGACGCCCGTGATCGTCCCCTGCCAGTCGCGCCATGTGCGCAGCGCATAGCTGAGCGCATCCTTGAGCACATGGGGCAGGCTGCCTGTCTCTACCCAGGTCGGATGGGTATACAGCGCAAAGGTGAAGTCGTCCGTCGCCGGATGGGCAGCCCGCGCGCCGAGGAAAAACGGCAGCAGCAGCGCGGCCCACACCGCAAGCGGAAAAAATCTGCGGAGTGTTTTCATGCTCAGGCTCCGAATTCCGCCTTGCAGCGCTTGAGCATCTCGCGGATGGGCAGCTGATACGGGCAGCGCGCCTCGCAGACGCCGCAGTCCACGCAGTCGCCCGCCTTCTTCGCCATGGCGGCGTAGCGGCCCTTCGCCCAGTCGCCCAGGCCATAGCGCTGCAGATAGCCCTCCAGCACGAAGATGCCGCTGATGCCGATGCCCGCAGTGCAGGGCTGGCAATAATTGCAGCGGCGGCAGAACTGGGTGCCCAGCTCGCGGCGGATGGTCTCGATTTTCGCAAGCTCCTCCCCGTTCAGCGCAGAGGTATCCTCCATCGCCGCGAGGTTCTGGTCGATTTCCTTCTGATCGTACATGCCCGGGATGACGACGGAGACGTCCGGATTCGCCGCGATAAAGCGCATCGCCAGCGCTGCATCCTCCAGCGCGCCGCCGGCCAGCGGCTTCATGACAATAAAGCCGATGTTTTTCTCCGTGCAGCGGCGCATGAGCGCCTCGCCCTGCGTCTCGACGATGTTGTAGGGGAACATGATCGTCTCGACCCAGTCCATCTCCAGCGCCGCCTCAAAGACCGTCGCCATGTGCGCCGTCACGCCGATATGGCCGATCCTGCCCGCAGCCTTCGCCGCCTGAAGCGCCTCCAGCGCGCCGCCCGGCGCGCAGACCGCCTGCAGATCGGCAAGGGACGGATTATGCACCTGATACAGGTCAATATAATCGGTGCGCAGATTGGCAAGGCTGATCTCGATGTCCTTTTCCATCGCTTCCTTCGTGCGCGCCATGGACTTGGTCGCGATCACGAATTTTTCGCGCATGCCCTCGAGCGCCTCGCCCAGATAGCTTTCGCTCACGGTATAGCCGCGCGCGGTATCAATATAGTTTACGCCCTTTTCGGCAAGGCTTTCCATCAGCTTTCTGACGGTTCCGACGTCCACCTTCTGGATCGGAATGCCGCCAAAGCCCATGCGCGAAATGCGAAGTCCCGTCTTGCCCAGCGTCGTATATTCCATGATGATCTCTCCTTTTCATCGCTCGTTTCAGGGAAGAATCTAACTTCTATTATATCCTCTAATTCATCGCAATGCAATCGCGAACTGGTCAAAGCAGCGCGCATAATCCCGCGCAGCCCGGACACAATAATGCCGAGCATCCGCTCAATCCGATTATCATGGAGGGAAACCGTTTGAACCAGACCATTCATTGTTCCGTGGAAACCTGCCGCCATCACAGCCAGAAGAACATCTGCGAGCTTGAGGCCATCGACGTGCGCCCGAACTGCAACTGCCATTCCGGCAAATGCGACGAGAGCATGTGCGGCTCCTACGCCAAGAAGTAACCAGGCCCATTAGAAAAAAGAAAAGAACCGCTTACCGGGCGGTTCTTTTGCTTATATGCCGAATGATTCCGGCTTACACGTTGAAGCGGAAGAGGGTCACGTCGCCGTCGTGCATGACGTACTCCTTGCCCTCGGAGCGGACGAGGCCCTTCTCCTTGCAGGCGAGCATCGTGCCGTTCTCCTCGAGATCCTTGAAGGCGACGATCTCCGCGCGGATGAAGCCGCGCTCGAAATCGGAATGGATCTTGCCGGCGGCCTGCGGCGCCTTGGTGCCCTTCTTGATCGTCCAGGCGCGGCACTCGTCCTCGCCGGCGGTCAGGAAGGAAATGAGGCCGAGCAGGTCATAGCCCTCGGCGATGAGGCGGTCCAGACCGCTCTTGCCGATGCCCAGCTCCTCCAGGAACATGGCCTTCTCGTCCTCGTCCATCTGCGCGATGTCTTCCTCGATCTTCGCGGAGATGACGAGCACCTTGGCGTTTTCTTCCCTGGCGATGGCCTTGACCTCCGGCACGCCCGGCAGCTCGTCCTCGGCCTTGCCCAGGTCGTCCTCCTTGATGTTGCAGGCGTAGATGACCGGCTTGGTGGTCAGCAGGAACCACTCGCGCGCAATCTCGCGCTCCTTATCCGTCATCGGGCAGGTGCGCGCCGGCTGGAGATTATCCAGATGCGCGAGGAGCTTATTGCCCAGCTCGCTCTCCTCGGCGAATTTCTTTTCGCCGGTCTTGAGCATCTTGGTCGCGCGCTCGGCGCGCTTGGCGACGGTCTCGCGGTCGGCGGCAATCAGCTCGAGGTTGATCGTCTCGATGTCGTGCTGCGGGCCAACGCTGTCCGCATGGCGGATGATGTCGTCGTCCTCGAAGCAGCGCACGACGTGCACAATCGCCTCGCACTCGCGGATGTGGCTGAGGAACTTATTGCCCAGGCCCTCGCCGCGGCTCGCGCCCTTGACCAGACCCGCGATATCGACAAACTCGATGACGGCCGGCGTCTTCTTCTTGGGGTTGTACATGGCGGCCAGCTTATCCAGCCGCTCGTCCGGCACGGTGACCATGCCGGTATTGGGCTCGATGGTACAGAAGGGATAGTTCGCCGCTTCCGCGCCCGCCTTGGTGATCGCGTTGAACAGGGTGGACTTGC
>JAFSCW010000111.1 GCA_017436605.1 Clostridia bacterium | reverse complement strand
GCCGTGGACCCTGCCGTCCAACCTGGCGCTGTGCGTCAACCCGCACGACACCTACTGCAAGTTCATCGTCGACGGCCAGACCATCATCATGGCTAAGGCGCTGATCGAGGCGATCTACCCGGGCACGGAGAGCGAGGTTCTCGCCGAGATGCCGGGCGCTGAGCTCGCCGGCATGGAGTATGTGCCGCTGTTTGATTTTGCCGTCGGCAAGCTCAAGAAGAAGGCCTGGTTTGTCGTGTGCGACGAGTACGTCACCATGAGCGACGGTACCGGCATCGTTCACATCGCGCCGGCCTACGGCGAGGACGACTACCGCGTCTGCCGTGACAACGACGTGCCGTTCGTCAACTTCGTCGATGCGCAGGGCTGCATGACGGCCGAGACCAAGTGGCCGGGCGTGTTCGTCAAGGACGTCGACGCGCTGGTTCTGGAGGACCTCAAGGCCCGCGGCCTGCTGTTTGCCGCCGTGCCGTTTGCCCATGATTATCCGTTCTGCTGGCGCTGCGATACCCCGCTGATCTATTACGCCCGGAGAAGCTGGTTCATCAAGATGACCGCTGTGCGCGATCAGCTCATGAAGAACAACCGCGCGGTCAACTGGCTGCCGGAGAACATCAAGGAAGGCCGCATGGGCAACTTCCTGGAGAACGTCATCGACTGGGGCCTTTCCCGCGAGCGCTACTGGGGCACGCCGCTGCCGGTATGGACCTGCGAATGCGGCCATATCCACGTCGTGGGCTCCAAGCAGGAGCTGCGCGAGATGGCGACCAAGGAGATCGGCGAGATCGAGCTGCACCGCCCGTACATCGACGAGGTGACCCTCAAGTGCCCGGCGTGCGGCGGCGAGATGGTTCGCGAGAAGGAAGTCATCGACTGCTGGTACGATTCCGGCTCCATGCCCTTCGCCCAGTGGCATTATCCCTTTGAGAACAAGGAGAAGTTTGAGCGCCGCTTCCCGGCGAACTTCATCTCCGAGGCGATCGACCAGACCCGCGGCTGGTTCTATACGCTGCTGGCGATTTCCACCTGTCTGTTCGATACCAACCCGTTCGAGAACTGCGTGGTCATGGGCCATGTTCAGGACAAGGACGGCCAGAAGATGAGCAAGCACAAGGGCAACACGGTCAATCCGTGGGACGTCCTCAACGCGCAGGGCGCCGACGCCGTCCGCTGGTTCTTCTATAACAACGCCGCGCCGTGGCTGCCCAAGCGCTTCCACGCCAAGGCGATCGAGGAAAGCCAGCGCAAGTACATGGGTACCCTGTGGAATACCTATGCGTTCTTCATCCTCTACGCCGAGATCGACCAGTTCGATCCGAAGGCCCATCCGCTGGATAAGGTTCAGCTGAGCCTGATGGACAAGTGGGCGCTTTCCCGCCTGAACACGCTCATCAAGCGCGTGGACGATCATCTGGAGAACTACCGCATCACCGAGGCCTCCCGCGAGATGGTGGACTTCGTGGACGATCTGTCCAACTGGTACGTCCGCCGCAGCCGCGAGCGTTTCTGGGGCAAGGGCATGGCCGGCGACAAGGAAGCCGCGTTCGCCACGCTGTATCATATCCTGGAGACCATGTCTCGCCTGACCGCGCCGTTCACGCCGTTCATGGCCGAGAACATGTACCGCAACCTCGTCTGCTCTGTGGACGAGAGCGCGCCGATCTCCGTGCACCTGACCGACTTCCCGGTCTGCGACGAGAGCCGCATCGACGCGGAGCTCGAGGAGAACATGAAGGCGCTGCTGCGCGTGGTCATGCAGGCCCGCGGCGCGCGCGCCGAGTCCGGCATGAAGGTCCGCCAGCCGCTGTCCAAGATGATCGTCGCCGGCGCGACGCTGCCGCAGGATCTTTGCGCGCTGGCCGCGGACGAGCTCAACGTGAAGAACGTTGAATTCACCGACGACACCACCGCGTTCATGACCTACCAGCTCAAGCCGCAGATGCGCACCCTGGGCCGCAAGTACGGCAAGCTGCTCAAGGCGATCGGCGAGAAGCTTGCGACGCTGGACGGCAACGAGGTTGTCAGCAACTTCGAGGCCGGCAACCTGCTGACCTTCGAACTCGACGGCGTGAACGTCGAGCTGGAGAAGGACGACGTGCTGACCAGCCCGATGAAGAAGCCGGGCTATGTCGTGGCGACCGACCGCGATGTGACCGTCGCGCTGGATACCAACCTGACCGAGGAACTGATCGCCGAGGGCTTTGCCCGCGAGGTCGTCTCCAAGCTGCAGACCATGCGCAAGGAGGCGGGCTTTGAGGTGACCGACCGTATTCTGGTCACCGTGAAGACTGAGGACGAGAAGCTCGCCGCGATTGTCTGCGCCAATGCCGAGGCCATCAAGGCCGGCGTGCTGGCGCTGGAGGTCGCTTTGGCCGACGCTGCGGAGGGCGCCTATGCCAAGGAATGGAGCATCAACGGCGTGAATGCGCTGCTGTCCGTCCGCAAGGCGTAATTCCTGAGTTTTTCCAATTGAAAGGATTATCGGGATGATTAAGCTGAAGCTGCTTGTCTTTTCCCTGATTCTGCTGGGCCCCTGCGCGCTGATGACGGCGCGCAGGGACTGGCGGATGGAGCGGGCGCTGCCCGCCGCGCTGTGCGCGCAGAGTCTGCTGCTCATCGTATCGGGATACTTCCTGCCGTTTTCCGTCGGCGTGGGGATCCTGGCGGTATCGAGCGCGGCAGCCTGGCTGTATGCGCTCGTGCGGATGAGGGGGATCAGGAAAGCGGTTTTCCGCCTGATCATCCCTGCTTTCGTTTCGCTGCTTTTGTGCCTGTTTCTCTATGAGGTCTGCGCGAAGCGGCTGTACCTGTCCTATGACGAGCACAGCCACTGGGGCATGATCGTCAAGACGATCTGCCTGTATGACGAATTGCCGCGCGCGGGCCGGGGCGCACCGTATATTCAGTTCACCTATCCGCCATCGACGGCGATGCTGCCGGCGATGGCCTCGACGCTGCTGGGCAACCGGGACGGCATGGCCTATTTCGGCTACAGCGCGCTGCTCGCGGGGCTTCTGCTGGGCCTTTGCGCGCGCGCGGGCCGCGGCGGCCTGAAGGGAACGCTCCTGTCCCTTGCGGCGGTCTATCTGACCATGGTCACGATCTTCCCGCTGGGCATCCTGCGCCTGTTCGTGGAGCCGGCGGTCGCGCTGCTGATGGCGCTGATCGTATTCGGCGGCTACGATCCGGACGGGCAGAGCCTTGCCGAGGACTGCCTGTACGCCGGAATGCTGGCGATGACCAAGCACACGGGGCCTGTGTTCCTCGCGCTGGCGCTGCTCATCCGCCTTGCCGTGCAGCGGGACAGGAAGGCGCTGCGCGCTGCGGGCGCGATGCTGCTTGCCGGGCTGGCGGGTGCGCTGTCCTACAGCGTGTACTGCGATGTGCAGGGGATCGGGGCCGTGATGTCGCCCTCGCATTTCGGGGAGAACATGCGCGCGCTGATGGACGGTACGCTCAGCGCGGATTATGCCCGTCTTCCCGCGCGCTATCTGCAGTTTCTCTTCGGGCATAAGCTCTCCGACGCCGGGATCTACACCAGCTATGGATTTGGCACATCGGCCTGCGTGCTCGCGCTGACGCTGGCGATGAGCGGCGCGCATATTGCCGTCGCCGGGGACAGACGCCGTGCGCTGCGCCTGTGGGCCGGGGTATGGGCGTGCAATCTGCTGTATATGGCGATGATCGTCGCATCCTATTTCATGAGCTTCGAGCCGTGGGAGGTTGCGCGCCTTTCCGAGGCGGATCGCTATACGATGCTCGTCGCCCTGTGGACGGGCACGCTCGCTGCGGCGATGCTGATTTTTGAGCGCGATACGCCGCATAAAAAGCGGCGGGCTGTGCTGCTTGGCGCGCTCATGCTCGCGCTTCTGCCGCTGAGCCATATGGAGATGACGGTCAAGACCTTCATCACCCGCGACTATATCCACAACACGGTCTGGGCGCGGGATATGACGGACAGGATGACGGCCTATGTCAAGGATGAGCTGGCAGGGCAGGAGGACGTGAAGCTCCTGTGCATCGGCGAATACCAGTATGTCGAGATGCACTATACCCTGGCCGGCACGATTGATATCGGCGACGTCCATCAGGACTGGAAAAAGTCCGCATGGGCGGGCAGCGCGGAGGCGCTTGAGCAGGAGCTTGCCTCCGGCGCATATACGCATGTGCTGGTCTGCGGGCTGGAGATTACCGACGTCAACTACGACGAGCAGACGTGGGAACGCATGTCCATCGACGGGCGCTACAGCGTCCTGACGGAGCAGGGCGAGAGCCTCAGGCCGTATTCGCTTTACCGCGTCGGGCATGATGCAGACGGCGGCGTGACGCTTGCGTATCTGTCGACGATGCCCGATCAGGAGGAATAGTCAACCATGAAAAAAATCGTTATCGCTGGCGCGGGGGCATATCATTTTGCCCCCGCCATTTTCGAGGATCTCTTTGTGCGCCACAGGATGGAGGCCGAGGTCTGGATGGTCGATTCCGATCTGGACATGGCGGAGCTTTCCGCCCGTGCGGCGCAGGCGCTTGCGCGCGCATTCGGCACGCAGGCGCGCTTTTACTACACGACCCAGCTGAAGAAGGCGATCTTCTCCGCCGACGCCGTGATCCTCTGCGCGGATTTCCTCGACGAGGAGGCGTGGAAGCAGGATCTGAAGGCGCTGGACGAGGTGGGTCTTGGCAAGCAGGCGCGCCTGCGCGGCGGCATCGGCGGCGCGATGCAGACGATGCGCGTGCTCGATTTTGTGACCGACCTTGCGACGCAGATGGGCGAGGAATGTCCGGATGCGCCGCTGATCCTGTGCGACAGCGGCTCGGGCGGCATCCAGCTCGCGCGCGCATGCGAGTGCGCGCAGCGCTTTTGCGGCGTGCGCACGCTCGGCCTGTCCGGCGTGACGGAGCAGACGAGGAAGCGCCTTGCGATGTATCTGGACGTCAAGGAGGAGGATATGCGCATCACCTGCGCGGGCCTCAACAATTTCTCCTGGGTCGCCCGGATGGAGGACAGGGCGGGGCATGATCTGATTCCGCGCTGCATGAAGGAAATGCAGGAGGATTCCCGCGAGGAGCTTTCCGCGCAGTACATCGACTGGTACGGCGCGATTCCGGCGGGCGAGCGCGTGATGCTCTACGAGCTGCTGGGCGATACGGAAAAGAGCCCGAGAAAGACGGTGCTGCTTTCCGGCGTCGGTCTGGCGGATTTTGAGCTGCGCAAGCGCAACCTCGCGCTGTTGACCGTCCACGGCCCGATGACGCCCAAGGGCGCGAAGGCATGGGGCGAGATCCGCCAGAGCGGACTTGTCTCCGTCCGCCCGATTGAGCTGCTGCGCGCGCTGTGGGGCGAGGGCGAATACCGCGCGGAGAACCTGAACATGCCCTGCGACGGCGCGATCGACGGCGTGGCCCCGGGCCGGTTTGTCGAGTGCCCGGGCGTGGTGACGAAAGACGGCGTGCGCGGCGAATACACGGAGCTGCCCGTGGAGCTGCAGGATCTGATGGGTCAGCTGAGCCTTTGCAATGTGCTCTACGCCGAGGCGGCCGCGACGGGTAGCCGCGTGGCCCTGCGCGAGGCGATGGAGATCGATCCGGCGCTTTCCGGCATTGATTTGCTCTATACAGAGGGCGTGCTTTCTGATATG
>JAFSCW010000013.1 GCA_017436605.1 Clostridia bacterium | reverse complement strand
TCAAGAAGGGCCACGGCAAGATCATCAACATCTGCTCCATGATGTCCGAGTTCGGCCGTGAGACCGTCTCTGCCTACGCTGCTGCGAAGGGCGGCCTGAAGATGCTCACCCGCAACATCGCCTCCGAGTACGGCAAGTACAACATCCAGTGCAACGGCATCGGCCCGGGCTACATCGCGACCCCGCAGACCGCGCCGCTGCGCGAGATCCAGGAAGACGGCGAGCGTCATCCATTTGACAAGTTCATCATCGGCCGTACCCCGGCGGAGCGCTGGGGCGAGGCGGAAGATCTGGGCGGCCCGGCCGTGTTCCTCTCTTCCGACGCTTCCAACTTCGTCAACGGCCACATCCTCTACGTCGACGGCGGCATCGCTGCCTACATCGGCAAGCAGCCGTAATCGATTCTCTCAGGGCAAACAAAAACTCTCCCCTCGGGGAGAGTTTTTTAATCGGCTCCTTCCGCCGTCCTTCGGATGGTTCCCCTCCCTCATGGAGGGAGCTGGCCGCCGCAGGCAGCCCGGGGCGCATCGCCGCGCATCCATGCTTTATTCCAGCGCCAGCAGATACGCCGCCGCATCCTCAAAGCGATCAAACACCTGTCCGGGGTTTACCGCCTCCAGCGCAGCGCGGTCCGCCGTTTCGGCCCATGCCGCGCTGATGCAGCGCACGCCCGCGCCGTTTGCGGCGATCACATCGGCGGCAGCGTCGCCGACATACAGGAATTCATCCGGCCTGAGGCCGTATTTCTCAAGCAGCTCCAGCATCCGTTCCTTTTTGTTGTTGCCGCGCGCGCTGCCGGTGAGCACATCGGCAAACAGATCGTCCATCCCGAACTGGCGAAGGGAGATATGGCAGCTTCTGTCGTCCTTGCCGGTGATCATGGAGACGATCTTTCCCTTTTCCCGCAGCGCCGAAACCAGCGCGGCGACGCCGGGGAAGGCGTCCGGGCAGCGTCCATGCTCCGCTTCATACACGGCATAATACCCCTCAAGCGCCTCCTCCACATGGCCGGGCGCGAGCCTGCCGACCATGCCCACCTCGTTCAGCCCGAAAAGCGACGTGATTTCGCCGATCGTCAGCGCATGCCCGGCATAGGGCGAAACGCCCTGCTGAAAGGCGAGGATACACATCGGGAGCGTATTGGCAATCGTTCCATCCAAATCGAAGGCAATCAGGCGGATCATGGGCGTCCTCCGTTCTGCAGTTTCTGCTCGATCTTCTGCGTTTTTGTGCATTATAGCACAGCCGCAGACAAAAGGAAAGCGTGCCGCCCCGCCGGATTTCCCGCCAAAGCGCGCATCATCCATTGACAACAGCCCGCCAAGACTTTATAATCGACGCATCGTCATCGCATGCCCACACGTCACTTCGCGGCGCGGACGCCGCAGAAAGAGGAACACCGATGCAAGCCATGGAAGCTACTGCGGATCACGGAAAGCAGACGCGCGAAATCCGGCTCGTCTGCCGCGCGGCGCAGCTCGTTTTGGAAAATGGC
Organism: Clostridia bacterium; assembly: GCA_017436605.1. Taxonomy (GTDB): domain Bacteria; phylum Bacillota; class Clostridia; order Christensenellales; family Aristaeellaceae; genus Ventricola. The sequence continues at coordinate 36,166 of JAFSCW010000013.1, read as the reverse complement.
GGCGAAACCTACCGCGTCGAGGAGACCGCCCTGCGCATCGCCGAGGGCTTCCGCCTTCAGGATGTGAACATCGTCGCCTTTCCCACGTCGATTTTCGTCAGCGTCGGCAGGCACACGGACATCCGCCGGATCACCCGGCGCGGCACGAACACGACGCGTCTGGCCATCGTCAACGACATCTCCCGCCGCATCGTCCGCGGCGAACTGGATATCGACGGCGCGGAGCGCGAGCTTGAGGCTGCCGCCGCCGATTCCGGCTGGCATCAGGCGACGCTGATCCTCGCCTTCGGCGCAGCGGCCGCGTCCTTCAGCCTTCTGTTCGGCGGCACGATGGGCGTGCTGCTGATCACGTTCCTGATCGGCATGCTCGTTCAGGCCGTGCAGCCCCTGTTTTCGAACATCTCCATGGGCGCGCTCTTCGGCAATTTCACCGGAGGCTTCCTCACGGCCGTGCTCGCGCAGGCGGCCGCGCTGCTTGTGCCCTATGGCAACGTGAACGCCGCGATCATCGGCGGCATCATGCCGCTCCTTTCCGGCCTTCTGATGACCACCGCCGTGCGCGATACGATGTACGGCGATCTGATCTCCGGCATCGCGCGCGCGGTTGACGCCCTGCTCATCGCCGGTTCCGTCGCGCTGGGCGTCTATTCCGGCCTGAAGCTCATGGCCATGCTTGCGGGAGGGATGCTCTGATGCCGGATACGATCATGCAGATTCTCATCCATTCCCTCGGCGCCTTCGGCGGCACGCTCGGTTATGCCATTTTGCTCAACGCCCCGTCCAAAACGATCCTGCCCGCTTCGCTGATCGGTCTTCTGGGCTATATGCTCTACGAGTGCATGGTCAATCTCCTCGGGCAGAGCTTCATCTTCAGCTATTTTCTTTCGACCGTGATCATCTCGCTTCTTTGCGAAATCGAGGCCCGCGTCATGCGCATGCCCTCCACGATCTTCCTGCTGACCGCGCTGGTTCCCCTCGTTCCCGGATATACGTTCTACTGCGCGATGCTCTCCCTGGTGGAAAACAACGGCGCAGCCGCCGCGTCCTACGGCATGGAGGCCGTGCAGATCGTCGCGGCGATCGCCGTGGGCGCTGCGGTCACGTCCGTGCTCTTCCGCACGCTGGCCGGAAAACCGAGAAAAGCAAAAAGCGCATAATACAGCCAAAGAGGTTCCCCGCCCTTCGGATGCGGAGAACTTCTTTTTTATTCACCATATCCATTCATCTTTCGGATTCATCTTTCAGGTTCATCGTCTGAATTTATTTTCTGAATTCGTTTTCCGGCGCCGCCTTTTTTCCGTGTTTTCTTTCAGGTTATAGAATTCCGGAATTGTTTATATTTCTGAATATGATATAATGAAATCAGAAAGATCCGACATTGCGGATCCAGGCATGCATCCCCCACGACAAGAAAGGAAGATGCCCCATGAAAAAGAACGCATTCGTCTCCATGCTGCTCGCCCTGGTCATGCTCGCCTCCTGCGCGCTGGCCGCCGAGTACACGTTCGATCCCGCCGATCCCTATACCGGCGTGATGAGCGGTCTGTTCAACAACGTCGCCATCACCGTCGAAGAGGACACCGGTATTGCGACGTATTACCTGCCCAAGGGCCTGCAGCCGTGGGCCAACGCCGCCATCATCCTCACCCCGGACAACACGACCGCCGAAGCCTTCGCCGCCAGCGAAACCGGCGAGCAGTGGAAGGCCGTCGCTGAGGCGAACATGATGGCCGTCGCGTTCCTCGCGCCGATCGACGGCACCTGGAACCTGGACGGCGAGGGCGCCGATGACGGCGCGATCGTCAACCAGCTCTACTTCACCATGCGTTCCAAGAGCGTGAAGCTGGACGCGCCGTTCTCCATGGACAAGACCCACACCGCGCTCATCGGCTACGGCGAGGGCGGCGCCGCCGCGCTGCTCTTCGGCGCGGAATACGCGACCGACTTTGCGAACATCACCGCCGTCGACGCGCCGGCCGTTTCCGCCGAGGCGCTTGCCGCCATCGGCGAGCAGGTCGTCATCCCCTTCCCGGCGGACGGCACGCAGGGCATCCCGGAGATGAACGTTCTGGCCAAGAACGTTCCGACCCCGGTCTGGTTCGTCTCCTCCGAAACCGAAAACGCGCTGGATTATTACCTCGCCGCAGGCAAGGCCGCCGAGGCTGAGAAGAACGAATACGCCGAGACCGTCTACGCCGCAGAGAACGCCGCCGTGCGCATCTGGGTTTCCGGCGAAACCCAGACCCCTGAAACCATCTGGAACGCCTTCGCGGGCCAGAACAAGCGCTTCATGGGCATGGAAGACGGCGGCCGCGTCGAGTTCGTGATCGACAAGAGCACCGAGAACTTCATCTGGAACGAGGAAGAGATCGGCGGCGAAACCCGCCGCTGGATCACCTACGTCCCCTCCAGCTACGACGGCACCAAGGCCGTCCCGGTCGTGATGTCCATCCACGGCTACACCGCCTCCGCCGCCTCGATGGTCGAGGAATCCCGCTGGCATGAGATCGCCGAGAAGGAAGGCTTCATCGTGATCTATCCGCAGGGCATGGTCCGCGATCTCCCGCTGATGGGCAATGTCCCGTGCGCCATGTGGCTGGGCGGCGCGTTCACGATGCTCGCCGGCGATATGGACCCGATGACCGACGCGAACGTCCTGAACACCATCCTCGACAAGACCGAGGAAGCCTACAACGTCGACAAGACCCGCATCTACTGCACCGGCCATTCCAATGGCTCCATGATGACCTTCACCCTCGCTTCCACGAACGCCGCGCGCTTTGCCGCTGTCGCGCCGATCGGCGCGTTCTCCACGCTGGAGATCACCGGCGACGCGCAGCTGCCGGTCTGGGCGATGTGCGGTGAGTTCGACTCCGCCGCCACCCCGGCCCTGGTCGAGGGCAACGGCACCGTCACCATGCTCCAGTCCTGGACCGCGCACAACGGCATCGACGAGGCGCGCGTCTCCAAGAGCGAGGAGCACGACGGCCAGTGGCAGACCATGACCTTCGTCAACGAATCCCAGATTCCGATGGTCAAGTTCACCAACGTCCTGCGCACCGCGCATATCTACATGCCGGAGCAGCCGCAGACCGTCTGGTATGAGTTCTTCTCCAAGTACACCCGCGGCGAGGATGGCACCCTCTATTACGAGGGCGAGCCGGTCGCCAAGGGCACCTATGCTGCCGACGCCGCCTGGTATGAGCCGGCCCCGGTCGAGGAAGCCAAGTAATTTCCACAAACATGCGCAGCGCCTGCGGAAAACCGCAGGCGCTGCTTTTTTTCGTGGATGAATGTCTGTCTGCTAAGGCGCGATCGCTCGCATGCATCGGCGACTGGCCGCCCGATGATTCCCGGAGGGAACCTGTTTTTTTCCGCATTTCGTAGGGGAGGGGCTCTGCTCCTCCCGCTTTATCCACCTGCGGGCGGGGACCTCATCCGTCACAGCTTGCGCCGCGCCGCCTTCCCCAAAGGGGAAGGTTTCATCGTTTCAGGGCAGCAAGAAATCCGCATGTCTGTTTATTTCCTTATTCTGCGTGGATATCAGCCCCTTTGTATAAAAGGGAAACTGCGCGGCGCAGATGCTTCGGAGGGATGGCAATCTATAAGGGAGGAGCAGAGCCCCTCCCCTACAATGATTCTCTGATCTGTCGTATCTGCAGGCCCCGCTTACTGGCCCGCAGCCCCGCTCAGGTCGAGGATGCCGGCCGTGCCCGTGCCGATGACGCCCGGGAGCTTGCCGTCCCAGTTTTCGGCGATCGTGTTGTAGATGGTCTTTTCGGAAATCTGCTCGTTGATCTTCTGCAGGCGATAGGCTTCCGCCTCCGCCGCGAGCTTCACAGCGTTGGCCTCGGCCTCTGCGGCGATGCGCACGCGCTCCGCGTCCGCCTCCGCGGCGATCTGCACGCGCTTGGCCTCCGCCTCGGACTGCTTGATGGAAACCTGCTTTTCGCGCTCAGCCTGCGCGATGGCGGTCTCGTTCTCGGTCGCGGCCTTCTTCTTGAGCTGCTCAGCGACCTGCTTGCTTTCGACCGCGTTGATGAACTCATCGGAGAAGTCGAAGTCGATGATGTTGAAATCGGTGATCGAGATGCCCAGCGGATTGAGCTTGGCGTCCAGCTCGTCGCGCATCTTGTCGGAGGATTCCGCGCGCTTGGAGATCAGCTCCTCCGCCGTGTACTGCGCGCAGACGGACTTGAGCACCTCGTGCGTCGCCGGAACGATCAGGTTATCCTGATACGCGGTGCCGACGCTCTTGTAGATCGAGAAGGTCTTCTCGGTCTGCAGGCGGTAGTTGACCGCGAGCGTCGCAGAGACGGTCTGAATATCCTTGGAGAAAGCCTCGGTATTCAGTTCCAGCTTCTTGACGCGGTTATCCATCGAGACAATCTTCTGCACGAACGGTATCTTGAAATGATAGCCCTCGGACAGCGCAGAATCCTCGACCTTGCCCATCGTCAGCAGGATGCCCGTCGAGCCGACCGGCACAGAGGCAAAGCAGTTGGGCAGAATGATGACCGCGAGGAAAAAGACCACGATCAGCGCGGCGAAGCGCCGCACGATTTTGATGGGCGTATTGTTCATATGTGCTCCTTTCACCGGGATGCACCCGGGCTGTATGCTTGATGAAGTGGTCTGTAACCATCATCCGGTTGATGTGATTCAAGGATAACATACACGGGTTATACCGTCAATGATTCCATTTCCCGCGCAAAGCCCGCCGCGCAGCGGCAAAGCGCCTCGCCGACGCGCAAAAAAACGAGGCGGGAAAAGGATTCCGCCCCGTCTTGTATGCAGCAAAATATCCAGATAGAGACAATAATGTCAATTGGGATATATTTTGTGGTTTTTTTGATTGTCTTCTCCGGTCTGCGTGCGCCGTTTTTTCAGCAATATCAGGAAAAAATCACGCCTCGAGCATGTCCCAGAGCCGCTGGAGCGCTTCCTGGCTGGCGTATTCGAGCACAATTTTTCCCTTTTCCTGCGTGCCCTGCAGGGAGACCTTCAGGCCCGTCGCGGTGCGAAGACGATCGCGCAGCTCCTCGTATTCCGCCGGCAGCGGCACAGCCCTGGGCTTTTCCCTCTTCGGGGCGGAGGTTTCGCGCGCGGCCTCCTCAAGCCTGCGGACGGACCAGCCCTGCTCGACCGTGCGGGCAAAGAGCAGCGCCTGCAGCTTCTTATCCGAAATGCCGGCCAGCACGCGCGCATGGCCCGCGGAGATCGCGCCGTCGATGACAGCCTGCTGCATCGCCTTGGGCAGGGTCAGCAGGCGCAGCAGGTTCGCAATCGCCGGGCGGCTGCGGCCCAGCCGCTCCGCGACGGCCTCCTGCGTCAGCGCACATTCGTTCATCAGGACGTACACGCCCTGCGCTTCCTCGATCGGGTTGAGGTCCTCGCGCTGGATGTTTTCGATCAGCGCGGCCTCCTGCCGCTTGACGTCGTCCCATTCGCGCACGATCGCCGGGATCGTCTCCCTCCCCGCGATGCGCGCCGCGCGCCAGCGGCGCTCGCCGGCGATGATCGTATAGCGGCTGCCGTCCCGGGCGACGAGAATCGGCGAGAGCACGCCGCTGTGGCGGATGGACTCGGCCAGCGCGTTGAGCGCCTCGCCGTCAAAGTTCTTTCTCGGCTGGCTGCGGTTTGGGTCGATATCGCCCAGCGGAAGCTCCGCCACCGCATCGGCAGGAACGGCCGCCGCGCCGCCCAGCTGCGCAGACCCGACGGATTCGACGACGTCTTCCACGTCCGGCAGGATTGCGCTCAGGCCCCTGCCCAGGCCCATTTTCTTCGCCATGATGATATCCTCTCCATATACGGATGCGGGCGCAAGCCGTTCATCCCGTTGTTATCGTGCCAGGAATTCCTTCGCCAGGGCCTGATAGCTCTGCGCGCCCAGCGAACGCGGATCATACAGATGGATCGGGATGCCGTGGCTGGGCGCTTCGCCCAGGCGCACATTGCGCGGAACGACGGTATTGTAGACCTTGCCCTTGAAGACCTTGCGCACCTCCTGCGCGACCTGAATGCCCAGGTTCGTGCGCGCGTCGAGCATCGTCAGCACGACGCCCTCGATGGAAAGCCGCTTATTGATCTTCTGCACCTTCTGGACCGTGCCCATCAGCGCGCTCACGCCCTCCAGCGCATAGTATTCACACTGGATCGGGATCAGCACGCCGTTTGCCGCGCAGAGCGCGTTGAGCGTGATCAGCCCCAGAGACGGCGGGCAGTCGATGAAGATGTAATCGAACATGTCCTTCGCCGCAGCGAGCGCCTGCGCGAGCACATGCTCGCGGTTATCCATGCCGGCCAGCTCAATCTCCGCGCCGGCCAGGCGGATATCCGCCGGGAGGACGAACAGCTTCTCCACCGGCGTCTTCGCCAGCGCATCCGAAAGCGCCGCGCTGCCGGCCATCACCTCGTAAATCGTTTTCGTGCTGCTCTTCACGCGCACGCCCAGACCGCTGGATGTATTGCCCTGCGGGTCGGCGTCCACAACCAGCACCCGGTATCCCTCCGCCGCGACACACGCGGCGAGATTCACGCTGGTGGTCGTCTTGCCGACGCCGCCCTTCTGATTCGTAATTGCAATGATCTTTGCCATGATGTTCCTCAAAATCTATATCAATATCTGTATTTGATTTGTATTCAGGCTGTATTCAGTCTGTCATTCCGCATCGCGGTGACGGCTCATACCGACTGCCCGTTTTCCTCGAGCACCTGCTCATAGCAGGAGCGCTCGAATTCATCCATCGGAAACCGGCGGACGAGCTCGCGCATCGCGGCATAGGAGCCCTCCCGCGCGAAATCAAACAGCGCATCCTGTAATTCGTCCGTGACCGGGCTGCTGACATAAGCCAGAGAAAGCAGCCTGTCCGCCATGTCGCGGATCGCGTCGCTGCGCACGCGCATGCGCGTGCCGTCGTCGAGGATGACAACCATCGAGCGGTCCGTGCCGGTATAGACGGCATTGAACAGCGCGGAGTCGATCTGCCGCCAGAGGACGGAGAGCGTCGCGCTCGTCCTGCCAAAGCGCACCAGCGACTGATTGACCGCGTAGACAAGATCCGGACAGCGCTCAAGCAGCGCGCCGCCCAGCTGGCTGCGCAGCATGGATTCAACCTGATCAAGCCTGCCTGCCATCGCGATCCCTCCTGTGTGCCCTTGTCCCTTTCCTCAGCCTTCGAGCGTGCGGATGTACACGCTCCTCCATGTTCTATTGTACACGCTTACGCCGTCATGCTGCAAGGGGTTTTGCTAAAATCAGGGCAAAACCCGGTCATGCCCGCGCCTTTTCGTTCGCCTTTCCGATCCGGCTGAGCCGGACAGTCAGCACCGCTGCAAAGCCGAAAAACACCATGCATACCGCAAACGGCAGGCGCAGCGACCGCTCCGCCAGCAGGCCGATCACGCCCGGGAAAACCGCCGTCATCAGCGCGATGGTGCCGTAGATCAGGCCGCATACGCGCGCGCGTTCCTCTTCCTCGGCGTTGATGAAGATCAGCGAGCTGGTAATCGGCGCGAGGATGGACAGCGCCACGGCCTCCAGCACCGTGCTGACAAACAGCAGGCAGACGCCCGCCGCGCCGCAGGGCGCGAGCATGAGCATCGCCATCGACGCCATGTGCATGAACAGCCCCCAGAGCATCGGCTTTTTAATCGGCATATGGCTGATCCTGGGGACGAGCAGCAGCACGCAAAGGAGCGTCACCACGGAACGCAGCGTCGTGAAGAAGACGACGTCGCCCTCCGCCACGCCCAGCTCCTGACACACCAGCAGCGCCCAGTAGGTATTGACCAGCGTCGTCACCAGCGAATACGCCGCATAGATGCCGAAGGTCAGCAGCATGCGCCTGTCCATAACCGTACGCAGGTAGACGTCCTTGCATTCGTAGATCAGGCGGAAGATGCTCTTGCCGCGTGTCGCCTCCATGCGCCGCCTGCCGGCGCGGGTCTCCGTGGACATCACCTGCACGAGGATGAACTTGATCGTCATCGATACGCCCGTGATAAAATACAGCGCGCGCATCGTCGGCACGAGGCCGAAGGCGTCGATCGCCAGCTTGGACAGCGGCGCAAAAAACGCCGAAAGAAGTCCCAGCATCTGCGTCAGCGAGAAGGCCGGCATGATGTCCTCCTCGTCCATGTCGTCGATCAGCAGCAGCGACCAGGAATTCTCCGTCACGCGCCATGCGCCGTTAAATATTGCGGCGGCAACAAACCATGTAAAATTCTGCGAGGCCATCCAGATGAATTCCGGCACCGACCACGCCAGCGTATCGAAGATGAACGTCGTCCATCGCCTGCCGAACTTGTCGGTCAAAACGCCGGAAATCGTCGAAAACACGACCTGAGAGACGATGTTGATCGAGGCCACATAGCCGATCTCCGCGGGAGAAAGCCCCAGCGCCGCCATGAACAGCGACGCATACGGCAGATACAGGTTATACGGAATCCCCCACAGCGGCTCCGGCCAGAGGCAGGCCCGCGCGTTCCCCTTCATGCTCAGCAGCATGCGGAGCATGCCGCTTTTCATCAGCAGCGCTTTGATTTTATTCATCATCCGTATCCTCCCGCCGGCGTCCGTTTCGCAATCGCTGACATTATACAGGAGCGCGCCGGGGAATGCAAGGCGCTCCGTGCGCTCCGGTTTACTTTTGCCTCTTTCTGGGGTATACTGAAGCATATGAAATGTTCAGGAGGAATTGACATGATTTCTCACATGCTTACCCAGTCGATCTGCGAGCAGGTGCTCGCCCGCGCGCTCCGGCGCGGCGGCAGCTTTGCAGAAATTTTCTATGAGGATTCCCGGACGTTCGGTCTCTCGCTGCGCTCGGGCAGAATCGAAAACGCATCGACCTCGCGCCCGCGCGGCGCGGGCATCCGCGTCTATGACGCGCTGCGCTCCATTTACGTCTATACCTGCGACGTCACCCCCGCCGGCCTTCTGCGCGCGGCGGACAAGGCGGCGGCCGCCGTCATGGACAGCCGCGGCTCCGGCCGCGACGTCGTGCTGCATGAAACGCGTCCCGCCGATCTCCATCCCGTCGCCAGATCCGTCTTTTCCGTTCCCGCCGCGGACAAGGCGCAGATCCTGCGCGAGGCGGACAGGGCGGCGCGCGCCGTCTCCCCGCGCATCACGCAGGTCACGGCAGGGCTCATCGCCCGTGAGCAGCATGTGCTCATCGCCAACAGCGAAGGCCTCTATACCGGCGATACGCGCACCTATACCCGCCTGACCTGCTCCGCCATCGCCAGCGACGGCACGGAGAACCAGACCGGCACCGACAACCCCGGCGCGCGTATGGGCTTTGAGCTCTTCTCCACGCGCGTGGATCCCGCCGCATCCGGCGAAAAGGCGGCCAGAACCGCCGTCACCATGCTCGACGCGCCGTATTGCGCCGCGGGCGAAATGCCGGTGGTCATCGCCGGCGGCTTCGGCGGCGTAATCTTCCATGAGGCCTGCGGCCATTCGCTCGAGGCGACGAGCGTTGAGCCGGGCATGAGCGAATTCTCCGGAAAGCTGGGCGAGACGATCGCCGCGCCCTGCGTCACGGCCATCGACGACGGCACGATGCCAAATGAATGGGGCTCGGAGAACATCGACGACGAGGGCCTGCCGACCACAAGCCTTGTGCTGATCGAAAACGGCGTGCTCAAGAACTACATGATCGACAGGCTGAACGGCCTCAAGATGGGCATGGCGCCCACGGGCAGCGGCAGGCGCGAAAGCTACGCCTTCGCCCCGACCAGCCGCATGCGCAACACCTTCATCGCCCCGGGCACGGACGACGATGAAGAGATGATCCGCACCATGGGCGACGGCCTGTACGCCGCGCAGATGGGCGGCGGCAGCGTCAACCCGGCCACGGGCGAATTCAACTTCGCCGTCCAGGAGGGCTACCTCGTGCGCGACGGCAAAATCACATCGCCCGTGCGCGGCGCATCGCTGATCGGCAAGGGCAGCGAAATCCTCATGCGCATCGACCGCGTGGGCAAAAACATGACCATGGGTCAGGGCATGTGCGGCTCGCGCAGCGGCAGCGTACCCACGAACGTCGGCCAGCCGACCATCCGCGTCAGCCGCCTGACCGTCGGCGGAAAGTGAGGAGGAGATCACGATGAACAAAGACGCAAGCAAGGACATGAGCCTGTCCGAATTCTCCGCGCGCGCGCTTGAAGCCGCGGCGCAGGCCGGCATCGCCCCGGCGGAAATCTTCTCCAACTCGAGCGAAACGTTCTCCGTGCGCGTGCGCGGGGGCAAGCTCGAGGATTACAAGGTCTCCGACCGCCTTTCGCTCACGCTGCGCGGCCGCGTCGGCGAACGCATCGGCACGGCGAGCACGCAGGCGCTCGACGAGGAGAGCCTGCAGCTTCTGGTTGCGGGCGTGCGCGAGAGCGCGGAGCTGATCGAGACCGACGAGCAGGACGATATCCTCCCGCCCGATCCCGCCTACAGCGCCGTATGCAACTACAGCGAAGCGCTTGATGACGTCTCCGCCGGGGACAAGATCGCCCTGGCGATGGAGATCGACAAGCGCCTTTCCGCCGCGGATGCGCGCATCCAGCCCGACGCGACCGTCGTCGCCAGCTCCGGCGAGGAGACGATCCTCAGGAACTCGCTCGGCCTCAGCCTCTCGCACAGAAGCAACATGATCTACGCCTACGCCAGCTGCCTGGTCAAGGAGGGCAGTCAGGCTGCGACGGGCTTCAAGCTCCTGTGGGGCTACTCGCCCGAGGATGTGAAGCCCTGGGACGTCGCCGACGGCTGCGCCAAGGACGCGCTTGAAAAGCTCGGCGCAGTGCGCATGGCGAGCGGCGCGTATCCCGTCGTCATCCGCAACAACGCCATGGCCGATCTGCTCTCGACGTTCTGCGGCGTATTCTCTGCGGACAACGCGCAGAAGGGCCTCTCCCTGCTCAGCGGCAAGGAGGGCGAAACCATCGCCTCCCCGCTGGTGACCATCACGGACGACCCGCTGATGCCCTGGGGCCTCGGCAGCTCGCCCTTCGACCGCGAGGGCGCGGCGACGGAAAAGAAGCACGTCGTCGAGGGCGGCGTCCTGAAGACCCTGCTGCACAACCGCAAGACCGCCAAAAAGGCCGGAACCAAAACAACCGGCAACGCTGCAGGCGCAGGACGCATCGCGCCGAGCAATCTGTTCATCGCCCCGGGCGATCGTCCGCTTTCCGATCTGATCGCCGCCGCCGGGGATGGCCTGCTGGTCACCGAGGTCAGCGGCCTGCACGCGGGCGCGAATCCCGTCAGCGGCGATTTCTCGCTGCTGGCGCGCGGCTTTGAAATCTGCGGCGGCGAAATCCGCCGCGCTGTGGAGCAGATCACCGTCGCAGGCAATTTCTACCAGCTCCTGCGCGACGTTACCGCAGTCGGGGACGACCTGCTCTTTGAAGGCTCGCCCGTCGGCTGTCCGTCCGTCGCCGTCCGCCTGCTGAACATCGCCGGCGAATAAGCGTGCATTTCATCTGCATAGACAAAGAGGACGCCAGTGCGTCCTCTTTTGTTATTCAATCCAGCAAGATCTAATCCCACCCTGCCCAAAGGGCATAAGGAATGCCGCCCGCAAGCGGATTGAAGATTGATTCTTGCTCAAAAGACAAAAGATACGATTCTGCGCTATGCGCAGGGGAACGCGCTCCGCTGGGGCCAAAGGGACGAGGGGGATTTCGATTTCCCCCTTCGCCCCTTTGGAATCCCCTTACCCCTTAAAACGACCGGGGCTGTGGCCCCGGACCCCGGGGTGTGTATTCGAAAGGTTCGCGAATCGTTGTAGGGGAGGGGCTCTGCTCCTCCCCTATAGAGAATGATCATCCGGATCATTGCAGGCGCGTGGGCTTTTCTCTGCAGATACCTTCCCATCCGGCCATCACCGCCCACATCGCCGCCGCGCCCGCCGTGTCGATCGCGACGTCCACCGGGCTCGGCCCACGGCCTGCGACAAAACCCTGGTGCATTTCATCCGTCGCGGCGTAGGCAGCGCACAGCACAAGCGCCGTCATGCCCGGCCGCCTCGCGCCGCTGAGCCTGAGCGCGCGGCGATACAGCGCAAACAGCACGGCGTATTCCGCCATATGCGCGCCCTTGCGCACGATCAGATGCACGATGTCCTGCGGAATATCCGCGCCGCCGGGCAGAAGCAAAAGCACGCCTTCGATCAGCCGCGTGATCATCCCGCTCTGCGCGCCGGATACATCGCCCGGCATTGCGGACATGGCAAAAATCACGCCCATCCAGACTGCGCATAAAGCCCACGCCGCCGCCTTTTTCATCGCTTTTCCCCCTCGTTTTTCTTTGCTTCTTCGCTAACGACAGGATACCATATTTGCGCCTATTTTGCAAAAAACGCTTGAGTTTTCATCGCCGTCTGGTATAATGAAAGGAAGAAAATGTCTCTTATAAATCGCATTTTATAAGAAAATCTCTCATTTCGGAGGTATGACCATGAAGAAGAGATTGATCGCGGTGCTCGCCGCTGCGAGCCTGCTTTTCGCCGCCGGCGCGTATGCCGAGGATCAGGCTGCCCTGCCGGGCGCCGAAGAGACCGCGGCTGTTGCCGAAGCCGCCCCGGCTGCTGAAACCGAGCTGGAGCTGACCGAGGAATACCGCTGGTTCGTGAACGAATACCGCAATGTCCGCGGCTATACCGTCACCTACTACGATGACGTCTACGCCTACAACCACGGCGAGTACTACCTCACGCCGTTCTCCAGCGTCGTCCCGGCCGAGTATTTCGTCGTCGACGCCGACGGCACCTACGCCGTCGCGCCGATCGTTCTGGACATCACCGACGCGATGCGCACCCGCCTGTACGGCGCGGACGTGGGCGAAACCTATCTGCTCTACGGCCAGTACTGCGAGCGCGTCGTCGGCAAGAAGGGCCGCGAAGGCTTCTCCGGCGTGCATGAGGGCATCGACTTCGTCAACGAAGAGGCCTGCTCCCTGTATGCGATCCTCGGCGGCGAGGTTACCCGCGCCGGCGACAGCAACGGCACCGTCGGCGTGTATAACGCCGAGCTGGACATCACCCTGCTGTATCTGCACTGCGAGGACATCGTCGTCCGCCGCGGCGACGTGATCGAGGCCGGCGACCTCATCGCAAAGGAAGGCGACAAGAAGTCCGGCAGCTACTACACGCACGTCGAGATGCGCCATGGCCGCCATACCTCCTCCAGCCCGTACCGCGGACCGAAGCTCACCAGCGACTGCCCGTACGCCGTGATGCAGGAAGCGCTGGGCGTCGTGGAATCCGGCCGTCAGCCGGTGACCGCCGCCGCCGTCTATGAGGCGCAGCGCATGCGTCAGGAGGCCGAGGCCGCCCTGCGCGCCATGGAAGAAGAAGCCGCCCGCGCCGCTGCGGAAGCCGAGAAGGCTGCCGAGCCGGAGATCGAGCTCGTCGATACCCTCCCCGGCGCTGAAGAGGGCTACGGCTTTGAGCCGGAGACCAACGCACAGCCCGCTCCGGAAGCGACCCTTCCGCCGGCTTGATTTCCCTGCACAACAGAATGTTACGAGGGACCCTGACGCAGACAAGGGCGTCAGGGCCCTTCTTGTGTGAAGTCCCATCATCCCAGCGGAAAGGAGGAAGCCCCATGTACATGACCCGCGTGCTGCGCTATCCGCGCATGAGCATGATGATCTGCGCGATGACGATTGCCTGCGCGCTCTGCCGCGATCTGTGCCTTAGCGCCGGTCTTGAAGGCTGGTCGCGCGTGCTGCTGTGCGCGACGCTGGCGCTGCTGGCGCTTTGCTGCGTGCTGATGTCCTGCCGGTTCTTTGTCGATGCGCAGGGCGTGGGCGTCGGTTTCCTCCTTCGCGTCCGCAGGACGGACTGGGACGATCTGGCCGCCTTCGGCCTGCTCAACTGCAACAGCCGCCGCCAGTATTTTTACGGCATGTACCGCGGCGCGACGGATTTCCTGACGCTGCTCCATCGCGCGCCGCACTGCGGCAGCTGGGGCTTCGTCGTGCCTGTGAGCAGCCGGCTGCTGCGCGCCGTATGCACGCATTGTCCGTTTGAGGTAAACCTCTCCGCCACACCGCGCAAAAAGCGCGAGGGACGCATCCGCCTGCAGTGGCATCAGGCCGCTATGTATCTGCTGGCTATGCTTCCCGCCGCCGCCGTCGCGTTCGCGATCTCCGCGCTGGCGCTGATCTACGCCGCCTCGCTCAGCGCGCCCGTCCATGTCGCCGGCCTGACGCTCGGCGCGATGGCGCTCGCCGCCGCGGGCCTGACGATGATCTACCGCGCGGGCAACACGCTCATCACCTGTCCCGGCTATACCAAGCACGGCGTCTTCGCCGGCGCGGGATTGTATCTGCCGTGGATCGACGTGCGCTTTGGCTATGTGCACAGGTTCGCGAAGATGAGCGGCATGTTCCTGCTCTCCCGCCCGCTCGAGGAGGTTCAGCGCCGGGGCGCGAAGCCGCTTCTGTGCCTGTCGATGCCCGATACCTCGACGCTCCTTCTGGCCTATGTCAATTACTGTCCGCATGCGCGGCGCAGCGATGTGGAATAAACGAAGAAAAAACCGCTTCCGAATATCAGTTTTCCGCAACATATAAAGAGCTGTCAGAATACGCCTTGATTCTGACAGCTCTTTTTTGATATCTGCTTATTTCACGCTGACGCTTGCGCCGTCGGATACGACCGTCACGTCGCCGTCCTCCAGCGAGGAATACACCTGCGCGCCGAGGCGCTCAAGGATGTCGACCACGACCGGGCTGGCGGTATCCTCCTCGTCGTCGGTGATGTAGGCGATCTTCGGCTTGGCCTCGGTAAGGAACTTTTCGCTCGAGCGGACGAGCCTGCCGTGATAGGGCACCTTCAGCACGTCGCAGGCGACGTCGCCTTCCTCAAGCAGCTCGCGCTGGCGCGGGTCCTCCGCATCGCCGGCGAAGAGGAACTTCGTATCGCCATAGCTCATGCGCACGGCGAGGGAAAAATCGTTCTCCTCGTCGCTGCCATAGCTGTGCTCGTGCGCGGCGGTGATCCGCACGGACACGCCTCCCGCCAGCTCAAAGGCCATCTCGGAGCCGATCTGCATGGGCGTCTGCTCCGTATTTTTCTGCTCGCCGAGCGCCTCGATAAACTGCGTATGCTGCTTGCTTTCCTTGTCGTATACCGGCATGATGACCCGGCCGATATCGATCTCCTCGAGCACCTTGTCCGCCCCGCCGACGTGATCCTTGTCGTAGTGGGTGATGATCATCGTATCGATCCGGTCGATCCCCTCGCGCGCAAAGCGCTCGACCAGCTTCTTGCCGCCCTTGTTCGTGCCGGTATCGATGAGGATGCGCTCGCCGCCGGGCGAGGTGATGAGCATGGCGTCCGCCTTGCCCATGTCGTAGAAATCCACGCGCAGCTCCTGCGCGCTGGCAAGGGAAGCAGCGAGCAAGAGCGCCGCGCAGGCGAAGATCATCGCGAGTTTTTTCATGCCGGTTCCTCCCGTCTTCGGATATCCTTTTTTGAAAAAGCCCCCTCATGAGCAAGAGGGGGCTTTTTGATTCAATAGTTGGTGCCGTAAAGCTTGTTCTGCGTGTTCTTGCCCGCGATGCCGTCCACGGCGAGACCATGGTCCTTCTGATAGGCGCGCACCGCGTCATACGTCCAGCGGCCGTAGATGCCGTCCGCTGTGCGGACGATGCTCTTGTAGCCCGCGTCGATCAGGGCGTTCTGCAGCTTCTTGACCGCGCTGCCCTCGCAGCCCCAGTACAGCAGGCGATAGCCGCTGCTCGAGGAGGAAGACGAAGAGGACGAGGAGGAAGACGAGCTGCCGGAGGCCGCCTTGGCGTCCTTGGAATAGAGCACCGTCTGGGTGTAGGGATCGGCCTTGCCCGTCGCGCTGATGCCGTTGCGGGTCTGGAACTTGCGGACGGCGCGGTAGGTCTGGCTGCCGAAGTAGCCGTCGACCGAGCCGGCGTAATAGCCCAGCTCCTTGAGCCGGCGCTGAAGCGGAACGACCGCAGATTTATACTTGCTGGAGCGCTCGAGCGTCTTGTATTCGTCCGGAACGCTGCTGCTTGCGGGCTTCGCCGCGGAGGAATACAGGAGCGTCTGCGTCGCGTTGTCCGCCTTGCCGGTGACGCTCAAGCCGTTCACCCGCTGGAAGGAGCGGACGGCGCGCTGCGTGCCGCTGCCGAAGATGCCGTCGACCTTGATGGTGTAATAGCCCAGGTCCTTGAGCCTCTGCTGCAGGGTATAGATCAGCGCATAGCCGCGGTCGCCGCGCACAAGCGTCGGATAGCCGTCGCCCTCGCCGTAGCGGATCGCGCTGACGGAGAAGAGCGCCTTCTGCGTGAGCTTTCCGGCCATGCCGTCGTCATCCAGGCCGTTGGCGCGCTGGAACAGGCGGACGGCCGCCTCGACCGTGCTGTCGTAGCTCTTCGTCGCGGAAACCGGATAGCCCAGATCCTTGAGCCGCTGGGTCAGCTTCTTGACGTCGGAGCCGTAGGAGCCCTTCTTGAGCAGGCCATAATACGGCGCAGAGCCGACGGTCACGGTCTGTTCATAGCTCTTGCTGTTGTTTTCGCCGTAGTAGACGGTGAAGGTCAGCTTCGCGCCCTTGCCGTAGGTATGCGGCAGCGAGAAGCGCAGCACGCCGCGCTCGTCGGCGTAAACCTTCTGGCTGTAATCGTCGGTCTTCAGTTCGACCAGGACGCCCGGGGCGGTCTTCGCGACAACGCTCGTGCTGTCCGCGTCGACGTCGTCGACAGTGAGCTCCGGCTTGCCGGCCGGGGCGGTCACGACGAACTTGCCGCTCTTGCTGACGGCGCTTTCCGCTTCGCCGGTATAGCGGGCGGTAACCTTTTTATAGGTGCCCGGCTCCGCGACCAGCACAGCGGTGAAGATGCCTGCGGCGTCGGATTTGACCATCGTCACATTCGACACCGGGCTGGTCGTCAGCGAAATACTCTGATTCGGTTCCGCCTTGCCGGTGACGGAGAGCTTGTTCTCGCCGCCGCTGACAGAGGTGATCTCGATCTTCGCCTTCTGCTGCGGCGCCTTGATTTCGATGCTCGTGCGATACGGGGATACGCCCTCGATGGGGCTTACGTAATCGACCTCGAGGTCGTATTTCGTTCCCGTCTTCAGGCCCTCGAAGCGGACGGAATCGCCCTTTTTCACGATCCTGGGTTCATAGCCGCCCAGCGCGACATACAGCGGGAAGTCATCCGCCTTCGTGACGGTGACGATCACATAGTCGCTGCCCAGTTCGGCCTTCGCGCCAATCTGCGTCACCGTCGGGCTTTCCGGCTGGGGCGCAAGCTCGGCGCCTTTTTCGATGGTCACGCTCGCGGCGCGCGCAGCTGCGTCGTCCGTCGGGGTGACGTACTGCGCCACGACGGTGTACGTGCCCGCCGGATAACTGCCCAGATCGATCAGGCCGCTGCCGATGCGCGACGCCTTCTGGCCGCTCTGCTCGCCGCCCTTGGTATACAGCGCCGCCTCGATCTCCCAATCGCTCGCGCCGGTGATTTCAAGGCTCACCCTGCCATCGCTGACGATGGGCCGGATTTCGAACTGCTTCGCCTTGGGCGCGGACGTTCCGCCGCTCTCTCCGCCGGCAGGCGGGGTGATGGATTCCGCTCCGCCGCCTGTGGGCGGGGTGATTGCCTCGGCTCCGCCGCTTTCTCCGCCGGCGGGCGGGGTCGTTTCGCCTGCGCCGGAGGGCGGCGTCTGCTGCGCGCCCGCGACCTCGACGGTCTTTCTCCACGGATGCGGCGCAGCGTCGAGGTAATCGACCTCGATCTCATACTTGCCCGCGGCGAGGCCGGTCAGCTTTTCCGTATGGCCCTTTTGGATGGGATAGATATCCTTCGCAAAGCCGTTTGTGCTGTATACGGAAATGTACATGTCCTCGTCTGCCGCGCCAGTGATGGCGATCGTCAGCGTGTCCTTGTCGGCAGAGGCGTTTACGGAGATCGTCATGTCGACGGTTTCCTTCTGCGTATCGCCGCCCGGCGTAATCGTCTCCACGCCCGGCGTCTGCGGCTCCGCCTCGGATGGCGTCGCTTCGCCCGCCGCCAGCGCGCCCATCGGCAGGCTGCCAAAGAGCATCGCCGCGCACAGCAGCGCGCTGATTTTTTTCTTCATATCATATACGGTCATTGAAATACCCTCCCGCTGATCATGCCCGGAAGCTTTTTATCATCTTATCATGTTTCGGCCAATTATGCAATAAAAGCAGGCCGACGCGCTTCTGACTACATGACGAAGCAGAGCGCCCGTTTCTTCCGCAGCGCGCGCAATTATTTTCGCGCTTTTATGTTGCTTTTCAATCTTTTGCCATGTATCATAGATATAACAGGTTTTTGCCGATATCCCCTTGCGATTTTACAGAAATTTCCTTTCTCCCATTCTTCCAATTCTATCATGGAGGTTACCAGAATATGCTGAATTTTGAATTCTGTTCCCCGACGAAATTTGTCTTTGGCCGCGACACGCAGCAGCGTGTCGGCAGCCTCGTGCGCGAATTCGGCGGCACCCGCGCGCTGATCGTCTACGGCGGCGGCAGCGTCGTGCGCAGCGGCCTGCTCGATCAGGTCAAGGCGTCTCTCGACGCCGCAGGCGTATACCACATGGAACTCGGCGGCGTAAAGCCCAATCCGCGCAGCGATCTGGTCTACGAGGGCATCCGCATCTGCCGCGAGAATCAGCTCGATTTCCTGCTGCCCATCGGCGGCGGCTCCGCGATCGACACCGCCAAGGCTATCGCCGACGGCGTGCCCTATGACGGCGACTTCTGGGATCTGTACACCCGCAAGGCCGAGGTCAAGACCGCCCTGCCCCATGGCTGCGTGCTGACCATCCCGGCCGCCGGCAGCGAGGGCAGCAATTCCTCCGTCATCACCAAAATCGAAGGCAACCTCAAGCGCGGCCTTTCTACCGAGTTCCATCGCCCGCGCTTCGCGGTCATGAATCCGGAACTGACCTTCACCCTCCCGCGCTATCAGCTCGGCTGCGGCGTCACGGACATGATGGCCCACATCATGGAGCGCTACTTCACCAATACGAAGGACGTCGACCTGACCGACCGCCTCGCCGAGGCGCTGCTCGTTTCCATCAGGGAGGCTGCGCCGCGCGCCATGGCCGACACGACCGACTACGAAGCCCACGCCACGCTCATGTGGGCCGGCATGCTCGCGCATAACAACTCCGTGGGCGTCGGCCGCGAGCAGGACTGGGCCAGCCACCAGATCGGCCACGAAATCTCCGCGAAGTACGATACCGCGCACGGCGCGAGCCTGGCGATCGTCTTCCCGGCCTGGATGCAGTACGTCTATAAGCACGACGTGAAGCGCTTCGTCCAGTTCGCCACCCGCGTCTGGGGCGTCGATCCCGCGGGCAAGACGGATGAAGAAATCGCGATTGCCGGCATCCACGCCATGCAGGCGTTCTTCCTCTCCCTGGGCATGCCCGCGACCCTCGAGCAGGGCGGCGGCAAGGCCGAGGATATCCCCGCGCTGGCGGCGAACGTCGTCAACGGCAGGAGCGGCAACTTTGTGAAGCTCTTCCCGCCGCAGATCGAGGAGATCCTGCATATCGCCAGCGAAGCCAAGTAACCCTCATCCATCATCATGCAGCGGGCGGATTACATCCGCCCGCGCGTTTTAACGCAAGTTTTAAGGAGGCTTTCCCTTGTCAGAATCCTTCCGCGCCATCGGGCCGACAACCTTCCTTTCTCCTGTTCCCGCGGTGATGCTCTCCTGCCGCGGCACGGAGCCCGGCTTCGACCGCGACAACCTCATCACCATCGCCTGGGCGGGCGTAGTCAATTCCAACCCGCCGATGATCTCCGTCTCCATCCGCCCGGAGCGCCATTCCTACGACCAGATCGTGCAGTCCGGCGTGTTCTGCCTGAATCTTATCAGCCGCAGCCTGTGCAGGGCGACGGACTACTGCGGCGTGAAAAGCGGACGCGACGTCGATAAATTCAAGGAGATGGGGCTGCATGCGCGCGAGGTCGAGGGCTTCCCCGCGCCCGCGCTCGAGGAGGCGCCCGCGTTCCTCTGCTGCCGCGTCAGGCAGCGCATCCCGCTGGGCACGCATGATCTCTTCCTGTGCGCCGTCGAGCAGGTCTATGTCCGCGACGAGCTGTTTGACGCCGACGGCAGCCTGCACCTGGACCGTGCCGACCTGATCGCCTACGCGCACGGCGAATACTTTCCGCTCAAACCCCGCCCCGAGGGCTTCTTCGGCTATTCCATCGCGCGGGAGGAGATCCTCGAAAAGCGGCTGGGCAAGCGCCCCGCCGGCAAAAAACCGGCAGGAAAACCCGAACGCCGCCCCGGAAAGCGCGGCTGATTGCTGAAATTCAAATTTCCAATATCACAAACACAGGAATGCTGTCAACAGGCAAACCTGTGTTTTTCTGTTTCGATCTTTTCTGTCCTCAGTTCAATTTCTCAATCGACGCATCGTTTCACAACTCTGCATTTCCCTAAAATGAACGCGCTCCGCTGGAGTCGAAGGGACGAGGGGTATTTCGATCCATCCGGAAACCTCAATAGTCGCCTGTCGGCTCCTTTGCCATTCCGACGCTCCGCCTCACTTCTTCGCCCACATGGTGCGCTCGGCTCCAATCCCCTTGAAACGATCGGGGTGCGGCCCCTAACCCCGGAGTATATATTCGAAAGATTCGCGGATCGTTGTAGGGGAGGGGCTCTGCTCCTCCCGCGAATCGTTAGATTCCACGGTCATATTTATTTGCATTTGATCATATGAGCAAAACATAAATGCATGGTCGTTAAACGAACAGAAAAGACCCCCTATAATGATCGACAAGACCACATTCAGGAGGAACCGTCATGGCAATCTCTGCCGTCATTTTAGGGAAGCGTCTTCAGAAGGCGCGATTGAAAAAAGGATATACGCAGGAATATGTTGCAGAGAAAATCGATCTGTCCGTTCCTCATCTGAGCCGTATCGAGCGCGGCAGAAAAACCGTATATCTGGACAAGCTCGCCTGCTGGTGCGATATTCTGGACGTCCCGATCGAGGAAATCCTCACCGGCGCCCTGCTTCCGGAGAATCCGTCCTATAATCGTCAGTTCGGCGAAATTGCCTCAGGCTGCTCCGAGGAGACCATTGCGTCCATGCTCGATATCTGCCGCCAGATTGCCGATATCGAGAAGAAGGCGAAAGCCCTGCCGCTCCAGGACAAAGGAGGCGCTGCGCCATGATCCGCAACCGCGCCTTCCGCGCTGCGGCGCTCCTTGTATGCGCCGTGCTCCTTTGCTGCGCGTGCAATGCCGCCGCCTTCCTGATCGACACGCCCGCCATGCGCGAAAACGCCGCGCAGGGCGTCTCCATGCTCGGCGGGCAGGAGAGCAGTCCGCAGCTGATCGGCGGCTTCAAATCCGCACAGCTGGATAACTATACCGCAATCCTGATGGTCAAGACCGCCGCCTATACCGGATATCATACCCTGGCGGAAAAGGCCTTCGGCGGCTACTGTACCGAAGTCCATCCTCAGCCTGGCCAAAGCGTGTGGGATGCCTTCAGTACCTATACGCCGGGCGTGCCCGATATGAACGGGGACGTTTTGTACACGCGCTACTGGCATGGCTATACCCTGCCGCTGCGCCTGCTGCTTTGCGTCATGAACCTGTCCAACATCCAGATGACGCTGTACTATGTGCAGCTCGCGCTGATGGTCGTCTGCCTGATGCTGATGGCCCGCCGGAAGCTCGGAAGGCTGATTCCCGGTTTTTTCACCGCGTATTTCCTGCTGTGCCCGATGGCGCTTGGCGTGTGCCTGCAGTATGCGACAGCGTCTGTGCCGATGCTCGCCGCCTGCTGCCTGCTTCTGCTTGCGGATGAGACCATCGACCGCCTGATCGGCATGCCCGCGTTCTTCGCGCTCGTCGGCCTCGTGACGAATTATCTCGACCTGCTGACCTTCCCGCTGGTGACGCTCGGCTTCCCGCTCGTGCTGCTGCTGGCCCTTCGCCTGCGCGCAGGGGACAGCTTTTCGCGCCTTTTCTCCGCTGCGTTTTTCTGCTGTGCGGGCTGGGGCGTCGGCTTTGCCGGTATGTGGGTGTGCAAGTGGCTGCTTTCCGCGCTGGTCTTCGGCTGGGGTCAGCTCGGGAGCATCGTCTCCCAGATCTTCCTGCGCGTCTCCACGGAATCCGGCGGCGAATCCTTCTCGCGAATCGCTGTGCTTCGAAACAACCTGAACGTCGTCACCGGCAAGGCAGCTTATCTGCTCCTGCTCGGCCTGACCGGCCTTGCCGTGCTCGCGCCTGCTGGAATTCAGCTGATCAGAACGCACCGCCTGCATATCGACGTCCGCGCGCTGATTCTGCTCCTGCCGCTTCTCGTTTCGCTTTTGTGGTATATCGTCATGGCCAATCATTCCCTCGACCATACGTACTACACCTATCGCGGACTTTCCGTCGCGGTTCTTTCCGGCTATGCGCTGCTTGGCTGTCTGTTTCCCGAAGAAGACCGATAACAAATCAAGGAGGCGATCGCCATGACCTCGCGCGAACTGCTGTATATCAAGACGATTGCCGACGAAAAGAGCCTCACGCGCGCCGCGCAGAAGCTCTATCTCACCCAGCCCTCGCTGAGCCACTGCGTCGCCAGCATCGAAAAGCAGCTGGGCACGCAGCTCTTCCGGCGCACCTCCGGCGGGCTCATCCTCACCTACGCCGGGGAAAAGTATTACCGCATGGCCTGCGAGGTCCTGCGCGTATACGCCGCCTTCGAATCGGAAATCAGCGAGGAGAGTGCGCTTGTGCGCGGCAGGATCACGCTGGGCATCACCAACTATCTGGCGACGGATCTGCTCCCGCGCGTGCTCCCCGCCTTCCATGCGGCGCATCCGGGCATCGAGGTGCGCATCATCGAGGAAACGACCGACCAGATGGAGCGCAGCCTGCTGAGCGGCAAGCTCGATTTCGCGATCATGCATACCGGTGCGGGCGACGGCGCGTCCGAGGATCCCGGCCTTGCGCGCGAGGTGCTCAGCCGCGATCCCTTCCTCATCGCCGCGCCGCCGGATACGCCCTTTGCGGGCGAAGACAACACACCCTTTCCCCTGCTCGATCCCGCGCTGCTGTGCGATCAGCCGTGGCTGCTGGTCACGCGCGGGCAGCGCATCCGCCATGTCGCCGATCGCGTCCTCGCGCAGGCCGGCTTCACGCCGCAGCCCGTCTTCGTCAGCCGCAGCTATGAGACGCTTCGTCGTCTCGCCGCGCAGGGCATGGGCTATACCTTCGTTCCCCGCCAGTATGTCGGCATCCTCGGCGGCGAGCATTACCAGCCCCGCTATTTCATGATCCCGGAACACTACCGCGCCTACTGGGAGCTGAGCGTCGTGACCTGCAGGGACGCCTATCTTTCCCGCGCGGCAAAGGCCTTCCTCGCCGAGTTCCGCGCCCGGCTCGAGGCATTATAAATACAATTTATGCCTCCTATGGTTTTTAAGTATTTGTCTATACCGCCCCTTTCATGTATAATGAATCTATCTAGGAAGCACACATGACTTCCCAACGGATTCATGATACACGAAAGGGGTTTTTTCTCATGGTGAAGCTTTACGACGGCGGCGTCTACCTCGTCAACGGCACCGAAATCGTCACCGATCCTGCGGCGCTCCCGTCCGTATGCGGACGCGCCGTCACGAAGGAAGAGGGCGAAAAGGGCACGATGGCGTATTCCATCCTCGCATCCCACAACACGAGCGGCGACATGGAACACCTGAAGATGCGCTTTGACAGCCTGACCAGCCACGACATCACCTATGTCGGCATCATCCAGACCGCCCGCGCCTCCGGCATGAAGGAATTCCCCATGCCCTACGTGCTGACGAACTGCCACAACAGCCTCTGCGCTGTCGGCGGCACGATCAACGAGGACGACCACATGTTCGCGCTCTCCGCCGCGCATAAGTACGGCGGCATCTATGTGCCGACCAACATGGCCGTCCTGCACAGCTACAACCGCGAAATGATGTCCGGCTGCGGCCGCATGATTCTCGGCTCCGACAGCCATACCCGCTATGGCGCGCTGGGCACGCTGTCCGTCGGCGAGGGCGGCGGCGAGCTGGCCAAGCAGCTGGTCGGCAGGACCTATGACGTCGCGCGCCCCGGCGTGATCGCGATCTACCTGACCGGCAAGCCCCGCGCGGGCGTCGGCCCGCAGGACGTGGCCCTGTCCATCATCGGCAAGGTCTATGCGAACGGCTATGTCAAGAACAAGGTCATGGAGTTCGTCGGCCCGGGCGTTAAAAATCTCCCCGTCGAATACCGCAATGGCATCGACGTCATGACCACCGAGACGACCTGCTGGTCCTCCATCTGGGTGACCGATCAGCAGACGAAGGACTACTTCGCCATCCACGGCAGGCCGGAAGCCTACAAGGAAATGAAGCCCGCGGACGTCGCCTACTACGACGGCTGCGTGTATGTCGATCTTTCGACCATCGAATGCACCATCGCCCTGCCGATGCATCCGAGCTACACCGTCTCCATCAAGGAGCTCAAGGCAAACGCGAAGGACATCCTCTTCGAATGCCAGGAGAAGGCGAACAAGCAAATCACCGGCGCGAAGCTGGATCTCGTTTCGAAGGTGCGCGGCGGCGATATCTTCGTCGATCAGGGCATCGTCGCGGGCTGCTCCGGCGGCACATTCGATAACGTCATGGCTGTCGCCGATATCCTGCGCGGCAAGTCCTGCGGCAACGGCACGTTCACCATGAGCGTCTACCCGGGCAGCATGCCGGCCTACATCGAGCTGATGAAGAACGGCGCGCTGACCGACATCGCCTCCGCCGGCGCGATCATCCGCGAGTGCTTCTGCGGTCCGTGCTTCGGCGCAGGCGATACCCCGGCCAACGGCGAATTCTCCATCCGCCATACCACCCGCAACTTCCCCAACCGCGAGGGCAGCAAGCCGGGCGAGGGCCAGATGGCCGGCGTCGCGCTCATGGACGCGCGCTCCATCGCCGCCACCGCCATAAACGGCGGCCGCCTGACCGCAGCGGACGAGCTCGATACCGCCTACACCACGCCGAAGTACTTCTTCGACAAGAGCGTCTATGACAAGCGCGTCTACGACGGCTACGGCAAGCCCGAACCGGAACACGAGCTGAAGATGGGTCCGAACATCAAGGACTGGCCGGAGCAGCCGGCGCTCTCCGAGGACCTGCTTGTGAAGGTCGTCTCCTATATCACCGATCCGGTCACCACCACCGACGAGCTGATCCCCTCCGGCGAGACCTCCTCCTATCGCTCCAACCCGCTGCGCCTGGCCGAGTTCGCGCTCAGCCGCAAGGATCCTGCATATGTCGGCCGTGCGAAGGACGTCCACGCCATCGAGCTCGCACGCGAAAAGGGCGAGGAGCTGCCGGATGAGGTCAAGGCCGTGTATGCCGCGCTCGAAGGCGTGGTCGCGGTCGATCCCAGGAACACCGTCATCGCCTCCACCATCTACGCCAACAAGCCCGGCGACGGCTCCGCCCGCGAGCAGGCCGCCAGCTGCCAGCGCGTGCTCGGCGGCGGCGCGAACATCGCCAAGGAATACGCCACCAAGCGCTACCGCTCCAACTGCATCAACTGGGGCATGGCGCCGCTGCTTGTCAAGGATGAGACCGTCTTCGCTCTGGGCGACTGGGTCTTCGTGCCGGGCATCCGCAGCGCGATCCTCGAGGGCCGCAGCGACTTTGACGCGTACGTCGTGAAGGCGGACGGCTCCGTCGTGAAGATGCCCGTCTCCACCGGCGATCTCACGCCGGACGAGCGCCAGATCATCGCCGACGGCTGCCTGATCAACTACTACAGGAACAACTGATTCCAGCATTCCGCACGGGAGGAGCTCTGCTCCTCCCGTTTTTTGTGTATCCTCGAACAAATCAAAAACCGTCTCCGTGCATGCTCAGCACAAAGACGGTTCTATCTGATTTCCTGTTCCAGGGTTTCAAATTCCGGCGCGTCAAAAAACTCTGCGAGCGTCATGCCCAATCCATCGCACAAAATCTTGATCGTTGCAATCTGAAGCTTTCTTCTCTTCGGATCGAGCATACTGTATACCGTTGATGGCGTTACGCCGGAAATCACAGCCAGCTCGTTTATTTTGATACCTCTGCTGCTGCATATATTCTGGAAACGCTGAACAACCGCATCCTTGACCATCATCTTCATCACCGATATTGATATTATCGGTTTATTCGCAAGCGCGTATACGCACTTGCGTATATTTAAGGATGATGATATATTTTATTAGAAATCATCGTCAAGGAGCAAATTCATGTCTGCAAAATCCTGCTTCTTCATCGGTCATGCCGATTCCGATGAATCCATCCTTCCTGCCCTCGAAAGCGCAATCGAGCAGCACATTACGGAATACGGCGTGACAGAATTCTACGTTGGTCATCATGGCGGCTTCGATCGCCTCGTCCTGCGCGCGCTTGCCGCTGCAAAGTCGAGACATCCGGACATCCGCCGTATTCTTGTCCTGTCGTATCATCCTGCGCAGTACATCCCTCCGCCATCTTTGCAGACAGACGAACTGTTTTATCCGCTCGATATGTCCGTTCCTCCCCGCTTCGCCATTCTCAAGGCTAATCAGGCTATGCTTTCTCGGTGCAGCCATCTGATCTGTCATGTATGGCATACCGGCAAATCCAGAGACTTCCTTTTTCTTGCCGTCCGCCGCGGTGTGCACATTCATAATCTGCATACAAAAAGAACGTGAGCCGAAGCCCACGTTCTTTCTTGCTTTGTTTCGGGGAAATCTCGATTAGCGCTCAACGCGGCCGGAGCCGGAGCCCTTCATCAGAGCGGTAACCTCGGAAACGGTGACGCGGTTGTAGTCGCCGGAGATGGTGTGCTTGAGGCAGGAAGCCGCAACAGCATACTCCAGAGCGTCAGACTGCTTCTCGTAGGTCAGCAGGCCGTAGATCAGGCCGCCGGAGAAGGAGTCGCCGCCGCCAACGCGGTCAACGATATCGGTGATCTCGTACTTACGG
This sequence comes from Clostridia bacterium, assembly GCA_017436605.1. Lineage (GTDB taxonomy): Bacteria > Bacillota > Clostridia > Christensenellales > Aristaeellaceae > Ventricola. Next base: position 9,175 of record JAFSCW010000013.1, on the reverse strand, counting down.
GAGACGTAGAACTCCTTGCCGTCGTAGATGCAGGCAGCCCAGTCGTTGCGGTCAGCAGACTTGGACTCGCGCAGGGTGATGGCGACGCGCTTGAGGTTCGGATACAGCTCCATGGCCTTCTTGGCGATGCCTTCGTAGACGTTGCGGTCCAGGGAACCGGACTCGACGTCGGAAGCAGCGGTGATGCCCAGAGACTTCTGGAAATCCTCTTCGTTGGCGATGGCCACGTCGATGTACTTCGCGATCTCGGACATGACTTCCTTGGCTTCCTTGCCGTACTTCCACAGGTTCTTGCGGTAGTTCAGGTCGCAGGAAACGGTGACGCCGCACTTCTGGGCAGCCTTCACGGCAGCCAGGGACAGCTCGGCAGCGGAGGCGGAGATCGCCGGAGCGATACCGGAGATGTGGAACCAGTCAGCGCCTTCGAAGATCTTCTCCCAGTCGAACAGATCGACCGGAGCGATGGCGATCGCGGACTCGGCACGGTCGTACACGACCTTGGACGGACGCTGGTTGGAGCCGGTCTCCAGGAAGTAGATGCCCATACGGCCATCGGTCATCTTGATGTTGGAAACATCAACGCCGAAGGAGCGAACGTCGCGGCGGCAGGCCTCGCCGATCGCGTTGTTCGGAAGAGCGGTAACGAACGCGGCGTCCATGCCGTAGTTCGCCAGAGAAACAGCAACGTTGGCTTCGCCGCCGCCGAAGGTGGCTTCGAGGGACGGGCTCTGGAAGAAGCGCTCCAGCGCCGGGCTCTTCAGACGGAGCATGATTTCGCCGAAAGTAATAATACGGGCCATTGGTAATCACTCCTGAATTTTATTTGAGGCATATCGCAGAAGAAAACTCTGCATATTTCCTCAGTTTTAACAGTATTATACACGATGCTTTTGTTGAAATCAAGTCGTCAGACCAATTTTTGTCCCTTTCCGCAATGTTTATATAAAACGTACAATTTTCGCATTGCAGATTTGGAAAATCGCACTTACCATCCCGCCTTCGGCAGGTCTATTTGTTCGCTTCTTTCAATAAAAAACCGTTTATGCTTCGCGCGTGAGGTTGCGCAGCCAGCGATAGCGCGTAAAGCGCCAGGCGGAGGGAATCATCTTCACGAACTCGTCGAGGTTGAGGAACATATAGATGACAACCGACGGCCAGCGCATCACAAACGCCGCCAGATACGAAAGCGGCAAAACGATCACCCACATCGTGATCGTATCCAGAATCACGCCGAAGCGCGTATCGCCGCCCGCGCAGAAGACGCCGGAGATCAGGCAGGAATTGTAGCTCCTGCCGATGCAGTAGACCGCGCAGATCGGGATCATCATCTCCAGCAGCTTTGCCGCCTCGCCCTCAAGCCCGCTCAGGCGGACGACGGGCGTGCGGATGAGCATCAGCAGCGCGCCGGCCGCCGCGCCCAGAATCAGCGAAAGCCACATCAATATTCTGCCCAGCGATTTCGCCTCCCGAAGGCGTCCCGCGCCCATCTCCTGCCCCAGCAGGATGCTGCCCGCCGTGCCCAGCGCCATGCAGGCGACGGAGACCAGCTCGCGCAGGTTGCTGGCGATGGCGTTGGCCGATACCATGTCCGAACTCATGTGGCCCATGATCGCCGTCAGCGCCGCCATGGCCAGGCCATAGATCAGGTTGTTCGCCTGAACGGGCAGCGTGTATTCGGCGAAATCGCGGATCACCCAGCGCGGCACGGACACGCAGTCCCCCGGCTCAATCGGCACGCCCCTGCCCCTGCGGATAGCGGCGAGGCAGAGGATCAGCTCGCCCGCGCGCGCGATCACCGTCGCCGCCGCCACGCCGAGCATCGCCATGCGCGGATCATGCGGGAAGAGCACGCGGATGCTGATGAAATTGAGCGTCACATTGCACAAAAGGCACAGCGTCGTGATGCCGGCGCTCAGGCGCGTCTGGCCCATGCTCTTGAAGATGGAGAGAATCACCTGCGTTGCGCCCATGGGCAGATAGCTCAGGGCGAGCACGCGCAGAAAATCCGCGCCGAGCGCGATCAGCACGGGATCGGACGTAAAGATGCGCATCAGCAGCTGCGGAACGGTCATGCACGCGCCGCAGATCACCGCCGCGACGATCAGCATCAGCAGGACTCCCAGCCCCTGCACCTGCCGGATGACGGTCATATCCCGCTTGCCGTAATACTGCGCCGCCATGATCGTCGCGCCCGTCGTCACGCTCCAATGGAACAGCGTGAAGACAAACGTAATCTGCCCCGCAAGGGACGACGCGCTCAGCGCATCCTGGCTGACGGACGAGAGCATGAACACGTCCGCAGAATTGACGACCGCGCTGAGCAGGTTCTGCAGCACAATCGGCAGCATCAGCACGGACAGCTCGCGATACAGCCCGCGGCGGGCAGAAAGGGAATTCTTCATTGAATTCATGGGTGTATCCTCCGGAATCTTCCGTATATCGTGACCTTCAGTATACTGGATCTGCACAAAAAAGAAAAGCGCAGGCAGGAAAAAAGGCTCCCCGAAAAGGGGAGCCCCTGCTATGCAGATCAGCACGCTCCGGTCATGCGCCGGAATTATTTGTACTTCGGCAGCCAGCCCTCGTGCGCGATGATCAGATCGTCGCACATGGAGACGATGTCGTCGATGGACAGTTCGCTCTGCAGGTGCGGATCCATCATCGCCGCCTGATAGATCTTTTCCTTCTTGAGGGTCATCGCCGCCTCGATGGTCAGCAGCTGGACGTTGATGTTCGTGCGGTTGAGCGCAGCCAGCTGCTCCGGCAGCTCGCCGACGAAGCACGGCGTCACGCCGCTCTTATCCACCAGGCACGGCACCTCGACGCAGGCCTTCGCAGGCAGGTTGGTGATCAGGCCGTTATTGATGACGTTGCCGCCGATCTTATACGGCTTGTTGGTTTCCATGGCCTCCATAATGTAGCTGGCGTATTCGTGCGTGCGCTCGTGGGAAAGATGCGGATCCTTCGTCAGCTCGTCCCGGCGCTGCTCCCAGTCCGCAATCTGCTTCACGCAGCGGCGCGGATATTCATCCAGCGGGATGTTGAAACGATCGATCAGCTCCGGATACTTGTCCTTGATGAAGAAGGGCATGTATTCCGCGTTGTGCTCGCTCGATTCGGTGACATAGTAGCCAAAGCGCTTCATGATCTCCAGACGGACCATGTTGTCGTGCTTTTCCGTCAGCGCGGCGGCGCGGGCCTTGATCTCGGGATACAGATCCTTGCCGTCCTTGCTGATCTCCAGCAGCCAGGCCATGTGGTTAATGCCCGCGATCTTGGTCTGCACGTCCGGATCGTTCTCCATGCCCACGGCCTTGAACAGGCTCTCCGCGCAGACCTGCACGCTGTGGCAGAGGCCGACGGTCTTCACGCCCGTATAGCGCTGCATCGCGCCGGTGAGCATCGCCATCGGGTTGGTGTAGTTGAGGAACCACGCATCCGGGCAGACCTCTTCCATATCGCGCGCGAAGTCCATCATCACCGGAATCGTGCGCAGCGCGCGGAAGATGCCGCCGATGCCGAGGGTATCGGCGATCGTCTGGCGCAGGCCATACTTCTTCGGAATCTCAAAATCGATCACGGTGCACGGCTCATACAGGCCGACCTGAATGGCGTTGACGACGTAATTCGCCCCGCGCAGCGCGTCCTTGCGGTTTTCCACGCCGCAGTATTTCTCGATGCGGGCCTTGTTGCCCAGGTTATTGTTGATCGCGGTGAGCATGAGATAGCTCTCGTCGAGGCGCTGCGGATCGATATCGTACAGCGCGATGGTGCTCTCGGCGAGCGCCGGGGTCAGCATGCTGTCGCCCAGCACGTTTTTCGCGAATACCGTGGAACCTGCGCCCATGAACGTAATCTTCGGCATAGTAACGCTCCCTTCGCCATGCTTATTCATGTTTTTGCGGATGACCATTTCGTGCGCCATCCGGATTCTTCTGCGTCCATTATACAGCGTTTTGCCGGAAAGAAAAAGCCCCGATTCGCCTTTTGTAGGGGAAGGGCTCTGCCCCTCCCGGTTTCTCCTGCGCGGCGCCTTCGGGCGGAGCAGAGCCTCGCCCCTACAAGATGGCGATGATTCAACGGTTCGAATCCCTAACTCCTTTTTACCAAAGAAAAAACACCCCATTAAGGGGTGCTTTTTCTTTGGCGGAGAGTTAGGGATTCGGTTCTCCTCGCTCAACACTCGTCGGTCCGGTCGGCTCTGACAGCCCACTGGGCTGTCATTCACTACCGACCGGTTCGAATCCCCAACTCTTTCATGGCAATAAAATAACCACCCCGTTAAGGGGTGGCTATTTTATTGGCGGAGAGTTAGGGATTCGAACCCTAGGAGGTTTTACCCTCACAGCATTTCGAGTGCTGCACCTTCAACCGCTCGGACAACTCTCCAGAAATATGGGTCTTCCTGCGAAGACCCATATATTATAAGGCAAATCGCTCGATCCTGTCAAGCAGGAAGCGAAATTACAGCTGCGCGGCGATATCCACGATTTCCATCGAGCGGCGGATGAACTCCGTCATCTGCTCCGCCTCCAGCGGCTGGCGGGAAAGCTCCGCCAAGTCGTACAGCTGTCGGGTCAGAAGCACGCTGCGCTCGTCCTTTTCGCGCTCGGCAAGCTTGCGGATCGTCTTGCTGCGGCTGTTGAGCACGACGGAGTACTTCGCCGGCATGTTGAATTCGCTGCGGCCGTAAAGGCGGCCCATGTCATTGAAGCGGCGGGTCTGCTCGTCCTCGATGAGCATCAGCGGAATCGTCTCGTTGGCCAGCGCCTTCACCTCGACCGCAAGATCGTCCTTGCCCGCGGCCTCGCGGAAAAGACCGGTCAGCTTCTCGCCGTCCAGCGCCCCGACCTCCTCCTCGCTGACGAGGCTGTCCAGCTCCGCGTCCACGCGGCAGAAGCGGAACTTGCTGTCCGCCTTCGCGCTATACTCCATGTAGGAAACGAAGTTCACGTCGATCGCCTGATCGAGCACCGCGACGTCGATGCCGCGCTCGGTGAACAGGCGGATCGCAGCGTCCTGGCGGGCGGCGTCGGTGGTGTAGACCATCTTCTCTTCCAGCTTGCCGCCGTTCTCGCGCTTGTATTCCTCCAGCGTCATGTGCTTGCCCGCGGTGGTCTTATACAGCACGCAGTCCTTCATGCGCTCGGCGAACTTCTCGTCGCGCATGATGCCGTACTTGATGAACGGATGGATATCCGGCCAGAAGCCCTCGTAGCTCTCACGGTCGGTCTTGAACATGCCGGTCAGCTTGTCGGCGACCTTCTTGGTGATGTGCGTGGAGATCCGGCGGACATAGCCGTCGTTCTGCAGGAAGGAGCGGGAGACGTTCAGCGGGAAATCCGCGCAGTCGATCACGCCCTTGAGCAGCATCAGGAACTCCGGAATGACCTCCTTGATGTTGTCGGCGACAAAGACCTGACCGGAGTAGAGCTTGATCTGGCCCTCGATGCCGCCGAACTGCTCCTTGAGCTTCGGGAAATACAGGATGCCCTTGAGCTTGAAGGGATAGTCCACGTTCAGGTGAATCCAGAACAGCGGATCCTCATACTCGCGGAAGACCTTGCGGTAGAACGCCTTGTAGTCCTCGTCTGTGCAGTCCTGCGGCGCCTTCGTATACAGCGGCTGCGTGTCGTTGATCGGGCGCTTTTCCGGCGCCTCGGCCTTCTCCTCGCCCTCGCCGCTGACCTTCACGTCCTCATCCTTGATCTCGTCCAGATAAATCGGGACGGACATGAACGAGCAGTAGCGCTCCAGTACCTCGCGCACGCGCCAGACGTCGAGGAATTCCTCCTCCGCCTCGCATATATGCAGCGTGATGGTGGTGCCGCGCTCGGTGCGGCCGCTCTCGCTCATGGTGAATTCCATGCCGTCCTCGCTCTCCCAGCGGACGGCCTTCGCGCCCTCGCGGAAGGAGAGGGTGTCGATGCTCACCTTGTCGGCGACCATGAACACGGAATAAAAGCCCAGGCCGAAATGGCCGATGATGCCGGAATTCTCCTTGTCCTCCTCCTTGGCGTATTCCGCCAGGAAGCTCTTCGCGCCGGAGAAGGCAACCTGATTGATGTTCGTCCTGACCTCGTCCTCGGTCATGCCCACGCCGTCGTCGATAAAGCGCAGCTCCTTTGCCGCCTTGTCGATCTCCACGCGCACGGAGCAGTTTTCCGCCAGCTGATAGTTCACCATGCGCAGCTTGGTGATCGCATCGCAGGCGTTGGAAACCACCTCGCGGATGAAAATATCCTTGTCGGAATAAAGCCACTTTTTGATGATCGGCATGATATTCTGCGCGTCGATGGACACGCTGCCCTTGATCGGATCCATTATGAGAAGACCTCCTTAAAAAGTCGTGTTTGCTTGACTGCACAGGTATTCTAGCGCGAATGTCAGGGAATGTCAATAGAAAATTAGCACTCTCATGCCGAGAGTGCTAATTTGTTTTCCTGCGGTCAATCGCCTTTCTCAGATTTTACGCGCTCCTTTTTGAATATACGCTTTTCTGTCGGACAGAATTATTGTACAATACCAGACAGATGCCGCCCGCTTTCTATGGACGCAAGAAAGGATGATCGACGATGGCTGTTCATATTCTGGAGGAAGCCCAGCGCTGCCTGAACTGCAAAAAGCCCATGTGCCAGCAGGGCTGCCCGATCCACACGCCCATTCCCAAGGTCATTCGCCTCATGCTCGACGGAAAGCTGGACGAAGCCGGCTGGATGCTCTTTGAAAACAATCCGCTGACGACGGTCTGTTCCCTCGTATGCAACCACGAAAACCAGTGCGAGGGGCACTGCGTCCTGGGCAGAAAGGGCGCGCCAGTGCATTTCTCCTCGATCGAGAATTACATCTCCAGCACCTACTCCACGAAGATGAACAAGGGGCCCGCGCCCTCCAACGGCATCCGCGTGGCGATCATCGGCTCCGGCCCCGCCGGCCTGACCATCGCCGTGCTGCTGGCGCGCAAGGGCTATCAGGTCACGATCTTCGAGGGCAAGGACAAGATCGGCGGCGTCCTGCGCTATGGCATCCCCGCCTTCCGCCTGCCCAAGTCCGTGATCGACGACTTTGAGTATCATCATCTCGTGCTCAAGGACATCAAGGTCCGGCCGAATACGACCATCGGCGGCGCGATCACCATCGAGGATCTCTTCCGCGACGGCTACAAGGCCATCTTCCTGGGCACGGGCGTCTGGCAGCCGAACTCGCTGCACATCAAGGGCGAAACGCTGGGCAACGTGCACTTCGGCATCAACTATCTCAACAACCCGGACAGCTACCGCCTGGGCGATACGATCAACATCATCGGCGCGGGCAACGCCGCCATGGACGTCGCCAGAACCGCCATCCGCAAGGGCGTCCGCCATGTGAACTGCTTCTCCATCACCCGCAAGGTCGCGGCGTCCAGGCATGAATTCGACTACGCCGTGCTCGAGGGCGTGGAATTCATCTACAACAAAAAGCCCGTCGAGATCGTCGACGAGGGCGTGATCTGCGAGGACGTGATCGAGCACGAGGACGGCAGCTTTGAGACCGTTCCGGACTCCGCAAAGCTCTATCCGGCCGACAGCACGATCATCTCCATCAGCCAGGGCCCCAAGAGCGTGCTCGTGCGCACGACGCAGGGCCTTGAGGCCAATCAGCGCGGCCTGCTCGTCGCCGACGAATACGGCAGGACGACCCGCCCCGGCATCTTCGCCTCCGGCGACGTCGTCGCCGGCGCGCGCACGGTCGTCGAGGCCGTCGCCCATTCCAAGAAGGTCGCCGAGGCGATGGACGCCTACATGCAGGGCCGCGAGATCGCAAGCGAGGCCTGAGCAGGCGGATTTTCAAACACATTTAATCTTCCTTATCCGGGCAGGCGCGAAAAGCGCCTGCCCGTTTTTGCATATTTTCTCACCCTTAAAGAATTTTTTGACAAATGCCCGGTTTCTTTTTGTTCAGAATCGTTGACTTTTCACTTTGTTTTCTATAAAATATTGTCAGGAACTTCTCGTCAGGAAGTTCTGTTTCATGCGCTTATCCCCATAAAATATAAAATGGAATACAGCAAAGCGGCGTGGAAGACGCTTTGTTTATTACCCAAGCACGAAAGGAGACCGTTCCATGAACATCCTGTTTGTCACCAGCGAATGCGCGCCCTTCAGCAAATCCGGCGGACTTGCCGACGTGGCGTTCTCCCTGCCGCCCGCCCTCCAGCAGGCCGGCGACAACATCGAGATCATTGTCCCGTATTACAAGATGACCCGCGATGGCTATGGTGACGAGATCAAGTTCGTGAAGAACTGTGTCTGCCAGCTGGGCGAGCGCCGCATCGAATACGGTCTGCACCGCGGCGAGCTCAACGGCGTGACCGTCTGGTTCGTCGAGCATGAGCATTTCTTCCATCGTCCGCGCCTGTATGGCTACGGCGACGACTCCCTGCGCTTTGCGTTCTTCTCCCGCGCGGTCATCGACCTGATCGGTCAGCTCGATTATATGCCGGAGATCCTGCACTGCAACGACTGGGAGACTGCTCTGGCCGTCATCTACCTCAAGAACGACGCGGTCGTGCGCGACGAGCTCAAGCCGATCAAGTCCGTCTATACCATCCACAACATCGCCTACCAGGGCCAGTTCGGCGCGGACGAGATGACCACCACCTTCGCCCTGCCGGAGGGCTGGTATCAGGGCGGTCTGGGCTATGAATTCGAGGGCCGTCATGACATCAACCTCATGAAGGGCGCGATGCTCATGGCCGACGCCGTGTCCACCGTTTCCCCGACCTACGCGCGCGAGCTGCACTATCCGCAGTTTGCCTTCGGCCTGCAGGGCGTTGTCGACATGGTCAACAACAAGCTCTACGGCATTCTCAACGGCATCGACTGCGATCACTACGATCCGGCCCGCGATCCGCTGATTCCCTATCACTTCACCGCGCACAACCTCGGCGGCAAGGCGAAGTGCAAGCGCGAGATCCAGCGCATGTTCGGCCTGGCCGAGGAGCCGGAATGGCCGCTGCTGGCCTCCGTCGCGCGCCTTGTCGAGCAGAAGGGCATCGAGCTGATCAAGGAAATCCTGCCCAAGCTGATGGATATGCGCGTCCAGCTGATCGTCTTCGGTCAGGGCGACCAGAAGTACGTCGATTACTTCAACTGGGCGAAGCAGAACTGGCCGGGCCAGCTCGGTTTCTCCAGCG
>JAFSCW010000110.1 GCA_017436605.1 Clostridia bacterium | reverse complement strand
GTGCTCCCGGTGGAGAATTCCTCCTCCGGCTCCATCAACACCGTCTATGACCTGATGAACCGCTTCTCCTGCCATATCGTCGGCGAGCAGCTGGTGCGCGTCGAGCATTGCCTGCTCGGCCTGCCGGGGGCGAAGCTCGATGAGATCACGACCGTGTACAGCCATGAGCAGGGGTTTGCGCAATGCCCGGACTTCCTCGGCAGGCATCCCGACTGGGTCACCACGCCGTATTTCAATACGGCGATCGCCGCCCGCCATGTCGCCGAGCTGAACGACCCGCACAGCGCAGCCATTGCCTCCCGTCTCGCCGCGCGTCATTACGGGCTTGAAATCCTCGCGCCCGATATCCAGTCCTCCAGCACCAACCACACGCGCTTCATCGTCGTTTCCAGCAGCCCCACGCCCATCGGCGTACCGGATAAGGCGACCATCACCTTCTCCGTCCGCCACGAGCGCGGCACGCTCATGCGGGCGTTGTCCTCCTTTGTCGCCATGGGCATGAACCTCACGCACATTGAATCCCGCCCGCTGAAGGGCAGCAACTGGGAATACCAGTTCTATGTCGATCTGACCGGCAGCGTATCGGACGCCAACCTGCACGTGCTCATGGAATCGCTGACCGCCGACTGCGAGCAATGCCGCCTTCTGGGCGCGTATCCGGCGGCAAAGGAGGCCTGACATGCAGCGACATCTCTTCCTGATCGGCATGATGGGCAGCGGTAAGACGACCATCGGCCGCCTGCTCGCCGACATGCTCCATGTTCCGCTGATCGATCTGGACGAAGCCATCGAGCATTACGAAGGACGCACCATCCCGGAAATCTTCGCCGCCGAGGGCGACGCGGGCTTCCGCCTCTGCGAAACCGCCGCGCTCGAATGCAGCATCGACGAGCCGCCCTGCGTCATCGCAACCGGCGGCGGCATCGTCACCCGGGAGGAAAATATCGCGATCATGCGCCGGCACGGTCTGGTCGTCTGGCTGAACAGACCGCTCGAGGACATGATCGCCGACGTGCGCCAGGATACGCGGCCCAATCTGGCCGGAGACAAGGCCGAGCGCATGCGCACGCTCTTTGCCCAGCGGGAAGCCCTGTACCGCCGTGCCGCCCATATCGAATGGACCTGTGCACGCCCCGCCGGGGAATCTGCCGCGCTGCTCGCCGAAACGCTCTGTGCATGGAACGGGCTGGACGGATAAGCAGCCGTTTTCCCTCCGGACAGCTTCCACAGGAGTCTGCTTCAAAAAAAAGACCCGCCTCTCGGCGGGTCTTTTTTGGGGAAGGGGGGAAATGATCGGGTGCGATGTCCCCGGAGCGCTTACAGCAGCGTGCTGTGGATTGCGGTGTTCATGACGCCGGCCATGACGTACACGCTGGAGACGACCAGCGCGCCCGCCCAGTTGTTTCCGGTCAGCTTATAGAACGCGCGCAGCAGGAACGGCGCGAGGAACAGCTGCCAGAAGCAGAAGGCGATGACCAGAACGTTGATCCAGCCCGGACCCCAGATGACCGTGCCGGTCAGCAGGAGCTTGCCATACTGGAGCGCCCACAGGAGCACGAGACCCAGGATATTGCCGATGCCGAGGATGAACAGACGCTTGAAGTCGTTGTCGCCCTCGATGCGGCTTGCGCCGTTGACCATGAGGGAATTGGCGAAGTAGAACGCGAAGAAGATCGGGAGATACTCGAAGAAGTAGATCACATGGCCCACGTCGAAGGTCTTGATTGCCGGCGTCCAGAAGCGGAAGTCGGTGTTGAAGGCCCACTTGCAGAACCAGACGATCGCATAGAAGAAGCCGAGAATCGTCGCCGCATAGCCGATGGTATGCAGCAGCTTCTTTCCGCCGATCTTCAGGCCGATCATCTCATCCGTACGGATGCCGGCAGCCTTGTCCTTGTTGTAGTTATAGAAGAACCAGACATACGCCCAGATGGCGCTGAGCAGCGTCCAGACGGCGACGGTATTCATCGTCGGGCCCGGGAAGTGCGTCCAGTTGCTCATGAAGAAACCATGGTTCTTCGTCGCATCGAGCGAAGGAACGGCAACCGTCGCGATCACGGCGAAGATGAAGGACATCGCGCCGCCCAGCAGCAGGCCGATCCAGAACTTCTTCTTGCCCTCGTCGCTGAGCGCCGGAATACGCGGGCCTTCCTCGCCCCTGAGCGCCGCGAAGCACGGCACCTTGAGCAGGAGCTCCGCGATCGGCAGCAGCAGCATGAACAGGCCGATCATCGCCACGAAGTTCATGAATTCCTTGTACAGGAAGACCTGCTCGTCGGATTCGAGTTCGGTTTCCACATCGAGGCAGTAGGTAAAGAATTCGATCACATCCTGCGTCGAGGCCGGATCGAAGTGGATAAGCGGATGGGTGACATACGGCTGATACAGGACGCGCAGGGTGCCGTCTTCCTTATTGCCGTAGAACACGCCCTCCTCCACGGAGGTAACGGTCGGGTCGCCGCTGGTGACCATGGCGAGCGCTTCCTTCGATGCGCCGCGCAGGTCTGCGGTGCCGGTGGAGCTGCCGTAGCCGCCTTCCTCAAGCAGGCCATACAGGAAGCCCATGTTGCAGCGGATGATGCTCCAATCCGCGAGGCTGCCCGGGGACTGGCCGGTCGGCAGGGCCGCGGCGATCTTCATCTGCGCGTCCGCGTAGGCCTGCTCAGCCTCGGTGATTTCCGCGCCGCCCTCGGATGCCGGGTCCTGCGCGGCGGCGATCGCCTCGTTATACAGGGTGCTGTAGTGGATCGCCGTGTTCTTGGATGCACGGCCGCCCATGGAATGGCCCATGACGCCGATGCGGTCCGTGTCGACGAAGTTCAGGATACCGCTGGCCACATACTCAACCAGCGGAACCATGCCCTGGCCGTACTTGGCAGAATCCTGGTCGATGCCTTCATAGAGACTGCTCGACAGTCCGTGGCCATAGGCGTCCATGGCGAAGACCGCGAAGCCGCGCCTGGAGAGTTCGATGGACGCTGCGTCCTGAACCTCGGCGCTGTTGAGCCAGCCGTGGCTGGTGATGACGGCCGGAACCTTGTTCTCCTCCGACGCGTCCTTGGGGATAAACGCCAGCGCATGCAGGTACTGCTGGTTTTCGGTAACGAGGTAAATGTCCTTGATCATCACGTCGCCGCCGTCCGTCTGCAGGAACATGGCGCCGAGGCTTCCGATCAGGATCAGGATGAGGCCGATGCTAAGCCACTTGATCGCCTTGGAACACTTCTTCATACTGTACCCCCTTTGTATTCAATTGTCCGGTGTAAGGATTGCGATGTCGATCAGCGCGTCCGGCGCACCCTTCCGTCCGCGATTTCTGATTTTAACATATCAGTATTTCGCGCGTTTTGTCAATCCATGACAATATATGCCAATAGCAATACATCTCTTTGCACAAATTCCGAACGTTCGTTTCAGTGTTTTTCGTAGTTTTTGAACAAAAATTAACGTCGTTCGATATATCAAACGACGCTTTGTTCCACATATTAACGGTTTTCTAACGCTCCGTGCGCTCATTTTTTGTTCACTTTGTGATGCGCATAAACATGCTGCCAGGCTTCCTTCGCATGGATCTTCATCCAGCGATAGCGCTCCGGCCACATCTGCATCCAGCCGCGCGGAAACAGAAAGCTGATCACCAGCGCAATCATCACGCCGATCGCCGTATCAAAGATGCGGTTCATGGCATAGTCGATGTAGGTCGCAACCGGCGTATTGAACAAAATGATGCACAGCACGACGCCGCCCGGCTGCACGCCGCCGATCCAGAACATCTGGCAGATCATGACCAGCAGCACCGTTCCCACAAAGATGAACGGCACCATCAGCAGCGTGTGCTTGCCCGTGGGCACAAACACCAGATACATCTTGAACAGCAGAATACCGACCACACCGCCGATGATCGTGCCGAAGAGACGGTTGCCGCCGTTCTTGCGCGCGTCCTCGAGGTTCGCGCCCATGCCGAAGATCACGCCGATGCAGGCAAAGGCCGGGCTTCTTCCCGTAAAGTAATACACAAATGCACAGAAGGCCGTCGCAAGGGCGGTCTTGATTGTACGCATGCCGACGCCCGGCAGACGAACAGGTTCCATATGAGGCCTCCAAAATCGTTTTTCTTTTGTTTGTTATTGTATTTTAAGGCTCTATGCCCAGTTCCGCATAGGCCCTGTCGATGATCTCATTCCAGCTCGCCACGACCTCCGGCCTTTCCGGCGCGCTGCATTTTCCGCACGGGGTCAGCTCCGTGAACGGATAGCGCGTAAGCCGGCCATAGCTCAGCTCCGTCAGCGGAAGATACCTGTCGCGCACGCTCGGGCAGTACGCGTCCGTGTGATACATCTCTCCGCCGTCGGGGTTGTAGTACATGGGGACGTCGTTTCCCGTCTCGGGCAGTCTGCGTCCGTCGTCATCCCAGACGATGAGCTTGATGTTCTTTTCGCTGCGCAGGTTGCTCCAGATCCACTGGTGGTTGTAGCCGTCCTCGTTCTTCTCGCGCTGCACGCGGACGCAGCCATGGGACGCGCGGGAGCCCAGCGCGCTCTCGCAGACGCGGTAATCGCCCGTGTCGTCCGGGGTGAAGCCGACGACGTCGCCGTAGTACACCGCAGGAACCATATGCAGCAGATCGCCGCCGTTGAAGCGGATCGCCTGATCGCACCAGAGATTGCCCGACCAGAAGCCGCCCGTCGCGCTGACGAGCAGGAAATCTCCGGACGCCGTCTCGCAGAAGTCCTCGTTTTCCCCCTTTGTTGTGCCGGTGGAAACAAGCAGCTCCGTCAGCAGCCTGCCCTCCTTATACAGATACAGGCGCTGCGTACGCTTGTCGATGATCATGCCCCAGGTCCTGTTGGGCTCGACAGTCTTCAGCCGGCCCGGACGGACCCAGCCTTCCTCGATTTCGTCGTAGTCGTTGTAGGCCTGAATCTTTGACCAGCCGTCCTGCTGCTCGAGCACCTTCACGCCGACGGATTCTCCATAGAAAAAGCCGCGATGCTCGTCGTTCGTCTTGCGCTTGCCGTTCGGCCCGTCGGAGAGATAGATCTTCTCCTTCTGGTCGACGTCCAGCACCGTGATCTCCTGCATCAGCCGCGCCCATGCAGCTTCCTCGTCGTAGGGATCAAACTCCCCGAACCAGTTCGCCGCGATGGCTTCCTTGGCCGCCTCGGTCTTCGCGGCGGCTTCCCGCTCGGCGCGCTCCTTCGCCTTTTGCTCGGCCGCCTCGCGGATGGCCGCGATGTCCGCCGTGATCGCCGCGAGCGTATCGCGGTCGGCGACGCCGGTGCGTTCAAGCCCCTTCGCCTTCTGGTATTTCTCCGTCGCCGTGACGGTCGCCTTGCCGAACTTGCCGGCGCAGTCCCCATCGTAATAGCCCAGCTCCTTGAGGTTCTTCTGGAAAGCGACGACCGCTTCGCCCGCGCTGCCCATCTGAAGTTCCGTGCCGACGAGCCCCTCCTGCAGGATGCCGTAGCCGCGGATGGACGGATCGTCCAGGCGATAGGTATAGCGCGCCACGACAGTCGGCTCCGGACCGAGGATCTTGTTGTTGCCCTCGATGGTGTGGACGATGTACGTGCCGTCCGCCTCCTGCGTGACGTACTCGACGATGCCCACGTGATCCAGCCGGTTATACTTGTACCATTCGATGTAAATGAGGTCGCCGCTCTGGGGGATATACGGCCGCTCGCTAACGCTCACGCCGTCGGCAAGGTAAAACTGCTCCTCCTCGCCGGAAAGCCCGCCGTTCACGGTCACATACCGCCCGCGCTCCTTGAACCATGCCGCGCCGCTTTCGCAGCTGGCCTGCATGGGATAGTCGTTTCCGAGCATGGATACGCCGTAGCTCTCGTCCGCGAGATTCACGCACCAGGAGACGAACTCCGAGCACCACTCGCCGTATGCCTTGCCGGCCCACTCGCCGAACTTGCTGTAGCCGCCCTTCGTGGCGGTATAGCCCAGCTCGCTGACCGCAGCGTTGATCAGCATATCCGCCCGCTGATCCGCCAGCGCAGGCAGCGCGATAAGCAGGCACAGCGCGATAAGAAGAGCCGCGATGTTCTTCATGAATGCATTCCTTTCAAGCCTATGCCCTGTCGGGCGTTTATCCAATAGACGGCACAGCGCCGTCATTTCTTCCCGTCATGCGCTTCCCCTCCGGGCAGGGATCAGAGCACAGTCTCCGCCTCGCGCGCCCATACGCTGTCGTCAAAGCCGCACCAGGGCGATTTGTCCATCGGCGGCAGGGCGGTAAAGTACATCTCCTCTTTTTTGGTCGGATGCACAAGCCCCAGATGCGCGCCCCAGAGCGCGATCTGCTCGCCGGGCTTTCCGTTC
The DNA here is from genome assembly GCA_017436605.1 of Clostridia bacterium. Taxonomy (GTDB): domain Bacteria; phylum Bacillota; class Clostridia; order Christensenellales; family Aristaeellaceae; genus Ventricola. The sequence goes on along the minus strand of JAFSCW010000110.1, from coordinate 3,298 downwards.
CCATAGCGCGCATCGCCCCAGATCGGGCATCCGCTATGCGAAAGCTGCACGCGGATCTGATGTGAACGCCCGGTGAAGAGCTTCACGCGAAGAAGCGTCAGCTCGCCGCTCTTTCCGACGCTGCGATAGACGAGCTTCGCATCCTTTGCGCCGGGCGTGTTCGCCGCGACGGCACGAACGGTGTTCGTCCTTTCGTCCTTGAGCAGAAAGTGAAGCAGCTCCGCCTCCTCCTGCGCCTTGCCGCGAACGGCAGCGACATACTGCCGGGCCAGCGTTTTTTTCCGCACCTGCTCGCTCAGCCTGTCCGCCGCCTTGCTCGTCTTCGCCAGCGCGACAAGCCCGCCCACAGGCCTGTCCAGCCTGTGCACAAGGCCCAGATACACCGCGCCCGGCTTCTGGTATTTCTCTGCGATGTACGTCTTCATCACGCTGTGCAGATCGTCGTCGCCGGACGCGTCCGCCTGCGTGGGCATGTTCGGCGGCTTGACGACGATCAGCAGATGGTTGTCTTCATAGACAATCCCGACGCCCCGATAATACTCCATATTGTCCTATCCTGTCTGTCGCACGCCGCAGGCGCACACCTCGGGCCAAAACCCATCACGCGCCGCAGGCGCACTTCACGGGGCGCAGCCCCTCTTCTCATGCCGCAGGCATGCTTCACACGCCGCAGGCGCACTTCACGCAGCGCGTCAGCGCTGCCCCTTCTCCCAGCGTCCGCTCGTGCCGCAGGGCAGCACGCCGCCGGCCGTCACCGGCAGGCAGAGCTCGTCCGCCTTTACCTCTCCGCCGAAGCGGGAGGTCACGCACATATCGACCATATTGCCCAGCACGCTCGCCTGGAAGCCCGTCGTATAGCCGTTGAGCAGGAAGAACAGCGGATCCTCGCACAGCGCCTCGCTCGCCGCCTTCACAAGGCCGTACAGCTCGTTTTCCAGCTTCCAGACCTCGCCGCCCGGGCCGCGGCCATAGGAGGGCGGATCCATCAGGATGCCATCGTAGAAATGACCGCGCCGCGCTTCGCGCTGCACAAACTTGAGCGCGTCGTCCACGATCCAGCGCGTCGATTCCTCCGGCAGGCGGGACAGCTCGCGGTTTTCCCGCGCCCACTGCACCATGCCCTTGGCCGCATCGCAATGGCAGACCTGCGCGCCGGCCGCGGCGCAGGCCATCGTCGCGCCGCCGGTATAGGCGAACAGGTTGAGCACCTTCACGTCGCGGCCCTCTGCCTTCCTCTGCTTGACAAGCGCATTCATCCAGTCCCAGTTGGCCGCCTGCTCCGGGAAAAGGCCCGTGTGCTTGAAGCCCGTCGGACGGACGTAGAACTTCAGCGCATCACCGTTGCAGTTATAGTCGATCTCCCAGCGCTCGGGCAGCTTGTCAAAGAATTCCCAGCTGCCGCCGCCCTTCTCGCTGCGGTGGTAATGCGCCTGCGCGCTGCGCCAGAGCCTGGAATCGCGCGCCGGCCAGATGGCCTGCGGGTCCGGACGGCGCAAATACACGTCGCCCCAGCGCTCCAGCTTCTCGCCGCCGCCGCAGTCGAGCACCTCATAATCCTGCCAGTTTTCAGCAATAAACATGGTTTCCTCACTTTTCATTACAAGTCGCTTGTTTCAATTCCGCATCCCGATAAAAACAATCTTGCTCCCATCTTTGCGGATTTTCTTCAATGTAGCGCCAGATCTTCAGATAATCTCTTTCATCTCGAATAATATGATCATGAAATGACCTTTGCCAGATTTGTCGTCCGGCACATCCATCCAAACGGTTCGCATTCTTCGTCGTCACAGACTTCAGCGCACATAATATATCGCTTACTGAAGACGCATCTGCATCGCCACGTAGAATGAGAATCATATGGATGTGGTTGGGCATAATCACATAAGCGTCAACAGCTGCATCGTATTTTTGAGGCAGAGCTCTGATTTCGCGATCAACGATCTCGCCAAGAGGGAGGAGCAGAGCCCCTCCCCTACATATCTCTGCGAGAATCTCACGTCGTTCCTTGGTGCATACCGTTATGAAATAAGCCCTTCTCTGTGCATAATCAAAACCACGCAGTCTGGTCGGTTTGCGATTAGGATGGTCCATGTTCATCGCATTCTCCTGTAGGGGAGGGGCTCTGCTCCTCCCGATACTCTGCGTTTAGAAAAACCGCTTCAGCTTTTCTTTTTGTGCCTCCATCATATCAGAAAGCACGCCCTCTGTATAGAGCAAATCAATGCCGGAAAGCGCCGGATCGATCTCCATCGCCTCGCGCAGGGCGACGCGGCTGCCGGTCGCTGCGGCCTCGGCGTAGAGCACGTTGCAAAGGCTCAGCTGGCCCATCAGGTCCTGCAGCTCCACCGGCAGCTCAACCGCCGTGCCCCTCGCGCCATCCCTGGTCACAACCGCCGGGCACTCGACAAACCGCCCCGGCGTCACGCCCTCCACCGCGCCGTCGCACGGCATATTGAGGTTCGCAACCGTGCAGTCCTTCTCGCCCCACAGCGCGCGCAGGATCTCAACCGGGCGTGCGGAGGAAAGGCCGCTTTGGCGGATCTGGCCCCATGCCTTTGCGCCCTCGGGCGAGAGCGGGCCGTGCACGGTCAGCATCGCCAGATTGCGCTTGCGCAGCTCATAGTCCGCAAGGCCCACGCCGGAGAGGAGCACTGTCTTCTTGGGGCTCACATCCGTGTCGCCCAGCAGCTCATAGAGCATCACGCGCTCGCCCGCCGGGATCGCGCCATACCAGTCGATATACTGACTGGAAAGCGCCTCGCGGGAATCCTCCTGCATTTCCTTCATGCAGCGCGGAATCAGATCGGTATCGCTCTTTTTATCGCGCAGGCGCGTCACCCAGGAGAAGTTGTTCAGGCCCGCACACTCGATGTCCAGGTCCTCTTCCTTCATATCCAGGTACAGCGCCAGACGCTTTTTCGTCTGCTCCGTCACGCCGCTCACGCCCAGCGTGCGCACGCCGCAAAAGCGCTGCGTGCACTCGCACGCGCGCGCAAGCTGCATGCCGCCAAAGCCGCTGTCGCAGATGATCAGCGGCGCATCCGGGCATTCCTCGTGCATCTGCGTCGCCAGATCCGTCATGAAATCCAGCACGCGCATCGTTTGCATCGCGCCGCCGATGCCGCCGCGCAGGCGCGCCTGCTTTTCAAGGCCCACCTCACCCAGCAGCTCCACGTCCTTCTTCCAGGCTTCCTCGTCCAGGAAGTCCGCGCAGAAGATGACCGCATCCGCCGAGAACGTCGCCTTGCTCAGCTGCGTCGTGTAATAAAAGCGCGCCTCACAGCCAAAGGCCCTGGCC
>JAFSCW010000109.1 GCA_017436605.1 Clostridia bacterium | reverse complement strand
TCATCACCTCCGACGACGGCACCATCAAGGCGTATCCGATCGCCTACGGCAGCCGCCTGAAGGTGAAGGAGGGCGACCGCGTTGTGGCGGGCGACGAGCTGACCGAAGGCCAGATCAACCCGCATGACCTGCTGCGCATTCTGGGCGTCAAGGCTGTTCAGGAGCACCTGCTCAAGGAAGTCCTCATGGTCTACCGCCTGCAGGGCGTTGGCATCGGCGATAAGCACATCGAGGTCATCGTCCATCAGATGCTGCGCAAGGTTCGCGTTGAGGACGCCGGCGATACCAGCATGCTCCCGGGCTCCATGGTGGATATCTTCCACTTCGAGAAGGAGAACGAGAAGACGCTCATGGAGGGCGGTCGTCCGGCCGTCGCCAAGCGCATCCTGCTGGGCATCACCAAGGCCGCTCTGGCGACCGAGTCCTTCCTCTCCGCCGCCTCCTTCCAGGAGACGACCCGCGTGCTGACCGAAGCCGCGATCAAGGGCAAGGAGGATCGCCTCGTTGGCCTGAAGGAGAACGTCATCATCGGCAAGATGATCCCGGCCGGCACCGGCATGCCGCGCTACAAGGACGTCGAGGTCAAGGAAATGTTCTGATTTCCTGCCTGACGGAATTCAAAAAAACAGGACGCCTGGATTTTCCGGGCGTCTTTTCCTTTGCCCCAAAAGGCTTTTGTTGCGGCAGGCGCATCGCCATGATATAATTCAGAAAAAAGAAAGCGGCAGGTGATGACGATGACAAAGGACAGGAGCATGCTGACTGATACGTTGTTCTGCCCAGGGGATCCCGACAGGCGCGCGGTGAAGCTGCGCACGCATAACCTGAACACGGCATACAATGCGACGTTTGAGGATGAGACGGAAAAGCGCGCGGAGATTCTCGGGAAGATCCTGGGCAGCTTCGGCGAGGGCGGCTTTATTCAGGGGCCGATCTATTTCCATTACGGCATTCATACGCATATCGGCAGGAACTTCTTCGGAAATTTCAACCTGACGGTTCAGGATGACGGCGAGGTCACCATCGGCGACAACTGCTCTTTCGGCCCGAATGTGACCATCGTTACGCCCATCCATCCGATGCTCCCCGGCGAGCGCAGGGCGATGCTCGACCGCGATGGGCATGTGAAGCATATGTGCTATGCTCGGCCGGTGCATATCGGCAGCGACTGCTGGCTGGGCGCAAACGTCGTCGTCTGTCCGGGCGTGACCATCGGAGAGGGCTGCGTGATCGGCGCCGGCAGCGTCGTCACGCGCGATATCCCGCCGATGAGCTTTGCCGCCGGCAATCCCTGCCGCGTGATCCGCACGATCACGGAGGCGGACAGCATGGCCAATAAGCCGGAGGTCCTCGCGGATAACCGCGTCATGGATAAAGAATAAGCAAGCATATTGAGCGCCGCTTCTCTGTATTGTGGAGACGCGGCGCTGTTGTGTATGCGGCGTTTGAAGGCGCGCGATAAGGCGGACTGAACTTCGGATTTCTTAACGGCGGGGCGCATTGATGCAGAATGTGGCTTTTGCTATAATGGAAAAACAATGCGAAAACAGGGACGGTGATGGAATTGAGAGAATTATGGGCGAAGATGAAGGAGGCGCTGGTTTCTGCGCTTCCGGTGACGGCCATCGTCTATCTGATGGCGCTGACGCCTCTGTTTGAGTTTTCCAAGGCAGAATTGATTACATTTACCATCGGCGCGATCGGGCTCGTCGTCGGCATCGGCATGTTCAATTTGGGCGCCGATCTGGCCATGACGCCGATGGGCACGCATATCGGCTCGGGCTTGTCGCGGCAGCGGAAGCTGGGGCTGCTCTTGTCCGTATGCTTTGTGCTGGGGCTGCTTATTACGGTTGCCGAGCCGGATCTGCAGGTGCTCGCCGGGCAGGTGAGCACGGTGATGAACGGTACGCTTCTGGTGTATACCGTCGGCATCGGCGTAGGCGCATTTCTGTTGGTGGCTGTGCTGCGCATCGTCTTCCGCAAGACGCTGGGCAGCATCCTGATGCTGTTTTATATGGCGCTGTTTGCGCTCGCGCTGCTGCTGGTGGTTCGGGGCAACGAGAGTTTGCTTCCGCTGGCGTTCGATTCCGGCGGCGTGACGACTGGCCCGATTACCGTGCCGTTCATCATGGCGCTGGGCGTGGGTATTTCCGCCGTCCTCGGCGACAGGCACAGCACGGAAAACAGCTTCGGTCTGGTCGCGCTGTGTTCCGTCGGTCCGATCATGGCTGTGCTGCTGCTGGGTGTGTTTTCCAGCAGCGATCTGGCGTATCAGGTGCCCGAGTATGCGGTCAGCAGCGATATCCTCGCTTCCTTCCTGCATGCAGGCATGCATACCGCGAAGGAGGTTGCGATTGCGCTGGGCATGATCGTGCTGTTCTTTGTTGTCTGCCAGGTGCTGTTTCTGCGCCTTTCGGCGCGCAGCCTGCATCGCATCGCAGTCGGCGTCGGCTTCACCTATGTCGGCCTTGTGGTCTTCCTGACCAGCGTGAACGTGGGCTTCATGCCTGTCGGCTACAAGCTGGGCTATACGCTTGCGCAGGGCAGCAAGGCGTTCCTCGCCGCGTTCGGCCTGGTGATGGGCGTTCTGGTCGTGCTGGCGGAGCCGGCGATTCACGTGCTCAATCAGCAGGTTGAGGATGTGACCGGCGGCAATGTATCGCGAAAGTCCATGATGATCGGCCTGTGCTGCGGCGTCGGCGCGGCGATCATGCTGTCGATGATCCGCATCATCTTCGATTTCTCGCTTGTGTATTACATCATTCCGGGCTATTTCATTTCTCTGGCGCTGTCGCTGTTTGTGCCGCCGGTATATACGGCGATCGCCTTTGACTCGGGCGGCGTCGCCAGCGGCCCGATGACCAGCTGCTTTATCCTGCCGTTTGCCATCGGCGCATGCTGTGCGCTGCAGGGCACGGACGCTGTCCTGCGGGACGCCTTCGGCGTTGTCGCGCTGGTGGCGATGAGCCCGCTGATCACCATTCAGCTGCTGGGCTTCCGCGCCGTGCTCGACAGGCATGTGCGCGAGCATCTGGCGATGCGCCGCATGCTGGGCAGCGACGACGAGCAGATCATCAGCTTTATGTAAAAGGAGGGGCGAACATGGCACAGAAATTCGATGCATCGGATATCAAGAAGCTGAAGCTCCTCTTTACGGTCGTCGACCGGAACAAGGGCGAGTTTTATCTGGACGTGATCAGCCAGTTCGAGGTCAACTGCCAGCTGGCAGTCGGCGGCCTCGGCACAGCCAATTCGGAGCTGGTCAATCTGCTGGGCCTCAATATTCATAAGGCCGTGATCATGAGCGTCGTGCGCGAGGACAAGATCGACGAGATCATGAAGGCGCTCGAGCAGCGTTTTGCTACGATCAAAAACGGCAAGGGCATTGCTTTTGCGGTGCCCCTGTCCAGCGTGGTCGGTGTGAACAACTATCAGTTTTTGAGCAATTCAAGGCACGGAAGGGAGGAATTGCTGTGACAACAAATAACCACGAGGTGATTTTTGCCATCGTCAACGCAGGCTTTGCTGAGGATGCTATGGAGGTTGCCCGGGAGCAGGGTGTCCGTGGCGGCACTATTTTAAATGCCCGTGGCGTGGCCGGCGAAAAGGAAGCGGCATTCTTCGGTATCACCATCCATGCGGACAAGGAGATCCTCATGATGGTGGTGGAAAAGG
>JAFSCW010000012.1 GCA_017436605.1 Clostridia bacterium | reverse complement strand
TCCCCGACCTACGCGCGCGAGCTGCACTATCCGCAGTTTGCCTTCGGCCTGCAGGGCGTTGTCGACATGGTCAACAACAAGCTCTACGGCATCCTCAACGGCATCGACTGCGATCACTACGATCCGGCCCGCGATCCGCTGATCCCCTATCACTTCACCGCGCACAACCTCGCCGGCAAGGCGAAGTGCAAGCGCGAGATCCAGCGCATGTTCGGCCTGGCCGAGGAGCCGGAATGGCCGCTGCTGGCGTCCGTCGCGCGCCTTGTCGAGCAGAAGGGCATCGAGCTGATCAAGGAAATCCTGCCCAAGCTGATGGATATGGGCGTCCAGCTGATCGTCTTCGGTCAGGGCGACCAGAAGTACGTCGATTACTTCAACTGGGCGAAGCAGAACTGGCCGGGCCAGCTCGGTTTCTCCAGCGATTACAACGAGCCCATGGCCTCCAAGGTCTTCGCCGGCGCGGACATGTACCTCATGCCCTCCCGCTTTGAGCCCTGCGGCCTGAGCCAGATGATGGCCATGCGCTACGGCACCGTGCCGATCGTCCACGAGACCGGCGGCCTGAAGGACTCCGTGCGCGCCTACAAGGAATTCGACGGCATCGGCGACGGCTTCGCCTTCTCCGATTACCAGAGCAAGGACCTCTACCTCGCCATCCGCGAGGCCGTCAAGCTCTACTTCTCCGATGCGGAGATGTTCGACAAGCTCCGTCAGCGCTGCATGAACAAGGACTTCTCCTGGGACAAGAGCGCGCAGCAGTACCAGCGCATGTACGAGGATATCAGCGGCGGCGCCGGCGCCGGCGAGCCGATCCCGTTCGAGGACGCCTTTGAGGACCTCAAGCACGCCTACCTCGAGAACTTCCGCATCATCCGCGCCCGCCGCGCCAAGTCCATCAATAAGGACTACCGCCGCGTCGTGCAGTTCCATATCGTCGGCCGCGGCGAGGGTACCTTCCACGTCCGCTTCGAAAACGGCGGTCTGGAAGTTCTGCCGACCCCGGCGCAGGACGCCGAGGCGTTCATCGAATGCAGCTACGACAACCTGCTGGATATGGCCCGCGGCTTCGTGACCACGGACAAGCTCTATCTGAGCGGTCAGCTCCGCTTCGGCGGCAACCTCTCCAAGGGCTTCGAAATCCGCCGCCTGCTCACCCCGACCCGCTAAAACTATATTTGCCCTCCCCAAACGGGGAGGGCTTTTTTCTGTCTCGTCCATGATAGACAACCAAACCTTCCCCTTTGGGTAAGGTGGCACGGCGTAAGATATGACGAATGAGGTCTCCGCCCGCAGCGGATTGAAGATTGAAGATCGAAGATTGATCTTTGCTCAGAAGATACGATCCTGCGCTGTGCGCAGGGGAACGCGCTCCGCTGCGGCCAAAGGGACGAGGAGGATTTCGATCTATCCGGGAACCGCAATAGTCGCCTGCCGGCTTCTTTGCAGTTCCGACGCTCCGACTCGCTTCTTCGCCCACTGGGCGCGCTCGTCTCCGGTCCCCTTCGCCCCTTTGGAATCCCCTTACCCCTTAACACGACCGGGACTGCGGCCCCGGACCCCGGGGCGTATATACGATAGATTAGTAAGTCATTGTAGGGGAGGGGCTCTGCTCCTCCCATTCCTGCACATCCCCGCCTCTTTTTTACAAATGGAGGCGGCATGACAAGACCGTGATAGAAGAATGGTTTCTCCGCACGACACGCGGGAGGAGCAGAGCCCCTCCCCTACATCACTTTGTATATTTCCCTGCATACAGCAGCCCCCGCATGATTCATGCGGGGGCTCGTCATTCTATTGTATTTTACCTGCGTGCATTACCTGACGCGCACGCGCGCATCGCCGTTTGCCAGATAGACCCTCTCCGGGTAAACGTCCATCGCGTTGAATTCGAAAAAGACCTCGCGATAACCCGCGTCCGTCATGCCCCGCGCGCCGATGACCGCATGCTCGAGCACCTCGCCGTGCTCGTCGGTCAGCACAGCATGGCGCGCCCAGCGGGCGTTGACCTCCGCCGCGCTCCAGTTCTCGTCCACCTCGAACATCCCGCGCGCAGTCTTCCTGTCCTTTTCCATCTGCGCCTCCAGCGCATCGGGCTTGACCTCCATCGACACGCACAGATACAGCCTCGTCGGCGATTCAATCACATGCACATTGGACACGATGCTCTCGCCCACATCGCAAAGCGCGCGCATGGTGCGCGTCGTGCTGTCCGCCGTCCGCGTGTGCCTGGGCGGCTCCTCCTTTTTCTTTCTGTCCCTGCCGAAAAACTGCTGCAGGCGGTTTGCCGCTTTTGTGATCATCCGTACCCCTCCCTGTTATGGCGTCGGTATATCTTGCTGCCCCGTGCAGGACAGGATCCTTGAATAGTTCACTATGTCTTTAGACGTATGAAATCCAACATTTCTTCACTGTTTTCCCAATTTTTGTAAAAATTCCAAATCGCTTTCCTTTTTCTTCTGCGGATGAAATTTCTGTCAGCCTGCCCGCGTCTCAGGGCATATACAGATGACACGAGCAAAAGCCTTATCATTTTCCGCAAGGAGGAACCCGATCCATGAATACGAAAGTCCGCATGCTCTCCGTCCTTCTCTCTGTGTGCCTGCTGCTGGCCGCGCCTTCGCTCGCGGCGGATTATTCCGCAGCCGGCCTGAGCGTTCCCGGCACGGCCCAGCAGCTGAGCACCCCGCACGATCGCGGCGCGCAGTCCGTTTCCGCCGGACGCCAAATTCCGGCAGAAAACCCCGCCGCGCCGGGCGTCCATCCCATCACCGGCCTGCCCTTCTCCGGCGAATACCGCGTGATTCTGGCCAACATCGACGCGCATCCCCGCGCGCTGCCGCACTGGGGCGTCGCTTCCGCCGATCTGATCTACGAGCTGCCGATCCAGGCCGACGGCTCCACCCGCTCGCTCGCGCTGTTCTCCAGCGAGTTCCCCGCCTCCGCCGGGCCGATCCGCTCCGCCCGTGTTCCGATGGCCTCCCTGCGCGAGATGTGGGGCGGCGTATACTGCTTTTATGGCTATCAGGGCGGACGCGACGCCAACAACGTCAAGGACTGGGTCGTCCAGAACAGCGCGAACAGGCGCTTCGCCTATCCCTGGTATCTCAACGGCATGACCAAGAACAGCAAGTGGTTCCCGCGATCCAAGGACGGCGGCCATGTCGCGCCCTATAACGTGCGCATGGACGTTCAGGCCGTGCTCGCAGACGGCCAGACCGCGGCCGAGCCCCATCCCTTCCGCTTCTCCGGCGAGGGACTGACGCACGGCGAGACGGCAAACGGCGTCGTCATCAGCTACAAGACGACCAACCCCGCCTATGTCAGCGCCTATCAATACAATGGCGCGACGGGCGAATACGACCGCTTCCGCAACGGCGCGCCCTATATCGACCAGAACACGGGCGAAAGCTGCTCCTACGCCAACGTCATCGTCCTGCGCACGGATATCTCCTGGGCAAACGGCAATCCCTCCCGCCCGGTCATCCGCCTGCTCGGCGAGGGCGTCTGCGAGCTGTTCCAGAATGGCCGCTACATCCGCGGCACGTGGCTGCGCGCCGGCCTGGACGGCCGCATGATCTTCCTCGACGACAGCGGCGAGGAGTTTGCCATGAAGCCGGGCCGCACGTTCATCCAGATCGTCGATCACGAGCAGCCCGTCGTCGTCCTCTCCGAGGAGACCATCTCCGGCAGCGTCGAGCCGCAGGAGCAGCGCCTGACCATCGGCACCGGCGCGGCGAAAAAGCGCCCATCCGCAACCCGCACGCCGAAGCCCACCCGGACCCCCAAGCCCACGGCCACGCCGGAGCCCATCGAATTCCCGGAAGACAGCGGCGTCGCCACGCCGGGCGAAGCGTTCTGACGAATTCTCCCGCAGCCTCCCTATACAGCAGAAGCGGCCTGATCCTTTCGTTGGAGAAGGCCGCTTCTGCTTTGCTTATTTCAGATCCTCCGCCTGCTTCGCGGCGAGCCGCCTCGCCCGCTTGACCGTCGGATCAAAGCCGCAGATCGCGCCGTAGCCGCAGAGGCTGCACGCGGAAAAGGGCTCCCGTACGGCGGGCGCGTCGTCGATCAGCCCCGCGTAAACCTCGCCCGCGAGCTGGCCCGCCTTCCTGCGGGCAAAGGCGATCATCCCCGCCATATGCGCCTCGTCCGCGGCCTGCGCGCGGTATGTACTGCTGAGCGTTCCGTCCTTTTTGATCATCGCCTGATGATGGCTCCCCTGCGCGCGCAGGATCTCCACGTCGGACAGCGAGATGCCCGACAGCGCCAGCTGTTTGGCCAGCTGCTTTTCGATTTCCTCCTTGATCCGCGATTCGCTCCGGATCGTCGGATCGGCCAGCCGGCAATAGAACAGGCCCGCTGCCTTCGAGCCGGGAATCTGCGAAAGCGCCGCGGCAAGATACAGCAGCAGCTGCAGCTGCATGCCGTAGTATATCCATGTCGGATCGAGCTTCTTTCCGCCGCTCTTGTAGTCGATCACGCGGATGTGTCCGTCCTCCATGATGTCGACGCGGTCGATTCTGCCCTGCAGATAGACGAACGCGCCCCCGCCCATGTCCAGCATGATCGGCGCAAGACCCTTTCTGCCGAAGACCATTTCGCTTTCCATCGGCCTGAATGCGCTGCCGGAAAACTGGGAGACGATCGTCCGCGCCGCGCGCCGCGCCGTCTTGCGGATGCGCCTGGCAAAGCCCGCGCCGCGCTCGCTTTCGCCCAGCGGGGACTTGCGCCATTTTTCGATCAGCGGCGCGACCGCCTCATCCATCAGCCTGTCGCAGATTTCCCCGTCCACCTGCGGGAACTGCGGCAGCTGCGTCACCGCGCGTGTGAACTGCTCCGCCGCCTCGTGATAGAGCGTACCCAGCTCGGCCCTGTCGACCCCGGGCTTGATTTCCTCCTTCGGCGCAAGACCGTACTGAACATAGTGCCTGTACGGGCACTGGGCGAACGTCTCCAGGCGCGATACGCTCATCACCGGTCTGCCATACAGCGCGCGCGCCGTCGTACCGTCGAGCTGTTTTTCCGCCGGCGCGCCGAGCCTGCGCGTGACGTCGAGCAGCTTTTCCCGCCCCTCCGCGCTCGCGGCCAGCGCGGCATAGGCCGCCGCATACGGCGGCGCAAGCGCCGCCTTCCCGTCCGCCGCCTCGGACAGATGCACGGAAAGCGCTTCCAGCGCGGCGTCCGGCGCGCAGAGCATCTGAATCCGCTCGTTTTCGGCGATGCCGCCGCGCTGGGGCATGTCGGGATAGAGCCTGCGCAGCGCCTGAATGGCCGCGCCCTCGCGCAGCGCTCTGCCCGTTTCATCGGCGAGCGCATAGGACATGACGAGCCTGCCCGTGCAGGAGGAGAGTACCTTAAGCTCATCCAGCTGTGCAAGCGCCGCGCGTTCCGCTGCGCTCATGCCCAGGTATGCGCCCGTCGCGCGGGCGGCCTCCTCCTGCTCCAGCGGGCTGAGCAGGCCGCCGTCCTGTCCGGCCGGCATGTCGTTCATGCCCAGCGCGAACAGCGTATCCGGCCTCGCCGTGCGGACATTGCCGATCTCGCCGCAGATCACGGCGCCCTGCGCCGGCGGCAGGGCGGAAAGCTCCAGCGCAGAAAGGCCGCTTTCCAGCAGCCGCGCCGCAAGCTTCGCCGGCGCGCCGCCGCCTTCCAGCAGCGTATGCATCTGGTCGAGCGTTTCCATCAGCGCATTCCAGACCTGCGCGCAGTCCTCCGCCTCCGGCTCCATGCCGATATCCCGCAGTTCTTCGCGCATCTCTTCGAGCGTCCCGTAGGCGTTCACATCCTCCAGCAGGGACAGGATTGCCGCGATCGTGCCGTCCGCGTCCTTCGCCGCCTTCATCGCCCCGGCGAAGGCGAGCATCGGCTCCGCAAATTTCCTTCGGCTCTCCTCGAGCGCCTTAAGCGCTTCCTCCCCGCCGTCCCGGATATAGCGGAACGGCTTACGGATTCCATCCCCGCGCAGATCCATGCCCTCGATATACGCGCAGAGCGCGTCGGCCTGCGCCCTCTCCATCCGGATGAAGCCGGACTGGATGCACTCCAGCGCGTCCGCCGCGCGCCAGCCGCCGGCGATCAGCGCGAGGCTGGCGAGGACAAACCTGCACAGCGGATGCGCGCCCGCCGGGCGCTTCTCCGCGACATAGGCGCTGACGCCGTACTGCGGCAGAATCTGCTGCAGCAGCGGCGCATAGCCGCTCCCCTTGGGATAGACGATCGCCATGCCGTCTATCGCCTCTCCCTGCGCGCAAAGACGCCGTATCCGCGCGCCGGCCATATGCACTTCCTGCCTGCGGGAGCTGACTGCCTGCAGCTCGATCCGCTCCGGCACGCCCGCTTCCGCCCCGCCGCCAAGCGCAAAGAGCCCTCTTTCCAGCGCGCGGATTTCCCGAGGCGCGTCCAGCTCCCTGTCAATCCGCGCGGTCAGGGCGTCCGCCCCCTGCTCTCTTGCCGCCGCCTTCAGCCGTTCGATGCTGTAATTCACCGGCGCGAAGAGTCTTCCGTCCGGCGCTGCGTTGTCGTCCGTCTCGATGGCGAGCGTCAGCGACCGCGCAAGCCCCGCCATCCGGGCGAGCTCCTCAGCAAACTGGGGCGTGATCATGTCAAAGCCGTACACGAAAAGATGCTGCCCGTCCAGCACGCCGGAGCGTTCCAGCCTCGCCAGCATCTCGCGCGACACGTCCTCCGCGTCGCAGAGCCTGCCTTCCATACGCTGTTCATAGGCCGCGTAGATGCGCGCGGCGTCGCGCAGCTTCCTCGCCGCCGGCGCGTTTCTTTCCTCCTCCATCTGCTCGACGCCGATGATCACGTCCTGCGCGCTTTTGCCGCTTCGCTTGAAATCCGCGATCAGCGCGGACATCTTCGCGGCAAGGCCGGCCGCGCCCTGCTGCGCCGCCGCGCGGTATACCGTCAGATTCTCCTTCTCCTGCTCGATGATTTCGGAGAGCACCATGCACTTGCCCCGCTCATCGAAGATCGTCTCCTGCGGCGCGCCGGCGCGCTCGAAGACGCGGCTGCGCAGCCTGCCCGGGGAGAGCACGTCGATCAGGAACGTTCCCTTCAATTTCAGCCTCGTCATGATCTCGATCTCCGCCTGCAGGGTATACTGCGAGGGAACCAGCAGCATGCAGCGCTCTCCCGCCGCGGCGAGCGCACCGATGCGCGATACGACCTCTGGCAGCAGCCTGTGCGGTCTGGCTGTAATGATTCTCATGACGTCACCTCTCCACCATGTTTCACGTGAAACAGCGCATCTCCCGCCCGCCAAAATGTTTCACGTGAAACATTCCGATGATCCCGCGCCGGAAAGACGTGTTTCACGTGAAACAATTCATCGCCCGCGCGCCGCAGGATTTGCGCCCGTATACAAAGAATTATACCACACCAGACATGCTCTTTCAATTTCCGAAGATACAGGAGGGCCGCCATGAAAATTGCGCTCATCGCCGACATCCACAGCAATCTCCCTGCGCTGGAAAGCGTGCTTCGCGATATCCGCAGGCATAGCCCCGACAGGATCATCTCTCTGGGCGATCAGGTAAACCTCGGCCCCTGCCCCAGGGAGACGCTTGCACTCCTCGGCGAAGCCGGCGCGCTCTGCCTGCACGGGAACCACGAACGCTACATCCTCTCCGCGATGGCCGGCGATCCGGGGTACGACGGCGCGAATTTCGATCTGGTCCGCTATCAGAAGAATCTGCTGACGCGGGAGGACATCACCTTCCCGGAAACGATCGAGCTCTGCGGCGTAACCTTCTGCCATGCGATGCCCGGTGACGACCGCTTCCCCGTCTTCGAATACGACCTCGCGCTTCCCCGCCTGCGGCAAATGACCTTTCCAAAGCCCACGCATATCATCTGCGGCCACGGCCATAACCCGACGCACATCTCCCTGCCGAACTTCACGCTCGATTCCATCGGCAGCGCGGGCTGTATGGACGACGGCGTGCCCGGCGCCGCGCCCTATGCGATCCTCACCATCGAGGATGACCACACCTTCCTTCGCCCCTATGAGGCGCATTACGACGTATCGCGCATAAAGCCGCTCTTCAAAAAGAGCGGCATGGCGGACTGCGAGCCCATCATGGCGCACATCAACTGCCTGCAGATGATGACCAACCGCTGCTTCCTCGTCGATTTTGTCTCCCGTGCGCTGGCCATCAGCCGCGCCCGCGGGGAGGAGATGATCTCCCCTGAAACCTGGCAGGACGCCGACAGGGCCTTCCCGTGGCCCGGCGGCGTCGGCACAGCGGAGTTCTGGCGGACGGCATAACCGTCCGCCTTATTTCATTTTACGCCATCCCTGTAGGGGAGGGGCTCTGCTCCTCCCGACGCCTGTAAAGAATTGCACCAGCATATCAGCCTTCCCCTTTGGGGAAGGTGGCACGGCGTATGCCGTGACGGATGAGATCCCCGCCCGCAGGCGGGTATAGCGGGAGGAGCAGAGCCCCTCCCCTACAAGACTTAACGAAACAAGCTAAGAAGTCAATCCCTCCGTCGCGTCTGCGCCGCGCCACCTCCCTTTGCGCAAGGGAGGCTTAAAATGCGCAAAAAGAAAGACTCTCTCGTCAATCGATAAGCGAAGCACAGTTGTGGCTCTGCCCCTCCCCTACATATAAAAAAGAGACGGAATCCGTCTCTTTTGCTTTGCCCATCATTTGCCGACGCAGAACCGCGCAAAGACCTGATCGATCACCTGCTCGTTCATCGTCTCGCCCGTGATCTCCCCGAGGGCATCCAGCGCCGCGGAAAGATCGACCGCGCAGATATCCAGCGGCATGCCGTCCTCAATCGCGCGGCATGCGTCCTCAAGCGACGCGCACGCCCGCTGCGCCGCCTCGACATGCCTCGCCTGCGAGAGCATCGCGGATTCCGCGCTGTCCTCCGGCGCAAAGGCGACGAGCATCGCGCGGAGCGCATCGAGCCCCTCGCCCTTCGGCGCGCAGACAGACGCGATCTGTGCGCCGGGGAATTCGTCCCTTGCCGCCCCGGGCGAAACGACCGCTTCAAGATCGCCCTTGCTCAGCACGACGATCTGCGGTGCGAGGCCCATCAGCGCGTCCCTGTCCTCGTCCGTGACGGGCATGGAGCTGTCGAGCACCAGCACGCGGACGTCGGCCTCGGCAAGCGCCCTGCGTGCCCGCTCGACGCCGATGCGCTCGACCGCGTCCTCCGTATCGCGCAGGCCCGCCGTGTCCGTCAGGTTGACGCGCAGGCCGTCCATCTGCACGGATTCGGTCAGCGTGTCGCGGGTCGTGCCGGGGATGTCGGTGACGATCGCGCGGTCGCCGCCGATGAGCGCGTTGAGCAGGCTGCTCTTGCCGGCGTTCGGCCTGCCGCAGAGCACAACGCGCAGGCCCTCGTCCTCGATGCGGCCCATGCGCGGATCGCAGGCCGCCCAAAGCCGCGCGCGGATTTCGCCGCAGCGGGCAAGCACCTGGGCCGCCGTCTCGGTTTCCTCGACCTCGTCCGGAAAATCAATCGCCGCAGCAAGCCCGGAAAGAAGGAAGGTGATCTCCTCCCGCGCCGCGCGAACAAAGGATGACACGCCGCCCTCCATCTGCCGGATCGCCGCGCCCATCGCGCGCTCGCTGCCCGCGCGGATCATCCGCATAACGGCCTCCGCCTGCGCGAGGTCGATCCGCCCGTTCATGAACGCCCGGCAGGTGAATTCGCCCGGGCGCGCCATGCGCGCGCCGTTTTTCAGCAGCAGCAGCAGAATCCTGCGCACCAGCGCGTCCGAGCCGTGGCAGTGGATCTCCGCGACGTCCTCGCGCGTATAGCTGTAAGGCGCGCGGAAAAGCACCGCCATCGCCTCGTCAAGGGTCTTCTTCCCGTCGGCGATTGTGCCGAAGGTCAGATAGCGGCTCGCAAGCGGTTTTCCGTTTTTGGGCCGGAACACGCGGCCGAGGATTTCCTCGCTCCGGCTTCCGCTGAGCCGGACGATGGCGACGCCGCCCTCTCCGCTTGCCGTCGCCTGCGCCGCAATGGTATCGCTGTTCATGTCCTCTCCTCCGGTCTGCTGGATTTTTCCCATGCCGGTCATCCCCCGGCACGGCGTCATGGGGCGCGCGCATACGGCCGCTCTTTTCCGGCCTGCGCGCTGTCCGGGTTATATTTCCATCCCGAAAATATATTTATATCTTTTAAGGATTGTTTCAGAGCATCGTTCAGATCGGCGACGGCAGGATATGCAGCCAGACGTTCATTTCGCTCTCGCCCCGGTTGGCAAAGGCGTAATACGGGATCAGCGTGATCTCCGCCTCCTCGTATTCCCGATGATACCGGGCATACAGCCCCATAGGCCCCGTCCTTCTCAGACCGCGGGTCCTGAGCACCGGCAGACCGAAGAGCTCGCAGGGCTCCTGCGTGAACGCCGCGCCGGCGACAAGCGACAGACTGCGCAGCTTTTCGCCGTTGTCGATTCCCTCCGCGCAGTAAACGACGGGCCCGCGCATCACGGCGACGCGCCAGGCGTTGTTCTGCACGGCGGCGTTCGCCTCGATCAGCTGCACCTCCATCGGGATATCGAGCACGATCTCTCCGCTTTCGGGAACGTCCATATACACATAATCGTCCGTCATTTTATAGGGCACGCTGAGCGTGAAGGTTCTGCACCACAGCGGGATCCGCAGCGCGACACGCCGGATGCCGCCCTCGATGCGCAGCGTAATCCGCCCGTCTGCGGGATAGTCCGTCTCCTGCGTCAGCCTGCCGATTCCCAGATCCGCGGTCGACTGCGCGTACTGATGAACAAACACCGTGCCGTCCGCCTCCGATACGGTATAAAACGACTGGGCAATCGAGGCGATGAAGCGCACGATGTTCGGCGGGCAGCAGGAGCAATCGAACACAGCCTTTCGCTGCATGATCGGCATGTGCTGCTTTTCCTCCGTGCTCGCGTTCACATCGGCAAACGCCGGGTCGATCTCCAGCGGATTCTCATAGAAAAAGGAGGCGCCATCCAGCGAAACGCCGGCCAGCGCGCCGTTGTACATCACACGCTCCACCGTATCGGCATAGACCGCATCCGCCCGGGTTTCCATCATCCTGCGGGCAAACAGCGCGAGCGCGATCGACGCGCAGGTTTCGGCGTAGGCCGTGCGGTTGGGCAGATGGTAATCCACCGTGAACGCCTCGCCGATATGCGTGGAGCCCGTCGCGCCGGTGATGTACATGCGTCTGGCCACGATATGCTCAAACAGACGCGAAGCCGCCTGAAAATACGCGGGGTCGTCCATCCGGCTGGCAATATCCGCCATCGCGCTGTAGATATACAGCGCGCGCACGGCATGCCCCTCCGGCGTTTCCTGCTCCAGGAGCGGCCTGTGGCTCTGGTCGTAGCGCATGTTGGCAAACGGGGCGATGGGCCCGTCCCGGCCGCTCCTGCCGCGCTGATCCAGAAAATGCCGGGCGAGCTCGAGATATTTCCTCTCCCCCGTCGCGTCATACAGCCGCACAAGCGCCAGCTCGATCTCCGGATGGCCGCCCGCGTCAAACGCCGCGCTCCGCTCGATATAAAAAACCCGATAGATATAATCCGCATAGCGGATCATTGCGCGCAGCAGCGCGTCCTTGTCCGTCGCATGCGCATAGGCGACAGCCGCCTCGATGAGATGCCCCGCGCAGTAGAGCTCGTGCTTTTCGCGGTCCGTAAAGCGCGCATCCGGCGCGACGGAAAGGAAATACGAATTGAAATAGCCCGTCTCATCCTGATGCGCGGTGATATCGGCAATCGCCTCGTCGCATCGCCGCTCGAGTTCCTCGTCCCTTCCGGCCTCGAGGATATACGCCGCGCCTTCGATCCATTTGGCTACGTCGGAATCCCAGAAGTAATGCGGCCTGTCCGGCATGCCCTCGCGCCAGGCGCAGGCAAGCGCGGCAAACCGCCCCGTATCCTGAAAGCGGCGATAGACCGCATCCGCCGTGACGTCCCGGTTGATCTCCTGCCGCTTTTTCCAGAAGCCGCCGGTGATGCGTACATGCTCAAAGCCAACGCTTTTATAATTCGCCATACGCCATTCCCTCTCTGCCCCGGCTCAGTCCATGTATTCCGTGCGCATGTGATGCGCGGGCTCCGTCCGAAGGGGATACGCCTCCTCCGTTTTGCCGAGCGTCACCGCGCAGCAGGGCCTGAAATCCTCGGGAAGGCCGAGCTGATCAAGCAGATCCGCGCTTGCGTTCAGCGTGCGGATCGCGCCCCAGATCAGGCATGCGCCAAGGCCCTGCGCAGCGGCGGCCAGCGCCATGTTTTCCGCTGCAATCGCGGCGTTCGAATAGGCGGAGTTCTCGTTCGGCGCGCCCGGGAAACGGGAGGACACGACGACCAGCACCGGCGCGCCGTAGAGCGGATGCGCGCCCTCGCGGCCCAGGGCCTCCGCCGTCCGCGCATCCAGCACGGAAAGAAACGCCTTGTTCCTGATCACGGTCAGCATGATGTTTTCATACCGGCCCATGCCCACGGGCGAGGCATGCGCCGCAGCGAGCACCGCGTCAAGTTCCTCCCTGTCGGGCATTGCGCCCGTGTAGCTGCGGATCGACCTGCGGGAAAGGATACATTCCATGGCGTTCATCGGCTGTTCCTCCTGATGCTTATTTGATGCTTTTCTGATGCTTTGACGATAGTCTTATTATATCGGACGGCGGGCGATCTGCAAACAGGAAAATGACCGAAAAAGCACGATAAAGCGCTCCCCTCTCAGAAGAAGGGAGCGCTGATCGTCAATGTGTAATCGTATTGATGAAGTGCGTTTCCGTTTTGGAATACATGATCCTCTGCGCGCGGTACAGGCCGTAATAGCCGGAGAGCATATAGGAGACCGCGATCGTCGTCAGATAGAACGGCATGCCCTCAAAGCCGAAGAGCTCAAAGGAGATGAGCAGCGAGGTGATCGGGCAGTTGGTCACGCCGCAGAACACGCCCACCATGCCGCAGGCCGCCGCCAGCATCACATCCACGCCGAACAGCGGCGCGACCGCGCAGCCGAACGCCGCGCCGATGCAGAAGGAGGGCACGATCTCGCCGCCCTTGAAGCCCGCGCCGAGCGTCAGCGCGGTGAAGAGCATCTTCATCAGGAAGGTATACCCCTTCGTTTCGCCGTGGTGGAAGATGTGCTCGATGATGCCCATGCCCGAGCCGAGGTATTCCGTCGTGCCCAGAAGGCCGCACAGCACGAGAATCACGCAGGCGGAAACGAAGATCCTTACATAGGGATTTCCGATGTGGTGATCGAGCAGGTGCTCGGTCTGATGCAGGATCATGCAGAACAGGATGCTCACCGCGCCGAAGAGCGCCGCCATGAGCACGAACTTGAAAAACAGCGCGGGCGCCATCGCCGGAACGGCGGATACCGGGAAAACCTCCGGCGGCATGCGCAGGAATTCCGCGACAAAATGACCGATCATCGAGGCCGTCACGCAGGGAACAAGCGCGGAATAATGCATGATGCCGACGCTGATGACCTCCAGAGAGAAGATCGTCGCCGCCATGGGCGTGCCGAAGAGCGCCGAGAAGCCCGCGCTCATGCCGCACATGATGATGATGTGCTGGTCGTTGGCGCTGAGCCTGAGCTTTTTGCCGATCCGGTTGGCGATGCTGCCGCCCAGCTGGATCGCCGCGCCCTCGCGTCCGGCGGATCCGCCGCAAAGATGCGTGATCACCGTGGTGATGAAGATCAGCGGCGCCATCCGGAACGGAATCCCCGTGGAGGAATGGATCGACGCGATGACCATGTTGGTACCCCTGTCGTCCGTATCCCTGAAAAAGCGATACAGGAAGACGATCAGAAGACCGCCTGCCGGGAGCGTCAGGATGATCAGCGGATGCGCCGCGCGGAAGTTATTGACCGCGATGAGCACATGGCCGAAGACTGAGGCGATGGCGCCGACGATCAGGCCGATCACCGAGGCGAGCAGCAGCCACTTGATCAGCGTTCTGGCAGAAAAAAAGCTGCCGTAAATGTAGTGATGCGCGATTTTTTTCGATTTTTCCGTAATCAGCATGGGATGATACTTCCTTGGCTTTTGATTGTCATGTTTTCTTGATACCCAACAGAACAAAGGACATTATAACCCCGAAGCGCAAAAAAAGAAACGGGCTAAATCAAATAACCCGCTTCTTTTTTCTCTCTTTTTTCTCTTTCATTTCTTTTCAGCGCAGGGATTTGCGGTCGCTTACGCGCTGCGGCAGAAGGCTGATGACAACCGGCACGGCGCAGATCATCGCGCAGACGCTGAGCATCGCCCTGACGCCCAGCGCATCCGTAAGCGCGCCGGCGTACATCAGGCTGATGACGCCCGAGAAGCTGGTGAACACCGCGTCGGACAGGGTATGCCCCAGGTTGCGGATGTCGCTGTCCACGTGGATTTCCGTCACGTCGCGCATCGTCGTCAGCAGGATGCCGTAGCCGACGTTGTAGAAAAACGACGCGAGATAGACCATCACCGGCGAGACGGCAAAGCGCGCAGTCAGCGGCATCAGCAGCAGCAGGCTGGACATCGACAAAAAGCGCGTGCGCAGCGGCAGACGGTGAATCAGCGCCGCCATGGCGATAAACGGCACCTGCGTCATCGCGCCGACGAAGGCGTCCACGCCGACATGGGACACATCGCCGCCCACGCTCTCCAGCACGACGATCTTCAGGTTGTTCATCGGTGCGGTCGCAAGGCCGAGCAGGAACAACAGCGCCACCAGCCTGCGATACGGCGCCGCGGCAAACAGCCTGCCAAGATCCCCGGCGGAAGCCTTCTTCCTCGCCTGCCCTTCCCTTTTCGCATCCGGCAGGAGCGCAGCCGACGCCATCGTCACGGCGAAGAAGAACGTCGCGCCCGGGATCATGACGTAATACCCGAAGCGTGCAATCAGCTGACCGAAAAGCGCGCAGACGACCGCATACGCCAGTGAGGGCATGCAGCGGATCCTGCCGAAGATCCTCTGATCCCGCGCGCAGGCGTCCAGCAGCCAGCTGTCGATGTTCGCGCCCTGAGGCAGGAAGAAAAAGCCCAGCAGCGGATAGCAAAGCGCCGCAACCGCGACCTCCGCGCCGCGGAAATACAGCGCAAACATCAGCCCATAGGCCATCAGCATGCAGAGCATGAAGACCTTTTTGTTCGTGCGGAAGCGATCGCAAGCGTTGCCCGCGGCCAGCGAACCGATAAATCCCAGGAGCATATACCCCGCCAGCAGCAGGCTGACTGCCGTATTGCTCACCCCCTGCGCAAGCAGATAGGCGGCGGCATAGCCGATGAAGGACGCATGAAAGCACCAATACGACATTTCCAGCGCAGCAAAGAGCACACAGCGTTTTTTGCTCATCGTATCATCTCTCTGTTTGATATGGAATGTGCCGCTCCCCGGCGCAGCGCTGCGCGGCGGAAAAAGCGTATATAGGATTCGCTGCGTTTTTCCCGCCTCCTGCCGCCGGCGGATGTTTTTTCCATTTTGATGCAGGCGCGCAGACGCGCGCGAAAACGCACGCTGGAGCCGCAGCCTCAGTCCGTCGTGATGATCACGCCGTAATGATCGGAAACGACCGGTCCGTTGCCGCCGTTGAAGATCACCTGCGACGATCTGATCTGCGCATCATGGCTGCACCAGATCTGGTCGATGCGCATGCCGCCAGGCTGCTCCTGCCCGCCCGTCCTGTCGCGCCAGCCGTCGATCACGCCGGATACCGTCATGCCGCCGTCCTTCCGTTCCGCCGTCAGGTAGGTATCCTTCCAGCCGGAATCTGCGATACAGTCATAGCTCTCCCCGCGCACCTCGGCAGGAGCGTTGAAATCGCCCATCAGCCAGACGGGCGCATGCTTCCTTTTGTCCTCCAGCGCAGCGCTTACAGCCCGCCATTGATCGCGGAAGGGCTCCTCCTCGTCGTTCCACCAGCCCATGTGCACGGTACAGAACCAGTCGTCCATGCCTTCCAGCTGCACGCCCAGCATCCGGCGCGTCCGCCAGTTGGCGTAATCGTCCGTCCGGCTGATCGCGTATGCCTGCGCCCGGCGGATTGCACGATGCGGGCAGAGAATCGCCAACCCCTCGTCATATTTGCCGTAGCCGATCTTGGCCGGCAGCCATGCCCAGGAGCACGGCATGCCCGCAAGGCGAAGCCGCATGGCCACCGCGGCGGCATGGTTATCCTCCCGCAGCGCAATGCCATGGGGCACGGCAGCCAGGCCCTTGTGCATATGCATCGGCGCTTCAGGCGCCGTGATGGTCTGGTTCACCTCCTGCAGCGCGATCACGTCCGGCTGCTCGTCAAGCATGCGCCTGACAAACCATTCGAGCTTTTCGGCGTAGTTGTCCTCCTGCAGGCTGTGCGTGTTGAGCGTGAGCATTTTCATCGCATTTCACCTCGTCATAAAAGGTCCGGAAACAAAGAAAAAACGTACGCGCCGCCGTTCCATGCCCAGGGCGGCTTCATTTGCATTTTCCGCGCGAATCCTGTATAATCTGTTCCATCGCAGTTCAGGTCTTTTTCGAAGGGAGTGACCCGCATTGGCTACCATGGACGACATCGCCCGCGCGCTCGGCATCACAAAGGGCACGGTCTCCAAGGCGCTTTCCGGCGCGGATGACGTCAGCGAGGCCATGCGCAGAACCGTCGTCGAAAAGGCCGTTGAAATGGGCTATTCGCGCATCGCGCGCAGCCATGCCGTCAAAAAAATCTGCATCTTCATCCTTCACATGGCCTACAAAAAGCCCGACGACTTCGGCTACGACGTCGTGATCGGCTTCCGCAAGGCCGCCGAGCCGGCCGGCTATCGGGTGGATATCATCGAGCTGGACGACGCCACGCAAAGATCCATCTCCTACGATGAATTCATGCTCCGCGAAAACTATCAGGGCGCGCTGATTCTGGGCATGATGCTCTCCGACCCCTGGCTTTCCTGCATGCAGACCTGCCGCACGCCCGCCGTGCTGCACGACAACCGCGTCCGGGGCAATCCCGCCGTCGCCGACGTGGGCATCGACAACGACGAGGGCATGCATCTGGCCGTCTCCCATCTCCAATCGCTCGGCCACAGGAAGATCGGCTATCTGAGCAGCGGGCTGAGGAGCTATGTCTATCAGCAGCGCTATGCGGCCTTCTTCGACGCCCTCCGGCAAAGCGGCCTCCCGCATCACAGCGGGCTCGCCGCCAGCGAATCCCATCCCGCCGACTGCGTCAGGCTCCATCTCCCCCGGCTGATCGACGAGGGATGCACCGCCATCATGTGCAGCCATGACCAGCTGGCGCACGAGGCGATGCTCTGTGCCGCCGGTCTGGGCAAGCGTATTCCGCAGGATCTCAGCTTTGTCGGCTTTGACGATATTCCGCTGTGCCGCAGCACGGAGCCGCCCCTGACCACCATCCGCCAGGACCGGAGCAATCTGGGCCGCTGCGCTTTTTCCGCGCTGCTGAATCTCATCACGCATGTGCCGATCAGCATGCTGCTGCTGCATACCGACCTCATCGTGCGCGATTCGACCGACGCGCCTCCATCCGAGCAGGCATAACGGACTGCAGACGCGCCCATGCCGCCCTCGGCCCTGCGTTCCTGTCCGCATTATACCATAAGCGCCGGTCTTCATCAATTTACATGAATCAGCATCACGGGCCGTCCGCCCTCCGGTTGACGGGCAGCCCGTGATGCTGATTTCGTCTATATCGTCATAAATTCGTTTTCCAGCTCGATATACCGGCAGAACACGAACAAGCCGCAGAGGATTTCAGGCCTGAAGCCGTGGTCATCCTCCATCGTCCAGCCGCCCGCGAGCCCATTATGCACAATGCGCACGATCTCCTTGCCGGCCGAATCCTCAAGCGTATACCGCCGGCTGCTGCGCATGATCAGCCTGTACGCCGCGCCGTCTATGATGACTTTCGCATGATCGACCCTCGGCATCCTGTGAATCGGCCAGCCCGCCGTCTCCGGCTCCTCGCCCTGCGCATATCCGGGAAACGCACATGCGGCCACGCAGCCCGAACAATCCAAAAGACGGTATTCCTTATTGCGCACGTCCGATGCGCATGCGCTCTCCGGCGTACAGATCTGCGCTTCCATAAGCCGTTGATCCCCGCTGCTCCTGATTATCCTGACAGAGCCGGTCAGCGCGTTTCTGATCCTTGCAAGGACGGCGTCCGACTCTTGCCGCATCAGCATACCCGATTTCATCGTGTATCTCATCTGCGTCCCCCTTTCAGAAAAGCGCATACAGCAGCGCGCCGGCAGCGCCGGAGCCCGCCATGACCCACAGCGGATGAACCTTCCATACGCTCAGAATCGCGAGCCCCGAAACAAAGAGCACCGCCGCCACCGCATCCGGCTCCATCCAGTCCGCAGGCAGCGTCCTTTGCCCGTACAGCGCCATCAGCAGAAGCGATATGCCCGCCGAAGCAATCATGGCGATCACCGCAGGACGGAGCCCGGCGAGGACGCCCTGCACCATATGCAGACCGCGGAAGCGATCATAGACCCATGCCAGCGTCATCACGATCACGCAGGAGGGCAGCACGCACCCGGCTGTCGCAAGAACCGCGCCGGGCAGGCCCGCGACCTGAATCCCGACAAACGTCGCCGCGTTGATGGCGATGGGCCCGGGCGTCATTTCCGCAATGGTCATGATATCGGCAAACTGGGTCATCGTCAGCCACGGATGCACATCGACGACCTGGTTTTGAATCAGCGGCATCGCCGCGTATCCGCCGCCGATGCTGAACAGCCCGATCTCAAAAAAGCTCAGCAGCAATTCCAAATAAATCATCGCTTTGCAGACCCCTTTCCCGCTGCGTCCCGGTACCATGCGTCCGCCGCGCCGACAGCGCCGCAGACGAGCAGGATGATCGCGGCATGAACCGAAAAAAAACGCACGGCCAGAAATGCGCCGCACAGCACCGCCGCGGGCAGCATCCGCTTTTGCCTGAGCAGCGTCCCGATCATGCCCCGTACCACGTCGAAGATCACCGCCGCCACGCCGCAGAGCATGCCCGCCATGACCATGTTCACGACGGCATGATCCCGAAACGCCTGATAAAACAGCGATATCACGGAGATGATCACAAGCGGCGGCAGCACCGTTCCCAGCACCGTAATCAGCGCGCCGGGAACCCCCGCGACGCGATAGCCGATCAGCATCGACGCGTTGACGGCAATCGCGCCCGGCGCGGCCTGGGCGATCGCCGTCAGGTCGAGCATCTCCTCCTCCCCGATCCAGCCGAGCTCCTGGACAAACCGCTTCCTCATCAGCGGAATGATGACAAAACCGCCGCCAAATGTACACGCGCTGAGCCGGAAGGAGGAGAAAAACAGATCCCCATACTTCCGCAGGATATTTTTCAGCAAGCCATCACAACCTTTCTGCTTTCATCCGGATTGTAGCACTTGACGAAAGATAAGTAAAATAATATAATTTTACCCGATAGATAAGATTTGGGATATAAGGAGGAGCGTATGACCCTGAGGCACATGACGATCTTCCGCGCGGTCTGCGACGCCGGATGCAATTCCACAAAAGCGGCGGAAGCCCTGCGCATGACGCAGCCGGCCGTGAGCCTGGCGATCAAGGAATTGGAGCAGTACTATGGCGTCCGCCTGTTTGACCGCATCGGACGAAGGCTGCAGATCACCGATGCGGGGCGGCTCTTTCTGCAGTACGCCATACACATCTCCGATCTGTTTTCCGACATGGAAACCGGTCTGCGCGATTGGGATTCAAAGGGCATGCTGCGCGTCGGCGCGAGCATCACCATCGGCTCGCAGTTCATGCCGGGCTATGTGAAGGCCTTCTGCGAAATCTGTCCCGGGATCGACGTGCGCGTAACGATCGACCAGTCCGACCGGCTGGAGCAGAGGCTGCTCTCCAACGAGCTGGACTGCGCGCTGATCGAAGGCATCGCCCACGATCCGAACATCCTGTCGCACGCCTACATGGAAGACACGCTGAGCGTCATCTGCTCCGCCGCAAAGGGATGGGAGCAGGGGCGGGTCCTCACAAAGGAGGAATTCGCAGGCCAGCGCTTTCTTCTGCGCGAGCGCGGCAGCGGCACGCGGGAGGTGTTCGACCGCGTCATCGAAGAAGCCGGCATCCAGATCGTTCCCGCATGGGAAGCCATGAGCACGACCGCGCTGGTCAATGCGGTGATCAGCGATCTGGGCATCGCCGTCCTGCCGCACCGGATGATCCTTCCGGCGCTGAACCGCGGTCTGATTCATACCGTCAGCGTTCAGGGGCTGACCTTCCGGCGCAATTTCTATATCACCCATCACAAGGACAAATTCCTGACGCCGTCCGCCAGGCGTTTCCTCGCGCTGTGCAAAGACTACGAGACGGATTATCCGCTTCCGCAGTATCACGGCCTTTTCGAATGACGGGCCCCTCCCGCCTCCCCGGCGCGGCATCAAAAAAAGAGCCTGCAGCACCCGGCGTGCTTTGCAGGCTCTTTCCATTTTTTATCCATTGTCAGGCGCTTTCATCATCTCCGGCAAAAAGCGCCGGCCGCCGCTTCCGATCTTACAGGCCATAAAGCACAGCGCCCGCCGCCGCCGACAAAAGAATCAGCAGAATCGGCGACAGCTTTTTCTTCGCAAAGCGCTTATACCCCAGCATCATCGCCGCCAGAAGCAGCGTGACGACGACCGCCTGTCCGTCGAAACGGATCGCGGAAACCGACCCAAAACAATTGCCCAGGATCATATCGATGCCGGTTGCCAGCACAATGCCGATCACGCAGGGCTTCAGGCCGCGCAGAACCGCCTGAACGTATTTGTTCTTCAGCGCCGTTTTCAGCAGAGCCGTCACCAGCAGAATGATCAGGAAGGACGGCAGAACAACCGCCAGCGTCGCGACGGCAGCCCCCGCAAATCCCGCCTGGCTGCTGCCGATATAGGTCGCCAGATTAACCATGATCGGGCCGGGGGTGCTTTCGCTGACGGCGATCATATAGGTCAGCATGTCCTCGCTCAGCCATCCATAGGACATGACCACATCGCGGATCAGGGGAATCGCGCCATACGCCCCGCCGAAGGCGAAGCAGCCGACCTTTAAAAAGCCGAGAAACAGATCAAGACAGATCATTTGCCCGCACCGCCTTTCAGATCAGGCGCGCCGCTGACGATAAAGATCATCAGACTCACGGCAGCGGCAGCCAGCATCAGGCTGATGGAAGAGAAATTCCACGCGAAAAGATGGATGAGCAGCATGGCGATGCAGGAGCAGACCATCGTCGTCCTCTGCAGCTTCTTCCCGGGCATCTTTTTGATCATCGTAAACGCCGCATCCAGGATCAAAAGGCCCACGGCGATTTTGACGCCCTTCAGCGCATTGGCCATGACCGTCCAAGTAAGGATGTTGTCCAGACACCTGGAGATCAGAAAGATGATGACAAACGACGGCGTGATCATGCCCAGCGTCGCCGCAAGCGCGCCGATGAAGCCCGCCTTTTTGTATCCGGTAAACGTCGCGCAGTTGATGGCGATCGGGCCGGGGGTGGATTCTGCAATCACGGTGATGTTCATCATTTCATCGTGGGTGATCCATTTTCTGCGCTCGACGCAGATATTCTCGATGATGGCGAGCATGGCATAACCGCCGCCAAAGGTAAACAGGCCGATTTTCGCAAACGTCAGGAACAGATCCGGCAGGATGCTCATGGCTGATCGCTCTCCTTTCTGTATTCACATTGGCAGACCGTCATATCGCGATCCAGCGCCCGGGCCGCCAGCCGCATCCGCTCAAACGCCTCCGCCAGAAAATCCACGGCGTCCTGCGCAGGCAGATAATGCGTATGATAGCCGTATTTCTGCCCATAGACCAGCCCCGCCTCTTTCATCACCTTCATGTGCTGAGAAATGGCGGACTCTGAAACGCCGAGCTTTCTGGACAGCGACCGGACGCAGTGCTTTCTTTCCAGCAAGGCCCTGAATATTTTGAGGCGCATCGGCTCGCCGAGCGCCTTCAGCATGCAATCGAATTCCATGCTCCCGCCCCTTCGCTTCCGTATTTTCCCCATTATAGCGCGGCCATTTGTTGAAGTCAACGCTAAAACAAAAGGCGCGGCTTTTCGCCCAGTGCCCGATCAGAAAAAAGACGCCTCTTCCCTTTTAGGAAAAGGCGTCTTCTATTGGATGCGCTGCGGCGGACGGGGAATTTATCCTTCTGCCGGATCGCTTGCGTGCGCCTGCGCAATATGCAGCAGGTTCTCCTCTTCATGCCGCTGATAGGAGAGCATTTCCGACTCTGCCTGAATCTTTCTGACAATCGCATGGACGACGTCTTCAAGCCGGCTTCCCGGGCTGTAATCGGCCGGGACGATGTAATTCACCCGGTCCGCTTTCAAAAGCGAGGAAGCGGACGCCGGACCTTTTTTAGGATCAAAGACCGCGATGGACTGCCCGCCGTTGGATTTCACCAGCTTCATGCAGGGCACATCCGTCAGTCCGTCGCCGATATAAATCATATTGCGGAACGGAACGCGGCGCTCGTCTTCGGGCGTATAGCGATTCAGCTGATCCGCGCTCTGGCTGTCAATGGTCAGCACGCCCTTGTTGATGCGGAAAAGAAACTGGGTTTTCGCCGTGTAGTTGATCGCGTACTTCGGCCAGCAGATCTTGCCGAGCTCGTCATACATGAATTCGCACGCGTAGATCTTTTTGAAGTGCTTTGCGATCTCTGTGCCCTCGATGATTTCCTTGATGCCCGAGGAAATGATATAATGCTCAACCTGCACGCCCAGCGCCCTGCCGAATTCCGCGATCCGCTCAAACCAGGAGAGAACGCCGTCAAAAAACTCGACGCCGCCGCCAAGCCTGCAAAACGTCTGGCGGGTAATCGGAATGTTTTTCTCCTCCGCCTTTTTGATCATCTTGTACATGTATGCGAGAATGCCGTCCATTTCTTCCCGGTTGGTCATTTCCCGGACTTCGTCCCAGAACGCGGCGGAGCTCATGTTGAGGGAAGGAATAAAGCCATACTCCTGCATGTCCTTTGTACAGAGCGTCTTATCAAAATCATATATCAGCGCGGCAATGGGTTGGGTCATATGGCTTTTCCTTTCGTATCAATTCGCTTGAATACAATTCGCATGAATCCTTTTTTCCGTCCGGCACAGGCCGCGTCGCCGCATATCACATGATCATGTCGATGCCGCGCTGCAGCGTCTCGGCGTTGATGGTTCCGGTAGCCTGCGCAATGGCCTGCCCCTTGGCGTTGATAAAGTATGTGGTCGGCAGGGAGTATACGCCGTAGGTCTTCGCGGCGTCCACCGCCGTATCATAGAACACGGGGAAACCGTAAGCGTTTTTGTCGATGAAGGCCGACGCGCTGTCCACGGTCTCGCGGGAACCATCCGTCATGTTGACCATCAAAAAGTGCACGTCCTGACCGAGCTCCAGATACTTTTCGTGGAAATCCGGCATCTCCATCTGGCACGGGCCGCACCAGCTTGCCCAGAAGTTCAGCACGATGGGCTTGCCCGTGTAGTCGGACAGCTGAACCTCGTTCCCCTCCCGGTCATAAACGGTGAAATCCGGAGCAAGCGCCGGTTCGGGCCCGGCGGCTTCCTGATCCGCAGCTCCCTGATCCGCGGTTTCCTGATCCGCGGTCTCAGCTGCGGTTCCGGTTTGCTGCGTCTGCTGCACGGCGAGCTGGTCCATGGAAAGAGACGAGCCCAGGCGCGTATAGAGCACGGATGCGCCGCCGATCAGCAGCACCAGCGCGAGCGAAATCACCATCAGCATTTTCTTATTGTTCATCGTATCCTCCTTAACTGAGCAGGCTCAGCAGCCGCCCGAGCGTTCCGGTTGCCATCAGGATACCGATCAGCACAAGCATCACGCCGCTGACGGTATTGATGATTCTGTAGTGACGTTTAATCCAGTTGAATGCGGTTTTCAGATAGTCGATCAGCACGGCGCTGAGGATGAAGGGGATACCCAGGCCCAGCGAATAGGCCAGAAGCATCAGCATGCCCTTCAGCACATGCCCCTGTTGAGAGGCCAGCATCAGCGCGGATCCGAGAAACGCGCCGACGCAGGGCGTCCAGCCCACGGAGAAGATCATGCCGAAGAGAAACGCGGAGAAGAAATTCATATTCTGCGTATCGACGCTCCGGCTGATTCCCCTGAACAGCTCCAGCTTGAACACGCCTAGGAAATTCAGGCCGAAGAAGATGACGATCAGGCCGGTGATCAGGTTGACGGCCGTCTGATATTCCCTCAGGAAGCTGCCGACGCTGCCGGCCAGCGCGCCGAGGATAACGAATACGAGGGTGAAGCCGGAGACAAAGCCCAGCGCTCCCTTCAGCGTTTTGCCGGCAGTACGCTCGCCGCCGCCAGCGAAGTAGGAAATATAGATCGGCAGCATCGGCAGCAGGCAGGGCGAAACGAAGGTGATGATGCCTTCAAGAAAAGCGATGATGTATTGCATGCACTGCACTCCTTTCCAGAGGAAGAATTCATTCTGATATCTGATGGAAGTATATGACAGATTTCCAATTCTTACCGTGACAACATCACACAGTAAGCATAAACCCAAATTGACTTTTTCGATTCGTCATATTATACTTATGCCTGTCAGAAAACCGATGGGTTCATCACAAGGAGAAATACAAATGGTTTCAAAAAATATTCGATACGTGGGCGTTAACGATCATCAGATCGATCTGTTTGAAGGACAGTACATCGTTCCAAACGGCATGTCCTATAACTCATACGTCATCCTCGACGAGAAAATCGCCGTCATGGATTCCGTCGACCGCAGCTTCACGCAGGAATGGCTGAACCATCTGAGCGCAGCGCTTGAAGGCAGGCAGCCGGATTATCTGATCGTGCATCACATGGAGCCGGATCATTCCTCGAGCATCAAGGCGTTCCTGGATCGCTATCCGCAGGCCCATGTAGTCGCCTCCGCGAAGGCCTTTGCCATGATCAAAAATTTCTTTGGCTGCGATTATGCGGACAGGCGGATCGTCATTTCCGAGGGGAGCACGCTCTCTCTGGGCAGCCATGACCTGACCTTCATCACCGCGCCCATGATCCACTGGCCGGAGGTCATGATGACCTACGACGCCGCGGAAAAGGCGCTGTTCTCCGCGGACGCGTTCGGCAAGTTCGGCGCGCTGGACGTGGAGGACGAATGGGCCTGCGAAGCGCGCAGGTACTATTTCGGCATCGTGGGCAAATACGGCGCGCAGGTGCAGGCGCTGCTCAAAAAGGCGGCTGCGCTGGAAATCTCGGCCATCTATCCGCTCCACGGCCCCGTGCTTTCCGAAAACGCGGCGGATTATATCCGTCTGTACGATACCTGGTCTTCCTATCGCCCGGAGGATCAGGGCGTCGTCATCGCCTATGCCTCCATGTACGGCAACACAAAGGAAGCGGCCCAGCTGCTCGGCGGTATGCTCCAGGAAAAGGGCGAAAAGGTTTCCCTGTTTGATCTGGCGCGGGACGACATGGCGGAGGCTGTCGAAGACGCCTTCCGCTATGACACGCTGGTGCTCGCCGCGCCCACGTACAATGCGGGCGTTTTCCCCGCGATGAGGGAATTCATCCATCACCTGACGGAGCGCAATTATCAAAGCCGCACCGTCGCGCTGATTGAAAACGGCTCCTGGGCGCCCACGGCAGCCAAGGTGATGCGCGGCATGTTCGAAGGAAGCAAGAATCTGACCTTTGCCGAAACGCCGGTCAGGATTCTTTCCGCCGTAAACGAGGAAACCAAAGCGCAGCTCAGCCTGCTCGCAAACGAGCTCTGCCGCTGATTTTTCAAAACGCGCAAAGCGGCCGCTCCCGAACCGCCTTATAGGCTTGAGCCATGGGGCGCTTACCGCATAGCTTTTTGCGCAATTCCCCATTACACATAAAAGATCACCCCTTCGATCCTCTGCAATCGAAGGGGTGATTTTCTATGGTTATTTCAATGGTTATTTCAAATTGAAGAAAGCCTGTTTTCCGGGGTAATATGCGCTGTCTCCCAGCTCCTCCTCAATGCGCAGAAGCTGGTTGTATTTGGCTACGCGGTCGCTGCGGCTGGGGGCGCCGGTTTTGATCTGACCGGCGTTGACCGCCACGGCGATATCGGCAATGGTGGTGTCCTCCGTTTCGCCGGAGCGATGGGAAATGATGGTGGTGTATCCCGCCCGGTTCGCCATCCGGATTGCCTCCAGCGTTTCCGTCAGCGTGCCGATCTGATTGACCTTAATCAGGATGGAATTGCCGATTCCCCGATCAATACCCTGCGACAGGCGCTTCGTATTGGTGACAAACAGATCGTCGCCCACCAGCTGCACCCGATCGCCGAGGGCTTCCGTCAGCAATGCCCAGCCTTCCCAGTCGGTCTCTCCCATGCCGTCTTCCAGCGAAATGATGGGGTATTTTTCCGTAAAACGCCGCCACATTGCAACCATTTCATCCCTGCCGAGCACCTGATCGGCTTTGGGCAGGTGATAGACGTTCCTGTCCGGATCAAACCATTCCGAGCTTGCCGCATCTATGGCGATCATGAAATCTTCTCCGGGAATATAGCCGGCCTTTTCGATCGCAGCGACGATCAGAGCCAGCGCATCCTCGTCCCTGCTGAGCATCGGCGCATAGCCGCCCTCGTCGCCGACGCCCGTAACAGGAATATGCCTCTCCTTCAAAACGATTTTCAGCGTATGAAAGACCTCGGCGCAGCGGCGGAGGGCTTCTTTCCAGGATGGCGCCGACACCGGCATGATCATGAATTCCTGAATGTCCACGTTGTTGGATGCATGAGCGCCGCCGTTGAGGATATTCATCATGGGAACCGGAAGCATATATCCGCCGGCCCCGCCGATATAGCGATACAGGCTGATTCCAAGCGCCTGGGCGGCCGCCTTTGCGCAGGCAAGAGAAACGCCAAGAATGGCGTTCGCCCCCAGACGGCTCTTGTTGGCGGTGCCGTCCAGTTCGATCAGCTTCCGATCGACGGCAGCCTGATCAAGCACATTTTTGCCCGTCAGCGCAGCGGCAATTTCGCCGTTCACATGCGCAACCGCCCGGGAAACGCCCTTCCCCAGATAGCGGGAAGCGTCTTGATCCCGCAGTTCGCAGGCTTCATAAATTCCAGTGGAAGCGCCGGAAGGCACGGAAGCGCGTCCCATGACGCCGTTTTCCAGCACTACATCCACTTCAACAGTCGGATTTCCTCTGGAGTCAAGGATTTCGCGGCCAGTGATCTGGCGGATGAGGATCTCCTTATTCATCGCAATTACCCTTCTCTCTGTTTTATTTGGTGTTTCCTTTTATGATTATATTATACCAAGGAATAAAAAATCCTTCCGTAACATAATCACCTATTCCGCTGCGCAAAGCAAAAAAATAAAGCGGCCGAAGGCCGCTTTTGGTTTTGTGATGAAGGAATTCCGCAGATCATCCCCGGAACCGCCTTACAGCTCCGTCATCCACAGACCGTGGAGATTGCAGTAAGCGTATACGGCGATGGCCTTTTCCCCATTCAGGCAGAAGGTAACGTTGGGCTCGTCGCCGGGCTTGAACGCCTTGCGCTGGCCGCCGGTTTCGGTCTGCAGGTACACCCACTCGATGTAGTGCTCGGGCACCATGGGATGATTCACGCTGCCCACGTTGACGTTGATCGCGCCGTCTTCCACGGTAACAAACGGCAGATGCTTTTCGCTGCTGGCTTCCACGGTGTTGGGAACCAGCGCCTCCATCTTCTGCCCGCAGCAGACGACCGGAACGCCGGAGTCGGTGATCTTTCCAATCAGGTTGCCGCAGCGGCGGCAGATGTAGAACTTTTCCTTCATGATGAATACCCCCTGACTTGCTTTTCTTTGATTGTATGAAATTTCAAACCGGGTGTCAATAACGGCGGCGGAATTTTTCGTTTTCAGCTATGCCCGCACGCGGATTTTCATGCAGATGCGCTTCTTTCGATTGACAGATATCCCTCTCTGCGCTATACTGTTTTGTGCAGGGGAGCTTGCTGAAGCAGGCTGAGAGGAAGGTATGCCCTTCGACCCTATAACCTGATGCGGATAATGCCGCCGTAGGAAGAAGCGCATATGCTTTTTACGGAGTATCACCATCGGGTGGTACTCTTTTATGTTGTAAGAAATCGCGCAAAAACCGTGCCGCGAGCACAGAACGGCTTGATATTGTTAAGCTGTTCGGAAGTGGGCGCGGCCGCTGGCCGCTAATTTCATATCGGGGAGCTTGCAGACAGGCTGAGAGGAAGGTGTGCCCTTCGACCCGCAACCTGATGTGGATAATGCCAACGTAGGGAATGATCAATTTGCGAAGCGTTCCCGAAAATGGGAGCGCTTATTTTGTTGGAGGAAATCATGCTGGGCGAAATCATCACGCAAAACCGTCGGCTAAGGCCGCTGATCCACTGCATCACCAACTACGTCACGGCAAACGACTGCGCCAATATTCTGCTGGCCTGCGGCGGCTCGGCGATCATGGCGGATGATCCCGACGAGGTCACGGAGGTTACGGCGATGTGCGGCGGCCTCGTGCTGAACATGGGTACGCCGAATCCCCGCAGGCTGGACGCGCTGCTGCGCGCTGGAAAAGAAGCCAACCGGCTCGGACATCCCGTGATCCTCGATCCCGTGGGCGTGGGCAGTTCTGAAATGAGAAGGCATGCAGGCCGACAGATTCTGGAGCAGGTTCGCTTTGCCGCCATCCGCGCAAACGCCACAGAAATCGCTGCGCTCGTTCGCGGAACGGCCGCCCATCGCGGCGTCGACGCCGATCCGGAAAAAACCTTGACGAACGACGATGACGAAAACGCCAAGCGCCTATCGCAGGAAACCGGCGCTGTGGTCATCGTCACAGGAGATACCGACATTGTCACAGACGGAAAGATCCTTTACCGCGTCCGCAATGGCCATCCGATGATGAAAACCGTCACGGGCTCCGGCTGTCAGCTTTCCTCGCTTCTGGGCGCATATGTGACAGCAAATCCTGATCGGCCTCTGCTCGCGGCTCTGACAGCCGTCTGCGCGATGGGACTATGCGGCGAGATCGCCTATGAGCGCCTTACTCCGCTGGACGGCAATGCCAGTTACCGGAACTATATTATCGATGCGATTTACAATCTGACCCCGGAAGCACTTCGGAAGGGAGCAAAATATGAAGCTGACTAAAGACATGATGCGCCTGTATGCAGTCACAGACCGCAGCTGGCTGCGCGGACAGACGCTTTTCGAGCAGGTGGAGCAGGCGCTGCTCGGCGGCGTGACGCTGGTGCAGCTTCGCGAAAAGGAGCTGGACGAAGCGTCCTTCCTGCGCGAAGCTGTCGACATGACGAAGCTCTGC
>JAFSCW010000108.1 GCA_017436605.1 Clostridia bacterium | reverse complement strand
TCTGCGGCTCTCCGACGGTCGCCTGCCCGCCTGCGATTCCGATCGCCGTATCCGGCGAGGAAATCACGCAGGAGGCGCTCATCCTTTTTGAGCATTACGGATTCGATACCATCGAGGTCGTGCGATAAACAGCAAAAAGCTTCCTTTCCGCAGAATCGGAAAGGAAGCTTTTTTGCTTAAATCAGGATGCCGTCGCAGTGATCGATCTCATGCTGGATGATCTGGGCGACATATCCGCTGTAGCGCTGCTTATGCGGCTTCATGTTCAGATCCTTATAGCTGACCTCGATGCTCTCATACCGCTTCGTCTTCCTCACGCCATCCAGCGAGAGGCAGCCCTCCTCGGCCTCATACGGACCGGATTTGCTCACAATGACCGGATTGAGCATGACGATCTGGGAAAAGCCGGTATGCACGGCGATGATGCGCCTGTGCACGCCGATCATATTGGCCGCCATGCCGACGCATCTGTCCAGATTGGCGCGCAGGGTATCGAGCAGATCCAGCGCGGTCTGCCTGTCTCTGACCGTCGCTTTTTCCGACGGCACAGCCAGAAACATCGGATCCCTCATGATGGGCTGATTCATTTGTATATCTCCTTGCTGTATTTCTGTTTACATGCCGGTGACGCGATCCCAGAGATCGCCGAAATCATCCGCCAATTCATCCATGCCGGTCGCCTTCATCAGGCGCTCGCCAAGGCCCTTGACCTGACCATAGAGCGTATCGTCGTCGGTGATCTCGATGTCCGTCAGGCCGTCGTCGACTTTCTGCACGGCTTCCTCGATCATCTGCTTCATACGCTCGTCGAGCCCCGCCTTGTACTGGTCGTCAAATTCCACGGCAACCAGCACGCGGTCATCCGAAATGACAGCCTCCGCGTCGTCCACCTCGCTGATGCGCTCCACCGCCTCTGCGATATTCTCCGCAAGCCTGCCGGCCTGCGCAGGCGTCATCGCCGCCGTCAGCGGTTCATTCGTCGGGTTCATCGTCCCATCGGGAGATGCAGACGGAGAAACCGCGATCGTCGGCGCAAGGGTAACCTCCGCCGCCGGGCTGTTTGTAACAATCGGCGCGGCAGTCGCCGTCGTGCCGCTGGCATTGCCGGCCGCGCAGCCGCTCAGGACCAGCCCTGCTGCGATCATGCACAGCAGAACCGTCATTCTCTTTTTCATTGCATTCGCCTCCTTGCCGCTATTGTGCGGCAGGGAGTCGCTTTCCATACGGTTATTTTTCTGCAAATTCTGTCAGTGGTCGTAGAACGTACAGCCGCCGACAAACTCGCGCAGAATGGACGTCGGCGGGATTTCGTTTTCGTCCTCACAGTCCAGGAAATAATTCAGGAACTTGACCAGACGGCGCGCGCGGACATAATACGGGCTGTCCTCGCCGACCTCAAGCAAAAGCGGATACGCATATTTTCTCAGCACTGCAATTTCATAAAGCAGCGAGGTATTGAACATCACGTCCGCGTTTTCCTGAAGCGGGAAGATATACTTTTCCTCGCCTTCGCGCACCTTATCCCACATCTCCATCGTCTCCAGCACGCCCGTCGCGCGGCTCCTGTAATCGCGCACCATGCGCCGCAGCAGGCGAACGTCCGTCGTGCGGATGCGGTTATGGCGGTCAAGGTTCAGCTGGGTCAGCGCGCTGACATACACGCGATACTTCATCTCGCTCGGAATACCGGCGCTGAGCCTGTCATTGAGGCCGTGGATGCCCTCGACGATCAGCACCTGATCCTCGGCAACAGAGAGCTTTCTTCCCTTCGGCTCGCGGCTCTTGGTCTGAAAAGAATACCTGGGCAATTCCACCTCTCGTCCGGCGAGGAGATCGACCAGCTGCTCGTTGAACAGCGCGACGTCCAGCGCCTCAAGACATTCCAGATCGGGTTTGCCGTCCGGGCCAAGCGGGACGTCGCTGCGGTTGAGGTAGTAATCATCCAGCGAAATCGCCAGCGGACGCTTGCCGCTGACGCGCAGCTGAATCCCAAGCCGGTTGGCAAAGGTTGTCTTGCCGCTCGAGGACGGACCCGCAACGAACACGACGCGCGCGCCGCGCGCCACAATCCGCTCTGCAATCTGCGCGATCGCGCGGTCATGCAGCGCTTCGTTTACGCGGATGAAGGTCCGCGCTTCGCCCCCGGCGATGATGTCGTTGAGATCCGCGGCGCTGACACACTGCAGGATACTGGAATGTGCATTGGCCTCGGCATAGGTGCGCATAAGCTGGGGACGTTCCACAAACGGCGCAGGCGGCGCAGAAAGATCATCGCCCGGGAGCAGCAGAACCATACCCGGATAATACAGCCGGAGCGCAAAATCACAGACCGAGCCTGTCGAGGGCGCCATCTCGCCGTAGTAATAATCGCTCAGTCCCGCGCAGGTGTACATATTGAAGTAATCGAACTTGCGATAGGAGAGCAGGCGCACCGTATCATCCTGCCCCTGCGTGCTGAAATAGGCAATCGCATCTTCCTTGGACCATCGCGCCTTTTCAATCGGCAGATCCTGCTGCACGATTTCGTGCATGCGCGCCTCAATCCTGCGGACAATCGCCGCCGTCAGGCTGACGCCGCGGACGTTCATATACACGCCAAAGCCGATGCTGTGCTCAATTTCGAGCACGGCGCCCGGGCAAACGTCGCGAAGGGCCAGCAGAAGAATCATCCTTACGCTTCGCTCGTGGATTCTGCGCTTTTCTTCGTTCTGTATGCTCATACGATCCCTCCTGTTTCTGTATCCATCTGTTTCATACGCAAAGAGCGGCCCTGTCCGGCCGCTCTTTTGCGTTTATTCGGTATAGGCTGCGGCGCTCCTGCCCGCGAGCGCGCCCGTCGAAAACGCAATCTGCAGGTTGAATCCGCCGGTATGCGCATCGACGTCCAGCACCTCGCCGGCAAAGAACAGCCCCTCTGCCGCTTTGCTCATCATGGTGCCCGGCGCGATTTCCCTGACCTCCACGCCGCCCCTTGTGACGATCGCCTCGCTGATCGGGCGCGTGCCGACGACACGCAGCGGCAGCGCCTTGAGCATGCGGCCGATGACCATGCGCTGCTCCCTGGTGATCTGATTAATCGGCTGCTCCGGCGAAAGGCTGCACAGCGACGCAAACACCGGCCCCATGCGCGCGGGCATCAGCGTGACCAGCACGGAGGAAAGCTGCTTGCGGACATTCTCCGCAAACTCGCGCTGCAGGCGCTGATCGACCTGCTCGGCCGTCAGCCCCGGCTTCATATCCAGCGTTACGCTGACCGAAGAGAAGTCCTCGGGCATGTGGCTGCTCAGCTCGATGATCAGCGGACCGCTGACGCCGAAATGCGTAAAGAGCATTTCGCCCAGCTCGTCGTAGATCTTCTTTTTGCCCATCTGCGCGCATACGCGCACGTTCTTGAGCGACAGGCCCTGCAGAAGCGTCGGCCATTTTTCATCCATCGTCAGGCCTACCAGCGAGCCGGAAAGCGGCGTGACCGTGTGCCCATTCTCCCTTGCAAAAGCGTAGCCGTCGCCAGTGGAGCCCGTGGAAGGATAGCTCATGCCGCCTGTCGCGACGACGACGGCTTTTGCATGCAGCGTGCCGCCCTGCGCAAGATCAACGGCAAAGCCGCCCTCCTCCTTACGGATATGCGATACGGCGGTATTCAGTTCCACCTGCACGCCCGCGTCCTTCATGCCCCGCGCAAAGGCGCGCGTCACATCGCTCGCCTTGTCGCTGACGGGAAAAACGCGGCCGCCGCGCTCGACCTTGGTCTCCGTGCCCAGCATGGAAAGCAGGCTGGTCACGTCGTCATGATCGAACTGGCGCACAGCAGCGTTGAGAAACTTCGCGTTGCGCGGCACCTGACGGAAAAAATCCTCCGTGTCCGCAACGTTTGTCACGTTGCAGCGGCCCTTGCCGGTGATATAGATCTTCTTGCCCAGCTTTTCGTTCTTTTCCAGCAGGAGCACCTTTGCACCGGCCCATGCAGCCTGCAGCGCAGCCATCATGCCCGCTGCGCCGCCGCCGACGACGATCACGTCAAGCCTTGTCTTTTCCAACATAGACCCTGTATTCATCCCAGATTCCTTCCATCAGACGGAAATGCTCGCTGAGTTCTTCCTTGCGGCGCAGACCCAGCGCGACGATCAGCGCGTTGATCACCGACAGCGGAGCCGCCATGGAATCGACGAAGGACGCCATATCCGTCCGCGCGGTGAGGCAGACGGTGCTCGCCGCGCAAATCGGGG
The DNA here is from genome assembly GCA_017436605.1 of Clostridia bacterium. Lineage (GTDB taxonomy): Bacteria > Bacillota > Clostridia > Christensenellales > Aristaeellaceae > Ventricola. The sequence continues at coordinate 10,630 of JAFSCW010000108.1, read as the reverse complement.
ACATCGGGCCGTCGGTCAGGCCGACGACCTGAGCGCCGCGCGCCTTGGCAAAGCTCATCGCCTCTAGCGTTCGGGTCGAATAGCGCGGGAAGCTGATGCCAAAGAGCAGGTCGGTCTCGTTGATGCGGCTGATCTGCTCGAAGACGTCGCCGCTTGCCTCGGAGACAATGCGGACGTTGTCAAAAATGAAGTTGAGATAATAAGCCGTGAACTGCGCAATCGGCGCCGCAGAACGAAGGCCCATGATATAGATATGGCGCGCGGCAATGATCTTATCGACCACGTCGTCAAAGGCCGCGGCGTCAATCTCTTCCGTCGTCGTGCGGATATTCTGCATATCCGCATGCAGAACCGTACGCAGCACTTCGCTCTGGTCGATATCGGTCGCCATTTCAAAGCGCTGCACCGCCGTCAACCAATGGCGCACGAGCTCCTGAAGCGCGCGCTGCAGCTGCGGATAGCCCTCATAGCCCATCGCCGAGGCAAAGCGGACAACCGTCGATTCGCTCACGCCGACCTTCTCGCCCAGCTTGGATGCGGTCATAAAAACCGCCTTGTCATAATGCTCCACGATGTACTCGGCAATCTTGCGGTGCCCCTTACTCAGGCGCTTACCGGACTGATTGAGCCGGCGCATCATGTCCTGCATATCCTGCATGATCCTCTTCGACCTCCTGAAGCAAATTAATGCATTCTGCTCTGTATATTGTATCAGACCCCAAATAAAAATGCAAGAAGTATTCAACTTCTTGCATCATTTTATTTTATTCGTCTTCCAGCAGAGGTTTCCAGCAATTTGTCCGCTCCGCATCCGTCATATCATAGGACAGAACGGTTGCCGTCACATAGCCCGCCGTCAGCTTTTCATAATCGTCGGACTGGCGCGCCCGCCCGTCGACCTCGCCGCGCAGGCAATAGGCCTGCGTGCCGTCCTCCATGGGCACGGGGACATAGTTTTCCTGATAATGCAGCTGACCCATGACGGCCGTTTTCATGCCCAGCGGCTGATCGCAGTCCGGATAATTGACATTGAGCACGGAAAGCGGCGGCAGCGGATGCTCCGTCATTTTGCTGAACAGGGAAACCGCCAGCGCAGACGCCTGCGCATAATCTTCACGCTCCGCCGCCTGAGAAACCGCCAGCGCAGGACGGCCGCAGATCGCGCCCTCCATCGCAGCGGCCACCGTGCCGGAATAGAGAATATCGGTACCCACGTTATAGCCCTTATTGACGCCGGAAACGACCGCTTCCGCCTGCGGGCAGAGCACGGTCAGGCCGAGCTTCACGCAGTCCGCCGGCGTACCGCCGATCGCATAGGCCTCAGCCGCGCCGCCAAATTCCTCACGGCGGACCGTCAGCGTCCTTCCGATGCTCAGCGAATGGCTCGCAGCCGAGCGCTGGCTGTCCGGCGCGCAGACATACACCTCATGCCCCGCTGAAGCGAAAGCCTCCGTCAGCGCACGGATGCCCGGCGCAAAAATGCCGTCGTCATTCGAAATCAGAATCTTCATCTTGCGTTTCTACCTTTACTCTTCGTAATCCCTAAACAGGAACGCCGTCATGACGCCCTCGTTCTCCTCGAATTCGATGCGCAGCGCATAGGGCAGAATATTGCGCACGACCAGGTCGCGCTTGTCGCTGACCGTCGCGTCAAATCCTGCCGGCAGATAGCTGACGCCGCCCTGAGAATGCCAGTTCATCTGCTCGATGACCATCGGCACGCGCAGCGCGATGTTATAAAACGTGCTGCACACCTGACACACGCCGCCGCCAAAGCCCATATCGCTCTCTCCGGAGAGAATCGGCGCCTCGCGATAACCGTTTTCCTCGGTATACGGGCCGCAGATCGCGTTGAACGAGAAGGACGCCCCCTCCTCCACGCGGATGCCCGTCAGCCGCCTGCTCGCCAGCGCGATATTATGCAGACGGCCCGCGTTTCCCTCCTTGCTCAGGCTGGTCGTGTAGAACGTCGTAAACGCATAGAGCAGATCGCCCGGCTGCGCCTCGTCCCATGGAACAAAATCGTAAATCTTCAGGTTGTCCGTCTTCACGCTGACATTGTCCGGCTCGCGCCTGTAGGGGAAGTAGGCCCTGCCGTTTCGGATTTCCTCAATCGAAAGCCACGAACCGGCCTTCACCTGAATCGCATAGCGATAGCCCTCCGGCTTGAAGCTGAGGTTCTCCCGGACATAGGCGACAGCGACATGCTCGCTCGTCCCCGGCATGGAGCCGGCAAACGGATCCTTGCGCTGCACGCGTTCAACGTATTTCTTTTTTACATAGCCCTGATAACCGTTAAAGTCGATCCTCGCCCATGAAACGCCGCGGGAATAGACGTCCACCACCGTGCCGGCCTCCACATAGCCGATCACGCCGCTTTTTTCATCGCCGGACGCATGCACCGCCAGTCTCTTGCCGATGGTGCCGTAATACAAGGCCTCTTCCGCATGGGCGGCTCCGGGCGCCGCGCCCGCCGCAAGCGCCAGCACAAAGGCCAGCACAGCCGCAGCCCACATCCCGCGCCGCATCAGCTTGCCCTGTAAACGCGCACCGTCAGCACGCCGCCCTCCGCCTGCAGCTCGAAGCGGATATCATAGGGGAGCGTATTACGCAGGCGCAGGTCGATGTTGCCATTGCCGACAGCGGAATCAAAATCCAGCGGCGCATACTCGATGCCGTAAGAAGAATGCACCTGCCATTTGATGATCTCGATGGGAATCTGCAGGATCGCGTTATACAGCGTCGTGGACACCTGACAGATGCCTCCGCCCGGACCGAGCTTGTCGGCAGAGGTATAGTTGATAATCGGTCCTTCCATATACCCGTTGCCGATCGTATAGGGCGCGCAGTAATCGTTGAAATAGAACTTTTCACCCTTGGGCACGACGACGCCGTTCAGGCGCTCAATGCCCTGCATGATGTTGTGCAGACGGCCGATCTGCGCGCTCGTCTGCTGCTGCGGATCGTAATAGGTCGAAAACACGGAGAGCAGATCCCCGGGCTGCGCCTCGGCCCAGAGCACGGCGGGCTCCATATCGAGACTGGCCGTCGCCTGAATCCTGCCGGTGATGCGGTCATACGGCAGAGTCACCGCCATATCGCTGTCCAGCGCGCTGACGACCATGATCGAGCCCTTCGGCGCAATCCTGAGAAGCTCGCCGGTCTGCGCGTCGAGGATCTCGGTATCCTCCAGCGCATGCGCCGCATACGGATACCAGACCGCGCCGGGGATCATCGGGCCGAAGGGATCATAGCGCTCGTAATAGCGCAGATGATCGCCGCGGACATATCCCTCTGCCTCGCCCTTTTTGACATAGGCCCATTCGCCATCCGTGCTCATCACGTCGACGTACTCATCCTCGTATACCGTACCCAGAAGGCGCGACTCTGGATCCCTGTTGCGGCGGATCGAAAGATTGACGTCCGCCTGCGCCCTGTACAGCGCCTGAAAAACCGGCGTCGGCGCAAACTCATCCGGAATGACGACGCCCTCATGCGCGGGAGCAAGCTCCCGGATAGGATCCGCCAGCACATAGCCGCGCACGCCCTGCTTGACGACCGCATGCCATTCCTTGCCCAGCTCGGTGATATAGACGGTTTCGCCCTCCTCAAGGGTGTTCATCCGCAGGGCCGACTTGCTCTTTTTCTGCCGGATGGTCAGTTCCTTGCTCGCCACACCCAGATACTGCGCGTCGCTTTCGTCGTTATAGCCTTCCGCCAGCGCAAGATCCACGACATTCTTGGAAAGCAGGTATCCGGTCACATCCTCCTTGACCACCTTTGTCCATTCCGGGCCATAATCGACGATGCTGATCATCTCCCCCTCCGCGACGCTGCCCAGCTTTCTGGCGGAGGTCGATTTTGACGCCCGTATCGTCATCGCCTTGGTCACCGATGCGGTATACAGCACATCCTCCGCCAGCGCGCAGGCGCAAAGCGGGAGCATCAGCACAAGGCAAAAAAACGCAATGACCTTTTTCATCCTGTCCATCCTCAGTTGCTTGTCGGATTCATCCGTTATATTTAAAGCTGAAAAAAGGGGCTGACCGGAAGATGCGCTTCCGCGCTTCATCCCATCAGTCCCCTCATGACTCATCGTCCTTTGGCGATTACTCTTCGTCCTCGCCGTCCGTATCCTCGTCCTCTTCAAACACCTTGCGGCTGCAGTTCGGACACAGATGCTCCTGCTCCATGTCGAAGGCTTCCTCGTCAAAGAAGATCACGGTGCCGCAGTGCGGGCACTCATACTCGATCAGGCTGTCGCCGTCCTCGTCGTCGTCATCCTCGTCGTACTCGTCGTCTTCGTCTTCCTCATCCTCGGAGAAGAGCGCTTCCTCCATATCGCTGACGTCGTTGTCGATCTCCTCGACATACTCCTCGAGCTCTCCGACCTTCTCGTCGAGATCCTCGATTTCATCCGCGAATTCTTCCAGCGTCTTGATCATCGCAAGCATCAGCCTACCCTGATCGGTCTCGCCGTTTACGCCAAGACCTTCCGCCAGTCCCTTGAGATACGCCACCTTTTCACTCAGTTTGCTCATGGTCAGGCCGCCTTTCTGATTGCTAGCGGATTACGCGCGGGACATGTAGGAACCGTCGCGGGTATCCACGCGGATCTTGTCGCCGATGTTGATGAACAGCGGAACAGAGATCTGGTAGCCGGTCTCCAGAGTCGCCGGCTTGGTGGTGTTGCTGGTGGTGTCGCCCTTGAAGCCCGGCTCGGTGTCGGTAACCTCGAGCACGACGAAGTTCGGGGCGTCAACGGAGAACGCCTTGCCCTTGAAGAAGCGGATGGTCGCCATGGTCTCTTCCTTCATGAACTGAATCGCTTCCTCGACCTGATCCAGAGTCAGCGGGATCTGCTCGAAGCTTTCCGGATCCATGAAGTAGTAGAACTCGCCATCGGTATAGACGTACTGCATTTCCTTGGTCTCGATGGTCGCGCGCGGCTGCTTATCGGTCGGGTTAAAGGAACGCTCGACGACAGCGCCGGTCATGACGTTCTTGAGCTTGGTGCGCACGAACGCAGCGCCCTTGCCCGGCTTAACGTGCTGGAAATCAACGATGGACCAGACGCCGCCTTCCCATTCGATCGTCACGCCCTTACGGAAATCGCCTGCATTAATCATGTGGAATCCCTCCATACAGTATCATGTTATTCATGCATGCCAGCGTCCTCCGCACAGGAAGGCGCCATACGGCAAATTACATTCGTATTGAGATTGTATCACGTCTTTGCGCAAAGATCAAGTATTTTTGTCCGGAATGACGCGATGAATCGCCCCTGAAACGCAAATAAACGCGGATCGGCGCCGATTACAGATTCGAAACCATCAGCACCACGCCCGAGAGAATCAGCATCACAATCACAATTTTCCGGGCCGTCCGCTCATTCAGCCTCCCGCCGGCGGCCATGCCCAGCAAAAGCCCCGCGAGCGCGAACGGAAGGATCTTTACAGCAAGCAGCACCGCGTCTTTTGTCATGATGCCCAGCAGCGAATACATGACAATGCGGAACAGGTTTTCCGCCGTGAAGACGAGACAGATGTTCGCCTTGAATTCGTGCGAGTCCTTCGTGACCCGGCCGATATACGCGCCCATCATCGCGCCGATTCCATACAGACCGCAAAGCAGGCCCGACAGAACGCTGATTGCCGTCAGGACGAGCTTCGAATCCTTTTTGGGTTTAGCGCTGTGCATGCTGAACAGCATCTCCAGGCCGATTGCCGCAATCACCGCGCCGAAGAGCGCCTTGATGATACCGGCGTCCGCGTTTTTGAGCAGGAATATACCCGGAATATTGCCCGCAATCACCAGCGCAATCAGCATCAGGCACATCTTCCATTTGATCGCGCGCCGTTCCCTGAACGCAATGAGCACGTTCATCGGCCATCCGATCAGCAGTTCAATCGGCGAGATATTCACGTTGTTTGCGGCGAAGCTGAGTATGGTCGAAAACACCAGAGAATTGGCAAAGCCGCAAAGCCCCTTGACAAAGAACGCGCATACCGCGGCAACCATCCATATGATCATCCGTGTCTTCCCCTGTACGATGAATATTTCTTGACTCCGTCAGGCATTATACCATATTCCCACCGTCCGTCAAGCCGCATTTACGGCGCGTTTCCATGCTCAAAAGCATCCCGCAGCGCCAGCATGGCCTTCTTTTCGATCCGCGAGACGTATGAGCGCGATATCCCCAGCTTATCCGCTACATCCTGCTGCGCATAGGCTCGACCGTCCAACAGTCCATAGCGCATTTCAATCACCGTGCGCTCCCTTCCGCGCAGGCAGGTATCCACCAGCCGGCGCACGCACTGCAGGCTGACCCGCCGCTCGACCTGCCCATGCACCTCGTCTTCCTCCGTGCCCAGCACGTCGATCAGCGTGATTTCGTTTCCTTCTCCATCCATGCCGATGGGCTCCTGCAGGGAAATCTCGCCCTTGCGCTTCTGGCTCGCACGCAGGCACATGAGGATTTCATTTTCAATACACCGTGCGCAGTAGGTGCTCAGCTGCGTGCCCGTTCCCGGCTTATACGTCCCCACGCCTTTAATCAGCCCGACCGTTCCGATGGAAATGAGATCGTCCTGATCATAGCCGGGAACCGTGTATTTCCGCGCAATATGCGCGCACAGGCGCAGGTTATGCGTAATCAGGCTTTCGCGCGCCTCGTCATCCCCCTTCGCCATCCTATCCAGCAGCGCCGCCTCTTCTTCCCGGCCAAGCGGCCTCGGGAAAGCGTTCCCCTGCGAAAGATAGCCCAGCAGAAACAGGGCGTCCTGAAGAAAGAACGACATCAATTCTACGATCATCCTCATCACCCCGGCAAGCTTATGCCCGGACGGCCCTTTCTTTGCCAGTCCATGTCCGGCGGCCGATTTCAGCGCCGGATTCCTGATCGCGCTGGCAGAAAAAACGCCCGTGTCCTCCGTTTCCGGGAAAAACACAGGCGTCTGCGTAATCGTATAGGCTTGAAAAAGCCACTGCGGCACACAGTTTATTCCCGGATCTGACCATCCGGGCTGATGGTAGCAATCCTCACCGGAATCTCCCTGCCGCTGAGTTCCACCGCCGTCCTCACCGCGAGGCTGAGCCCGCCGCAGCAGGGCACGGTCATGCGCGCCACGGTGACGCTGCGGATATCGCAGGCCTTGAACAACTCCGCGAGCTTCATCGCGTAATTCACATTGTCAAGCTTGGGGCAGCCGATCAGCGTCACGCGTCCCCGGATGAAATCCCGGTGGAAATTGCCGTAGGCATAGGCTGTGCAGTCCGCTGCGATCAGCAGATGCGCGCCGTCAAAAGACGGGCTGCTGACCGGCGCAAGCTTGATCTGCACCGGGAAATTCGTCAGGCAGCCGGGAACGCTTCCGCCCGGCGTCTCCTCTGCCTCCATGCTCCGGCAGGACGATCCCGGGCAGCCGCAGGGCTGTTCGTCTTCCTTCGCTTCTTTGCTCTTCTTGGCTGCCAGCACCGCCGCCTCGTCATAGGCAGGCGCTTCGCGCTCCTCAAAGGAAATCGCGTTCATCGGGCACGCCGGGAGGCAATCGCCCAGTCCGTCGCAGTAGTCCTCTCGCATCAGCTTTGCCTTGCCGTTCTCCATGCCAATCGCGCCCTCATGGCAGGCCTTTGCGCACAGGCCGCATCCGTTGCACTTTTCTTCATCAATCTTTATGATTCTTCGGATCATATTGAACCCTCCATATCCGGCATTGATCTTCATGTTCTTGACCTGATAGAATCATTATAGTATACTTCTCTCAGAATTTCCGTTGAATTTTCAACGCAGGAGGCTCGTTTTTATGACAATTTCTGCCGATCTGCTGACCCGCTGTCCGCTTTTTGACGGCATCTCCCCCGAGGACCTTCCGGGCATGCTTGCCTGCCTCGGCGCGCGCAGCATGCGTGCAGATAAAGGCAGCGTCATTCTGCGCGAAGGATCTCCCGCCAAAGACGTCGGGATTCTGCTTTCCGGCTGTGTGCAGCTGATCCGCACGGATTTTGCCGGAAACCGCACGATCATGATGAGCATCACGCCCGTAAAGCTCTTCGCCGAGTCCTTTTCCTGTTCCAAAGCCGGACTATTGCCCGTGGATGTCATCGCCAGCGAGGAAAGCGATTATCTGCTCATCGACTGCCGGCGGATCATGACCGCCTGCACGCATGCCTGTTCCTTTCACAGCCGGATTATCTTCAATCTGCTGCAGATCGTCGCCGATAAAAACCTCGCCCTGCACCAGCGCGCGCTCATCACCGCGGGGCGCAGTACGCGCGAAAAGCTGATGACCTATCTGCTCATACAGGCCAAGGAGGCAAACAACGCTAGATTTTCCATTCCCTTTGACCGGCAGGGGCTGGCGGATTATCTGGAAGTAGACCGCAGCGGCCTCTGCGCCGAAATGAGCAAGCTGAAAAAGGAAGGCGTACTGGATTACTACAAGAGCGACTTCCGCCTGCTGAATCTCCCCATGCAGGATACAATTGAATAAATGCGGATACATGCCGTCAGACTCCGCCAGCAATGCTGGCGGATTTCTTTTTTCATCAGCAAACCCGGCGCGCAAATTCGAACTTTGCGCGCCGGGTTGATCTGTATGCACAGACGACTGTATCAAAGCTGCGGATACAGCCCGGTCTGCTGCTTTTCCAAAAACTCCAGAAGCTGCGCAGTATTCTTCTTGCCGAAGGCGACCCGGTCGTCATCCACCACCAGGCAGGGCACGCTCATCACGTTATACCGCTTTTTCATCTGCTCAAAATGCGCAAGATCATACGCTTCGGCGGTGATCTGAGGATTGATCGAGGCCATGCGCTGGGCTGCGACGACCAGATCCGGGCACATCGTGCAGGATAGAGATACGAGGATTTTCATGTCGACGGGACGCCTGATCGCTTCGATTTTCCTTCTCATGTCCTCGTCCAGCGCCTGTCCCGGCCCGCTGGCATTGTACAGGCCCAGCACAAAAGACGTGAATTCGTGACCCCCGGGAACGCCATGGAAGGCAAGCCCCGTCGGCGTGTCATCCGCCAGGCAGATCTGAACGCAGGGCGCCGTCTCCGAAGACGCGCCGCGCTGCGCAACCTGCACGCTCAGCTTGTCCGTCATCCCCGCCAGGTCGGAAACAAACTGTTCCAGCTCCGCAGAAACCGGCCGGTCGTCAAGGAAAAGCATCAGCTTCAGCGGGTGCTGCATCCTGCCGAACACGGTATGAAGCTGCCGTCGCATTTCCGGCGTGAACACAGCCTCGTCCGCCTCTTGCTCGGGCGCGGCGGGCGCCTCCCGCTTCGCAGAAGCTGGCTGCTGCGGATGGACGCCGGTTTTTCGCTGCATCATGGCGGCATATTTTTCCAGTTCTGTCGCGGCCAGCGCGCCGTCGCCCGTGGCCGTCACCACCTGCCGCAGCGGCTTGATGCACACATCGCCCGCCGCATAGACGCCCTCCTCGCTGGTTTTGAGCGATCCGTCCGTGATCACATAGCCCTTCTCATCCAGCCGCACGACGCCTTGAGCCAGATCGGTCGCCGGTTCATAGCCCGCAAAGACAAATACGCCGAAGGTTTCGCCGTCTTTGCTGCGGTATTCCGTGATCTCGCCGGTCTTCGTGTTCTTCCATCGCGCGCAGTCAAGGCCGTTTTCTCCGGAAACCTCCAGCAGCTCTGTGAAGGGAAGAATCGTGATCTTCTCATGCTCCCGGGCGGGCTGCGCCGCCGCCTCGGCGCAGGTGAAGTCTTCGCTCCGCATCAGGATCGTGACATGCCGGGCAAATTTGGTCAGGAAGACGCTTTCTTCCGCCGCCGCAAAGCCGCCGCCCACGACAAATACTTCCCTGCCGGTGAAGAATTCGCCGTCGCAGGTGGCGCAGTAGGCAACGCCCCGGCCCTTGTGTTCCTCTTCGCCCTGAAAGCCCACTCTTCTGGGCTGCGCGCCTGTGGCCAGCAATACGCCGAAGCACTGAAAATCACCCCGTTCCGTGCGGACGGTCTTGATATCGCCTGATACATCAAGCCCCGTGGCCTGCGCCAATAGAAATTCCGCGCCGAACGCTTCTGCCTGCCGCTGCATGGTCTCCGTCAGTAGCCTGCCGCTGGTTTTGCCGATGCCGGGATAATTGACTACCTCGTGCGTAATGGTGATCTGCCCGCCGAACTGTTCCTTTTCCAGCACCAGCACGCGATAGCGCGCCCGGGCCAGATAAATGGCGGCGGTAAGCCCCGCAGGTCCGCCGCCGATGATGATCACATCGTAAAGATTTTTGGTGTCTGTCATCACAGCTGTCCCACCAGATCCAGGCTGGGCTTCAAGGTTTCCGCGCCGGGCGTCCAGTTGGCGGGGCAGACCTGATCGCCGTGGGCGTGGACGAACTGGCAGGCCTGCACCTTGCGGAAAAGCTCCTCCGCGTTGCGGCCCACGTTGCCCGCCGTGACCTCATAGCCCACGATCTTACCCTCGGGGTTGATGATGAACGTGCCGCGCTCTGCCAGACCGTCGGATTCGATCAGCACCTGGAAATCGCGGGACAGGGCATGGGTCGGGTCTGCCAGCATGGGATAACTGATCTTGCGGATGCGCTCGGACGCATCGTGCCAGGCCTTGTGGACGAAATGGGTATCGGTGGACACCGCGTAG
>JAFSCW010000107.1 GCA_017436605.1 Clostridia bacterium | reverse complement strand
GGCGATCTGAGCCAGGGACATCTTCTTGGCGGCGACTTCTTCGCCGATCAGGCAGATGTTGGGCTGGGTCTCCAGCGCGCACTCGAGCGCGACATGGGAAGCAGAGCGGCCCATCACCTTGACGAAGTGCCAGTACTTCTTGGCGGAGTTGGCGTCGCGCTGGATGTTGCCGATGATCTCGCTGTAGGTCTTGGTGGCGGTGTCAAAGCCGAAGGAGCACTCGATGTCCTCGTTCTTCAGGTCGCCGTCGATGGTCTTCGGGCAGCCGATGACCTGAACGCCGGTGTTGTGCGCGGCGAAATACTCGGCCAGCACGGCGGCGTTGGTGTTGGAGTCGTCGCCGCCGATGATGACGATCGCGGTGATGCCGTGCTTCTTGCAGACCTCGGCGACGATGGCGAACTGCTCTTCGGTCTCGAGCTTGGTTCTGCCGGAGCCGATGATATCGAAGCCGCCGGTGTTGCGGAACTGGTCGATGTACTCGTCGTCGAAGATCAGGTAGTTGTCCTCGATCAGGCCGCTCGGGCCGCCCTTGAAGCCGTAGAGCACATTGTCCTTGTTGGTCGCCTTCAGCGCGTCATACAGGCCGCACAGGACGTTGTGGCCGCCCGGAGCCTGGCCGCCGGAGAGGATGACGCCGACGATCTGCTTCTTGTCCTCGGCGGTGTTCTGACCCTTCTGGAAGGTGATTTCGCTTTTGCCGTAGGTGTTGGGGAAGAGGGCCTGGATCTTATCCTGATCCGCAACGCTCGTGGTTGCGCCGCCATTGTTCACGCAGATCTCAGAAATGCCGTTTCTGAGGATGCCGGGAAGCTTGGGGTTGTACTGATATCTAGCCGTCTGAAGAGGTGAAAGTTTCATTTCAAAAGACACTCCTTGCAGTTCGTTTTGCTGAATTCCGCATGCGGCGGGGATGCCTGGCAGCCTGCGCCGGTCCGGTGATCGCATACGGTTCATTATAATCCATTTCCGTTTAAAGGTAAATAGGAATTTATCATAATTTCTGTGCGTTTAAGGCTTGCTGTTTCAGGAATTTTTCCGGGGAAGAAAATGGCTGCGGCGACTGGGCTGTGGTATAATACAGGGCAGACGAGGCAAACGCCGCCGGCGCGCAGCCAAAGGCGGAGGGGCGAAAAAGCACGGGAGGATGATCAGAATGAAAATGAATTATGCGGCGCTTGCGGATCGCGCGGCATGGGAAAAGGCGCATGTCGCGCTGCCGCAGTACGATGTGCGGGCGATGGCGGCGCGGACGAAGGACAAGCCGATCTGGGTTCATTTCGGCGCGGGCAATATCTTCCGCGGCTTTATCGCCGCCCTGCAGCAGCGGCTCCTTGAGGAAGGGCTCGCGGACCGCGGCATCATCGCGGCGGAGACCTTTGATGGGGAAATCATCACGAGGATGTACGAGCCGTTTGACTGCCTGACCCTGAACGTCACGCTCAACCCGGATGCGACGACCAGCCGCGAGATCATCGCCTCCGTCGCCGAGGGCCTGCGGGCGGATGGGCAGGACGCCGGGCAGATGGCTCGCCTGGCTGAAATCTTCGAGAGTCCCTCCCTGCAAATGGTCTCCTTCACGATCACGGAGAAGGGCTATGCGCTCAGGAACATGGCCGGCGAGCTGACGCCGCTTGTGATCGGCGACATGAACGCGGGGCCGGACGGCGCGCGCCATGCGATGAGCATCGCCGCGGCGATGATGCTCAGGCGCTTCAGGGCGGGCGCGCATCCCATCGCGCTGGTGTCCATGGACAACTGCAGCGCCAACGGCGAAAAGCTGAAGCGTTCCGTGCTGGAGATTGCGCGGGCATGGCGGGAAAGGGGCTATGTCAGCGACGGCTTCATCGCGTATCTGGAGGATGAAGCGCGGGTCGCCTTCCCGTGGAGCATGATTGATAAGATCACCCCGCGCCCGGCGAAGGCCATCGAGGATTCCCTGCAAGAAGATGGCGTCGAGGATATGGCCGCGATCGTGACCTCCCGGGGCACGTTTATTGCGCCGTTTGTCAATGCTGAACGCCCGCAGTATCTGGTCGTGGAGGATCGCTTCCCCAACGGCCGGCCTGCGCTGGAGAAGGCCGGCGTCTATCTGACCGACCGGGATACCGTCAACCGTACAGAGCGCATGAAGGTGACCACCTGCCTCAATCCCCTGCATACCGCGCTGGCCGTTTATGGCTGTCTGCTGCGCTATACGCGCGTATGCGAGGAGATGAAGGACGAGCTGCTCAGAAAGCTGGTGATGCGCCTTGGCTATACCGAGGGCCTGCCGGTCGTCGTCGATCCGAAGATCCTGAGCCCGAAGGCGTTTATTGACGAGGTGGTCCATGAGCGCCTGCCCAATGCCTTTATGCCGGACGACCCGCGGCGCATTGCAACAGATACCTCGCAGAAGGTCGGCATCCGCTTCGGCGAGACCATCAAGAGCTATATAGCCGAGGGGCGCGATCTGAACGAACTGATTGCCATTCCGCTGGCTATCGCCGGCTGGATGCGCTATCTGCTGGGCGTGGGCGACGACGGAGAACCGATGGAAATCTCCGCCGATCCGATGAAGGACGAGCTGATGGCAAAGCTTTCCGGCGTCGAGCTGGGCAGGCCGGAAACCTACAGGGGTCAGCTGCGCGAAATCCTTGCCAATGAGGTGATCTTCGGCAGCGATCTGTGCGCACTCGGTCTGGCGGATCGCATCGAAAGGATCTTCCGGGAGGAGATCGCGGGCCCGGGGGCTGTGCGGGCGACGCTTGAAAAATACTTGGCGTGACGCCGGACACGGCGCCGTCTCCGGCTCATAACAAAATGAACCCCGCCGGTTTTAAGAAAAAACCGGCGGGGTTTTGCGCCTGTATGCAATCCGGAACCGCAGGGGGGCCTTACAGCGCGCCTGCAGCCGCGCAGAACAGAACGGGGATGATCAGGCTCGGCAGCATGTTCATGGTCTTGCAGTCCTTGATGCCGAGGATGGAAAGCCCGGAGCCGAAGATCAGAAAGCCGCCGACGATGGACAGCTCGGTCATCATCTCCGGCGTCATGAACGAGCCCAGCGCGAGCGCAAGCAGATAGATGCTCCCCTGCCAGCAGAACAGGACGATTGCCGTCAGCGCCATGCCGATGCCGTAGGTGGAGGCGAGGACCATGGAGGTGACGAAGTCGAGCGTCGCGTTGGTGAACAGATACGTATGATCGCCGTTCAGGGCGCTCTGAATCGGGCCGAGGATGGAGAGCGTACCGATGCAGAACAGCAGAATACCCGTGGACAGTCCCTTGCTCAGATGCCCGACGGAGAACCTGTCTGCCAGATGCTGGAAGCGATCGTCGAGGTTCAGGATGCTGCCCAGCAGACTGCCCAGCGCAAGGCTGACGATGAACAAAACGGGATAGCGGCTGTTGGGCATGTTCTGGACGATGGCGTTCATGCCGAGGCCGGCGGCCGCCATGCCCATCGCGGTGAACAGCGCTGTCTGGTGCTTTTCCCGGATGCCCTTTTTGAATACGCTGCCGATGACGCTGCCGGCGAGGATGGTCGATGTATTGACGATTGTACCCAGCATGATGCGTGCTCCTCCTGTGTGGTTTTTTGTCGGGGCGTTATGCCTGCGGCCTGCGCTGAACGACGATCTTCGTGACGTCGGTCAGCACGAGCTCGCCGCGCTGATTGCGGGCCTCGACCGTGACTTCGATTTCGCCGCTGCGCGCGCCATGCGCCGTCTTTCCGGTGATGAAGGCCTGTCCGGCAAGCACGTCGCCCGGATAGACCGGACGAATCCATTCCATGCTCGTCGATTTCCCGGCGATGAGCTCCCTGCCGAAAACGTTTTTGTCGATGAATTTTGTCCAGACCAGCATGAAGGACATGACGCCGGGGGCGATCAGCCCGCCGAAGCGGGTGGTTTTTGCGTATTCCTCGTCGGTATGGAGCGGGATATAGTCGTAGTCCCGGGCGAACGAGAGGATCTGCTCCCTGAGGATGGCGACAGGCTCAAGCGCATAGGCGGCGCCTGTGGAGATATCTTCGAAGTACATGCGTCCGGTTCCTTCCTGATGCGCAGAGCGATTAAGCGGAATACACGGATTGTCAATGTAAAGACCCGGGCTGCCGGATGCGCGCCGGTATCGCTCTTTGCTTCGGTTTTTGTTGGAAGGTATTGTATCGCTGACGGGCGGCGCTGTCAATCTGTTTGTGCGCATTTGTGTCGATTTGGTCAGAATGAATAGGAAAGATCGACCAGGTACCGTTGACATTTTGTGCAGAATGAAGGGGCGCGCAGAGCTCATGCGCGGTCGTGGATGAAATCCAGCACGCAGTCGTGCAGCATCTGCATGCTTTCGGACATTTTTCTGCGTACATGGACGCCCATGCCCAGCTCACGGATGACGGGCGGATCGACAGGAACGCAGAGGACGTCGTCCGTTCTGCCGCGGATCATCAGCTCTGTCATCATCGATATGCCCAGCCCCCTGCCGACCATGCGGATCACGGTTTCGTCGTCCACCTTGCACAGCTGTGCATTCAGGTGGACGCCCATGGGCGCGAGCGCTGCGCGCACATCCGAGTCAAAACGCCCATAGGGCATCAGAAAATCCTGACCGGAAAACTCTGCGACGGGGAAAGCTTCGCGCCCGTTCAGCGGATAATCCCTTGGCAGGATGGCGTACATCCTGTCGCTGTACAGCGGCGTCCACTGGCAGAAGCTGTAGGGATGCCGGCTGGCGAAGATCATGTCGGTCTGTCCGCTTTCCAGCAGTTCGAACGGCTCAAGCGCGTGGTCGACCATGCGGAGATCGACGCTCACATCCGGGCAGAGGCGGCGGAAGCGATACAGAAGCTCCGGCATCCAGTGCATGGCGATGCTCGAATAGGCTGCGACGCGGATGACCTCATGTTTTTGCTCCGCGATGGCGCGGATCTGGTTTTCGAGGTTCGCGTTGGCCTGCAGGAATTCGCGGATGGCGGGCATGAGCTGCTCGCCCTGGCTGCTGAGCCGGATACCGCTGTGGCTGCGATGCAGCAGCGGAAAGCCGATTTCTTTTTCGAGCACATCCATCATATGCGTCAGCCCGGACTGCGTATAGCCGACGACCTCGGAAGCCTTGGTAAAGCTGCCCAGGTCTGCTGCCGTCATCAGGATTTCGAGCTTTTTGCTGTCCATATCTGAAACTTCCTTTCATCATGGGGATATGACAATTTCTCATATCTCTATTATGAACATGCGTTTCTCAGATTGCAAGGGAAATGTTAAAATGAATATCAGAAAAAACGCTGGGAAAGCGATCGGGAAAGGAAACTGAAACCATGAAAAGAAACCGTTTGACGATAAAGCAGAAAATTCTTGTGGCCGGTACGCTCTTTGGCATGTTCTTCGGCGCGGGCAATCTGATTTTTCCGGTTCATCTGGGTCAGCTGGCGGGAAGCCGGGTGATTCCTGCGATGATCGGATTTATCGTGACGGCTGTGGGCATTCCGATTCTGGGCGTTGCGGCGATCGGCAATACGCATTCCGACGGCCTGCAGGCGCTCTCCAGCAAGGTGGGAAAGGGCTATGGTTATGTGTTCACCTGCCTTTTGTATCTGACGATCGGACCGTTTTTTGCCATTCCCCGCTGCGCGACGACCTCGTTTACCACGGGCATCGCGCCGATGATCGGCGACGCGCCGCAGGCGCCCGTGCTGCTGGTCTTTTCGCTGCTGTTTTTCGCGGCGGTTCTGTTTTTCTCGCTCCGGCCTTCGGGGATCACGGTCTGGATCGGCAAGCTGATCAATCCGCTGTTCCTCGTCTTTCTGGCGATTCTCGTCGTCTCCGCGCTTTCCCGCCCGGCCGCGCCGGTCGCGTTGGTTGCGCCGGATGCCGCCTATGAAAGCGGGGCGCTCTTTTCCGGCTTTATCGAGGGCTACGGCACGATGGACGCCATCGCCGGTCTGGCCTTCGGCATCGTCGTGATCGACATCATCCGGTCGATGGGCGTCATGCAGGATCAGGACGTCGCCAAGGATGTGCTCGCCTCCGGCGTGCTGACGGGCCTGCTGATGGCGGGCATCTATGTGGCGACCATCGTGATGGGCGCGCAGTCCCGCGGCCTTTTTGAGACCTCCGAAAACGGCGGCATCGCGCTGGCGCAGATCGCCGGACATTATCTGGGTGCGGCGGGCAGCGTCGTGCTCGCGCTGACGATCACCTGTGCATGCCTGAAAACCTCCATCGGTCTTGTGACCAGCTGCGCCGACGCCTTTGAGAGGATGTTCCCGGGCAGGCTTACCTACAGGGCCTGGGCGATCGGGTTCACGGTCTTTTCCTTTGTCGTGTCCAATTTCGGTTTGTCCCGGATTCTGGAATACTCCCTGCCCGTGCTGATGTTCCTGTATCCGCTGGCGATCACGCTGATTCTGCTTGCGCTGTGCGGCAGGCTGTTTGATCACGACAGGGCGGTGTATGTGAGCGTCACGGTGCTGACAGGCGCGGCAGCGCTGTTTGATCTGATCAAGACCCTGCCCGCCGGTCTTCGCAGCGCGATGCATCTGGATGGCGCTGTCGGCCTTGCCGAGCATCTGCTACCGTTTTATCGGCTGAACCTTGGGTGGCTTGTGCCTGCGGCTGCGGGCCTTGCGCTGGGGCTGGCGATCCGCGCGCTGAGAAGCCGCCGTCAGTCTGCCTGACGGAGAGGTTAGATACTTATTTTCATATAATATATGATTCCTAAAGAACGACGGGATTTTTCTCAAAAGCGCCATTGCATATCTTGACGAAAAAGGTGCAGACAGGTAAAATATGAATGCAATTGTGCAAAATGAGAAGGAGGATCTCACCATGAACACCCGTAAACTGGTCGCTCTCGTGATGGCGCTGTGCCTCTGCCTGGTCAGCTTCACCGCGATGGCCGAAACTGTCACCCTCAAGATCGCGCACAACTATGACTTTGTGACGATCCCGGACGCCGTGATTGCCGCTGCCGATCGCCTCGAGGAGCGCTATGCTGCCGAAGGCAAGGACATCCAGATTGAGTTTGAGAAGGACTATCAGCGCATCGACTGGGGCGAGTACGGCAAGAACCTGATTTTCGCCTACAAGAACGGCGACGCTCCGGACATCTTCTCCGTTTCCGACGTTCCGGCGATGGTGGATGTGGGCATGCTCATGGACATCTCCGACCTGAATACCGACGCCTTTGTCGACGGCGTGTTCGATTGCTACACCGTTGACGGCAAGGCCTATGCGATGCCGTTCGACCTGCCGGTCCGCGTCATCTACTACAACAAGCTCAGCCTGGTCGAGTTCGGCTGGACCATGGAAGAGGCCGAGGCTCTCCCGGCCAAGGTTGCCGCGGGCGAGTTCACCTGGGAGCAGTTCGTCCAGCTGTGCGACGACATCCAGAATGCCGGCGTGTGCACCTGGGGCATGGCGCATCGTCCGGGCGCCGGTTCCGACTTCCTCGACGTTCTGCAGACCCTCGGCGGCCGCTACTACGACGAGAACAGCACCCTGGTCTTCGACGAGGACGCGATGCTGCGCTTCTTCCAGTTCATCTATGACGCCGCGAACACCCTCGAGATCACCCCGCACGACCTCGCCCAGCAGGGCTGGCCGTCCATCAACACCATGGTTGGCGACGGCACCTGCTTCGCGTACTATGGCCCGATCTACTCCTCTACCTACGTTGCCGGCGCGGTCAACAAGGATCCGCAGCAGTTCTCCGAGGACGTCGCCTTCATGATGTTCCCGGTTTCCGAGTTCAACGAGAAGCCGTTCGTCATCGCTGCGCCGCAGGGCATGGGCATCAACTCCGCGACCAAGTATCCGGAGATCTGCCACGACCTGCTCGCCGAGCTGGCTGCCGGCTCCGCCGACCTGCTGGCCAACCATGCCGACGTGATCTTCACCCTCTCTTCCGTGAAGGCCGCCAACGAGATGGAAGCCATCACCACCAACCCGATCGTTGCTGACGTGGGCTACATGGCGGAGCACGCCATCTCCGTGCCGAGCATCAACGGCATCAACACCCTCAACAGCGAGATGCTCAACGCGATCGTTCAGCTGGAGCTGGGCCAGATCACGCCGGAGCAGGCTGTCGAGAATGTCAAGATTCAGATGGAACTGAATATCGACGAGGACGAGATCATCTTCGAGTAAGCCCTCGAGTGAGTTCTGATGTTTGAAGCAGAGCTGCCACTGCCATACGGTGGCAGCTCTGTTTTCGATTATGACAAAGGATGCTGATGACATGAGAAAGAATAATGCGCAGGCATATCTGTTCCTGTCTCCATTCCTGATTCTGGTCACGCTGCTGTACATCCTTCCCGCCATCCTGACGGTCGTCATGGCCTTTACGGGCCTGGACAGCAGCTTTGAATGGGAATTCGAGGGGATTAAGAATTTCAGGCGTGTTTTCCGCGATCCCAACACGCCGAAAATTATCATCAACACGATCATCTATGTGGCCACCTGTATTTCTGTCACGATGGTCGTGGATCTGTTCTTCGCGATCATGACGACGCACTTCATCAAGACCGAAAGCACCGCCAGCTTCTTTAAGGGCGTGCTGATGATCCCGATGATCACCCCGGCTGTTGTGTATTCCGTGCTGTGGATCTGGCTGCTTTCGTCCAATTCAGGAGGCTTCCTCAATAAGATTTTCATGGGCATCACAGGCTCACAGACGCCTGTGAACTGGATTGCGAATTATCCCATGCAGGTGGTCATCATCGCCAAGATCATGACCAGCATCGCCTTCGGTACGATCAACTTCTCCAGCGCGATCAAGGCGATTCCGGAGAACCAGTTCAAGGCGGCGCGTGTGGACGGCGCGAAGGAATGGGAGATTGTCAAGTCGATCATCATTCCGAACCTGCGCTTCCATATCCTGTTTATCGCGCTGTGGGAAACCCTTGGCCTGCTGACGGACTATACTACAATCCTGCTCATCACCGACGGCGGCCCCGGTATCGCCAGCGAGGTCTGGGCGCTGTCCGCGTATCATAAGGCGTTTATCTCCGCGAAGTATGGCTACGGCGCGGCGATCTCGCTGCTGCTCATTGCGGTCGTTCTCGTGTTCATGATTGCGATCAGCATGGTCAGCGCGCATATGGAGAGGAGGGAAGCAGATGCCCGGTAAACGCGACGAAACCCGTCCGGCATATGAAATGCGCAAGGAACGCATTGCCTGCGTCGTGATGCTGATTCTGTGCATCCCGATCTTCGTCATCTATATCTCCTTCTTCTCGCAGGCCTTCTTTGTCGACGGAAAGCCCAGCCTTTCGAATTTCCGCTTCCTGTATGAGACCATCGTCATGGGCCAGTACACCGTGCCTGCGATGGGCCCGGCGTTCCGCAATACGGTGCTTTTTACCGCCGTGGTCACTGTGACGGAGGTTATCATCAGCTGCATGGCCGGCTATGCGCTCTCCCGCATGCAGTTCACCGGCCGCAGTGTGCTGCAGAAGATGCTGCTGCTGCTCCGCCTTTTCCCGGGCGTGCTGCTGCTCATCTCCATCCTGTACGTGCTCATGTACATCAAGCTGCTCAATACGCTGGCCGGCGTCGTGCTCGTCGCCATTGCGCTCCGCCTGCCCGGCTCTACCTTCATCATCCGCAACTTCTTCAACGACATCCCCAAGGATCTGGAGAATTCCGCACTGGTGGACGGCTGCAACCGCCTGACCGCTTTCTTTCAGGTGATCATCCATCTGGTCAAGCCGGGCATCGCCTCCATCAGCATGTTCTCGTTCATGAGCGCCTGGTCGAACTACCTGCTGTTCAACACGCTGATCCTCAGCGGACGCACGCCGGTCATGGCGACCTATCTGCGCACGCTGAGCCTGAACGATCAGATGATTGCCGACTACGGCGTGTTCTCCGCCATGGCGCTGATCTATATGCTGCCGGTGCTGGTGTTCTTCGTCATCTCTCAAAAATCGCTCATGAAGGGCGGCTTCTCTGGAGGTAAGGGTATATGATCCGCATTGAAAAGCTTCGCAAGGCCTACGACAGCAAGACCGTGGCCCTTGACAGTATTGACCTGACGTTTGAAGATTCCTCGTTTGTGGCGCTGCTGGGTCCGTCCGGCTGCGGCAAGACCACGACGCTCAACTGCATCGCCGGTCTGCTCGAGCCGACCTCCGGCAAGATCTACTTCGGCGATAAGGATGTGACGATGCTCCAGCCCAAGGACCGCAACATCGGCATGGTGTTCCAGTCCTATGCGCTGTATCCGCATCTGAAGGTCATCGACAACATCGCCTTCCCGCTCAAGCAGAAGGGCATGGGCAAGGAAGAGCGCTACGCGAAGGTTCGCGAGATCGCCAAGATGATGCAGATCGAGGCGCTGCTCGACCGCAAGCCGGGCCAGCTTTCCGGCGGCCAGCAGCAGCGTGTCTCCATGGCGCGCGCGCTGGTCAAGGAGCCGGAGGTTCTCCTGCTCGACGAGCCGATGAGCAACCTCGACGCGCGCCTGAAGATCGAGATCCGCGATGAAATCCGCCGCCTGCAGCAGGAGACGGGCATCACCTCGATCATCGTGACCCATGACCAGGAAGAGGCGATGGCCATCGCGGATAAGATCGCGATTCTGGACAATGGCCGCATCCAGCAGTACGACACGCCGGAGCGCCTGTATCATTATCCGGCGAACCTGTTCGTCGCCAAGTTCATGGGCAACCCGCCGATGAACTTCATCGACGCGGCGCTGACCGCGGACGGCACGCATATCGTCGGCGCGGGCGTCGATCTGATGGTGCCTGAGCATATGAGCGCGGGCGCGAAGAAGTTTGCCGGCAAGGCGATCAAGATCGGCGTGCGCAGCCATCTGATTGCCGTGGAAACCGAGAAGCAGCCCCAGACCATGGAAATGCGCCTGCAGATCGTGGAAAACCTGGGCAAGGAGCTGCTCGTCTCCGGTATGGTCGGCGAGAGCTTTGTCCGCGTGACGGTTCCGGAGAGCCATGAGATGTATGTCTGCTACCGCCAGATCGCCAAGAGCGACAAGCCCTATGTGTATCTGCGCATGACGGGCGTATACAACATCTTTGACAGTGAGACCGGCGTGAATATCGGTCTGGAGAAATGATGCTATGACGCTGATTGAAAAAATCTACGCGGAGCGCGGCAAGCGCCTGCTGATCGGCGGCCACCGCGGCCATCTGAGTGAGATCCGCGAAAACACCATCGCGAACTTCGAAAAGGTGCTGCATAGCGGCGTCGCCTATATCGAGATCGACGTTCAGCTGACGCGCGACGATCAGGCGGTCATCTATCATGACATGCGCCTGGAGGAGCGTTCCCCGCTCAGGGGCTATGTGCGCGATTATACCGTGGAGGAGCTCAAGGCTGCCTTTGAGCTCAATACGCTGGACGAGGCCATGGCCTGGTGCAAGCAAAACGGCCTTCCGATCCTGCTGGAGATCAAGAGCTGTGAGCTGCTGATGCACGATACCCGCCCGATGCTCGCCCAGCGGATTGTGGAATCGCTGCGCAGGCATGAGATGTTTGAGGACTGCATCGTCTTTGGCATCGACCATCGCACGCTCAAGCGGATCAAGACCCTGGAACCTCGCACGCATCTGGCGCTGATCGTGCCGCACGTGCCGCATGATCCCGTGGCGCTGATGAAGGAAATGGAAGCGGAGATCTATCTCTGCTACCAGACCAATCTCTCCGTGCCGCTGGTCAGGGAACTGCAGGCGGCGGGCTATCTGGTCGACGGCAGCGTCGTCAACACGCGTGAGCAGCTTGCGACGGCGCTTTCGCTGGGCGTCGATATGATCGAGAGCGATTATCCGTTCGAGATGCTCGCTGCGTATCAGGAACAGGCGGAGGTGTGAGCATGCGCGACGTGCTGGATATCCATACGCATACCATCGCCAGCGGCCATGCGTACAATACGATTTACGAAATGGCGCGCTCTGCCGCGGAAAAGGGCGTACAGCTGCTGGGCATCTCCGACCATGGCCCTGCAATGGAAGGCTCTGCCAGCAAGCACTATTTCCGCTCCAGCCGATGCATTCCGCGTGAGCTTTACGGCGTGAAGATTCTCTTCGGTTGCGAACTGAACATCGTGGATCTGGACGGCGCGGTCGATCTGGATGAAACCTTTTCCGCTGCGCTGGATTACGGCATCGCCAGCATGCATGACGTCTGCCTGACCTCCGGCACGGAGAAGGAGAATCTGCATGCTTATTTGAAGGCCATGGAAAACCCGAAGGTGCATGTCATCGGCCATCCGGACGACGGCGCCTATCCGGTCGATCTCGGCGAGTTGGCCAAAGCGGCTGCCGATCACGGCGTGATGCTCGAATTGAACGAAGCGTCCGTGAGGCTGGGAAGCTACCGGCTGAACGCCCGGCCCAATGCGTATCGCATGCTGGAGGCCTGCGCCAAGCACGGCACGCAGGTGCTTGTGAGCAGCGACGCGCATATCGAGCGCAATATCCTGGAGCATCGCCACGCGCTGGAGATGCTCAGGGAGACCGCCTTCCCGGAGAAACTGGTGGTTAACCGCAGCACGGAAGCGCTGCTTGCGGCGCTGCAGGCCAGGCGATAACCGGATCTGCCGGGGAAGTAAATGAAAACGCGAACATGAAGCCTCCCGCCTCAGGATCGTCCTGCGGCGGGAGGTTTTATATCGGGCGGACTTTCGGAAACGCCAGCGTGACTTTATCACGGAAGAATCTGCCGGATTGATGTATCGTAGGGCCATCAAAAGCAGCGCCTGCCAAGACGCAGGCGCGCGGCGGAGGGAGGACGAATCATGAGATTCTTTGATCTTTGGAAGCGACCCGATATCAACCGTGGTCTTGAGGAATACGACGTGATGCCGGAGGCGGTTTTGCTGGACGTCCGCACGCCGCAGGAATACCGCGAGGGCCACATTCCCTGCAGCCGGAACGTGCCGCTGCAGCGCATCGAGGGCGTGCGCGCAGTTGCCGGCCATAAGGATATCCCGCTGTTTGTCTATTGCTACAGCGGCGCAAGAAGCAGCGAAGCGGCCTATGTGCTGCGGGAAATGGGCTATACCTGCGTGAAGAACATCGGCGGCGTCTATGGATATGAGGGAAGGCTTGAGCGCGGCTGCGCAAAGGGCGATGTGTTATGCGCAAGCCCCTGCGCGGCGGGCGGCTGAACGAAAGGGAAACGCCTGCATCCTGCTGC
Organism: Clostridia bacterium; assembly: GCA_017436605.1. GTDB lineage: Bacteria > Bacillota > Clostridia > Christensenellales > Aristaeellaceae > Ventricola. The sequence goes on along the minus strand of JAFSCW010000107.1, from coordinate 26,289 downwards.
GACGGGGAATCGGCCAAAGCGCGCAAGGAATAACCGAATCGAATAAAAGGACGACCTCTTTTCGGGAAAGAAAAGAGGCCGTCCTGTATATATGGGGGGATTATTCGCCCTGCAGCAGGGCGAGCTTTTTGACGTCGGTGATTTCCACGGAGCCGCGCGTCAGCCGCACCATGCCCTCGTTCTGGAAATAGCGGAGCATGCGGGTCACAACTTCGCGCGCCGTGCCCATGTGGTTGGCGATTTTGTCGTGCGTGATGGTGAGCGAGGGGGTGTTCTCCAGCGCGCTTTCTTCCAGAAGGAATTTCGCCAGGCGTTCGTCGAACTTCTTCCACATGATCTGCTCCATGAGCCACATCAGCTCGGAAAAGTGATGGCTGATCAGATCGCAGGAATAGCTGGCGACAGGGAGCGATTCGTTCATCAGGTTTTTGTACAGGCAGGCGGGAATAATCCACAGCTCGCAGTCCTTTTCGGCGGAGATGAAGATGTCGAACTGCATGTTGGGCATCACGCAGGAGGCCGAAAACAGACAGATATCCCGCTCGAAGAAGCGGCAGATGGTGACCTCCCGGCCCTCCTCGGAGAGCATGTAGGCCCGAAGCTGTCCGCTGCTGACCAGAATCAGCCCCATACATTCCGGGCTGCCGTCATGCAGGATGGTTCCGGCGCGGACACGCCGATACTCGGACACAGAGAGAATATGCTCCTGCTGGTCGGCGGTCAGCTTATTCCATATCGGCAGACAATGTGCAAAATCCATCATTACGCCCCCTTTCTGCCCAGTATAATTCCTTCGGGAAAAAAAGTCAATTTATTTCCGGCGATGCCGCGGTGGATGAATCGTGTCCGGATGGCTGAAAATGGAAGCGCCCGCTTTTTTGCCGGCCTGCGCTGTGGTATACTGTGTATGGTTGCATGATGCGATTCGCGCGAAAGACAAAGGAGGAATTCGCTGTGAACATCACCTATAAGCACAACCCCGGCGGGCCGGTGATCGGCGCCGTTTCCGCGCCGGTGCTGGAAATCGACGGGCTGTATTTCAAGGACCTTGCGCGAGCAGGCGTGCTTTTACCCTATGAAGATTGGCGGCTTCCGGCGCAGGAGCGGGCGCGCGATCTGGCGGCCCGCCTGAGCGTCGAGGAAATGGCAGGCCTGATGCTCTACAGCCGCCATCAGATGGTGCCCGGAAGGAGCCGGGGACCGTTCATCGGCACCTATGGCGGCAAGACGTTTGAGGAAAGCGGCGCTGCGCCGTCGGATCTGACGGATCAGCAAAAGCAATTCCTGAAAGACGATCATGTCCGCCATGTGCTGGCTGCCGGGCTGAAGGATGCGCATACCGCGGCCGGCTGGAGCAACGAGCTGCAGGCCTTTGCCGAGGCGCTGCCCTATGGTATTCCGGTCAACATCAGCACCGATCCGCGTCACGGCGCGTCGGCAGCGGGCGCGGAGTATAAATCCGGCGGCGGGCAGACCAGCAAATGGCCCGAGGGGCTTGGCATTGCGGCTTCGTTTGATCCTGCGCTGTGCGAGCAATACGCGCGGATGATCAGCCGGGAATACCGCGCGATGGGCCTGACGACGGCGCTCAGCCCGCAGGTGGACGTGGGTTCCGAGCCGCGGTGGATGCGCATTGGCGATACCTTCGGCGCGCATCCGGATCTGGTCGCCGATATGGGCAGGGCGTACTGCGACGGCTTGCAGTCCGATGAAAGCAGCGGCGGCTGGGGCCCGGGCTCCGTCGCGGCGATGGCCAAGCACTGGCCCGGCGGCGGTCCCTGCGAGGCAGGCCGCGACGCGCATTATCCGTTCGGTAAATTCGCCGTGCATCCCGGCGGCTGCGCGCAGGCGCATCTGAAGCCGTTCCTGCAGGGCGCATTTGACCTTCGCGGAAAGACGGAAAAAGCGGCCGCCGTCATGCCCTATTATACCGTTACCTGGGGGATGGACCCGGCGGGCGGGCAGGTGGGCAACAGCTTCAGCCGCCATATCATCGGCGGGATGCTGCGCGGACAGGCTGGATACGACGGCGTCGTCTGCACGGATTGGGTCATCACCGACGACCCGGATCCCGAGGTGGATTCCTTCAGCAGCCGGTGCTACGGCGTGGAGGAGCTTTCTGTGGCGGAACGCCACCTGCTCGCCATCGAAAACGGCGTCGATCAGTTCGGCGGCAACAACGACATCAGGCCTGTGCTCAAGGCGTATGAAATCGGCTGCGCGCGCCATGGCGAACGGGCGATGCGCGCGCGGTTTGAGGAGAGCGCCGTTCGCCTCCTGATCAACAGCTTCAACTGCGGCCTGTTTGAAAATCCCTATCTCGATCCCGGGGAAAGCACGCGGCTCGTCGGCTGCCAGGCGCATTGCGAGGCGGGCATGGAGGCGCAGCTGCGCAGCATTGTGATGCTCAAAAACTGCGGTGTGCTGCCGGTCGCGGGGCGCAGGAAGGTCTATATCCCTGACAGGACGATCGGCGAGCGGGTCGGCTTTTTCCGAGAAACGATTCCCGCCTGCTCGCTGCCCGGCGCGGATGCGCGCGTCGTCGGCAAATTCTTTGATCGGGCGGATTCACCGCAGGAAGCGGATTTCGCGATTGTGTTCATCGAAAGCCCGATTACCGACGGCGGCTACAGCGCGAAGGAGGGCTACCACCCGATTCCCCTGCAGTACAGGCCCTATACCGCCCATGCCGCGCGGGCGCACAGCATCGCGCAGGGCGACTTCCGCGAGCGGGAAAACCCCGACCGCGGCTACCGGGGAAAGCGCGGCACGGCTGCCAACGAACGCGATCTGGATCTTGTGCTGGAAACCCGCAAGGCAATGGGCGGCAAGCCGGTGATCGCCGTCATCCGGATGAACAATCCCTGCGTGCTTGCGGAGCTCGAGCCTTCCTGCGATGCGATTCTGGTGGATTTCGGCGTGCAGCTGGAGGCGATGCTGCGCATCATCAGCGGCAGCGCAGAGCCGAGCGGTCTTCTGCCCGTTCAGCTGCCGGCGGATATGGAGACCGTGGAGCGGCACTGCGAGGACAGGCCGCTTGACCTTCAGCCCTATGTGGACAGCTGCAATCATGCCTATGACTTCGGCTTCGGTCTTTGCTGGAGCGGGCCGATCTGCGATGGACGCGCGCAGCGATACGCCGCGCCCGAAAAACGGAAAGAATTGTTCTGATGGTTGACGCGCAGCGGGAGAGCTGATGCAGGATTTGCGCTGTGCGCTATGAAAAATGCTGAAAAACAAGATAGAAACTCTTGACAGGGGGCACAAAAACCGGCATAATTATATATAGAGAAATTTATAGCCGTCTTGGCGGCAGCAGACAGGAGTGAACGCGATGGCCATTAAGCTTATCCAGTATCCGCGCAAAACGGGCAATGTGCCGCTTCGCCTGGCAACGGGACACTTTGCCACCAGCCACAGCCACCTGAATTACTACATCGATATGACGATGACCAAGCATCGCCTTTCCGAGGCGCGCGAGGCGGCGGCGGAGCTTTGCAGGAAGTTCAGCACCTCGACCATCATCGATACCATCCTCTGCCTGGACGGCACGGAAGTGATCGGCGCATGCATGGCCAGCGAGCTGACCCGCGCCGGATATATGAACATGAACGCGCACCGGACGATCTACGTCGCCACGCCGGAGCATACCTCCGGCAGCCAGCTGATCTTCCGCGACAATACCGCGCCGATGATCGTAGGCAAGCATGTTCTGGTGCTGGCCGCGTCGGTTGCGACGGGCTATACCGTGCAGGCTGCCGTAGAGGCGATCCGCTATTATGGCGGCAAGCCGGTGGGCATCTGCTCGATCTTCGCCTGCGTGGAAACCTGCGAAGGCTTCCCGGTCGTGAGCATCTACAACAAGAACGATCTGGATGGCTATGCGAGCTATTCCTCCCGTGAATGTCCGCTGTGCAAGGCCGGTGTGAAGCTCGACGCGCTGGTCAACAGCCACGGCATTTCCAGCTTCTGATGATGTCTGCGCCGGATCATCCGGACGACCAACCGCAATACCGCCTCCCTGACTGGCCCTGCGCCGGCGGGAGGTTTTTTTATGCTCGCGGGAAACCGCACAGCCGCCGCATTGATCATACAATCTTAATCCGAAGGCGGGAATGCTCATGCACATTTTATGAGCAAAATGGCATAATAAAAGCATCAACACGGAGGAGGCGCAGCGCGGATGAGCATGTTATGGAAAAAGCTGTCTTCAGCGCAGATCATCATTCTCGGCTTTGCAGCGCTGATTCTGCTGGGCAGCCTGCTGCTGCTGATGCCGTTTTCCACGAAGGACGGCATGGGCGCCGCGTTTGACGACGCGCTCTTTACGGCGACGTCCGCCGTCTGCGTGACGGGGCTTGTCGTTCAGGATACGGCGTCCTATTGGTCCGCTGCGGGGCAGGCGATTCTGCTTGCGCTGATTCAGATCGGCGGTATGGGCGTGGTGACGGTCGCGGTGGCGATTGCAGCCGCCTCGGGCAGGACGATTGGCCTGCGTCAGAGGAGCACCATGCAGGAGTCGATCTCCGCGCCGCAGGTCGGCGGCATTGTCCGAATCACGGGATTCATTCTCTGCTGGACGTTTGCCCTTGAAATGGCGGGCGCAGCGCTTCTGGCGCCGGTATTCTGCAGGGAGTTCGGCGTGCTGCAGGGGCTGTGGTACAGCGTGTTTCATTCGGTCTCCGCATTCTGCAATGCGGGCTTTGACCTGATGGGCGTGAAGGCCCAATACGCGTCGCTGACGCACTACAGCGCCCATGCGCCGGTCAATCTGGTGATCATGTTCCTGATCGTATCGGGCGGACTCGGCTTCATGACATGGGATGATATCCGCAGAAACCGGCTGCATGTGCACAGATACCGGATGCAGAGCAAGGTCATCCTGCTGACGACGCTGGCGCTGATTGCGCTGCCGGCCGTGTATCTGTACTTCTTCGAATTCGCGGATATGCCGCAGGGAGAGCGGATATGGTCGTCTCTGTTCCAGTCGGTGACGACCAGAACAGCGGGCTTCAACACCGCCGACCTGACGCAGATGAGCGAAGCCGGACAGTTTGTGATGATTCTCCTGATGCTGGTGGGCGGCTCGCCGGGGTCTACGGCGGGCGGCATGAAGACGACGACGCTGGCCGTTGCGGTGTCCACGGCGGCGGCGGTGTTCGCGCGCAGACAGCATACGCAGTTCTTTGGCAGGCGGATTGAAGACGATACGGTGCGCAGCGCCTTCACGATCCTGACGATGTATATGACGCTCTTTCTTATCGGCGGCATGGTGATCAGCAGGCTTGAAGGGATTTCGATGATGGTTGCGCTGTTTGAAACGGCCTCTGCGATCGGCACCGTCGGTCTGACGCTGGGCGTTACGCCCGGGCTGGGCGCCGTGTCCAGATTGATTCTGATTTTTCTTATGTATTTCGGGCGTGTCGGCGGGCTCACGCTGATCTTTGCGGCGCTGCCCGGCAGGAATCCTGCGGCTTCGAGGCTGCCGAAGGAACGCCTGACAGTAGGATAAGCGGGAAAGCGAGGAGAAAACCATGAAAACAGTGCTGCTGATTGGCCTGGGACGATTCGGAAAGCACATCGCCATGAAGCTTGGCGAGCTGGGCCACGAGGTGATGGCGGTGGATTCCAGCGAGGAGAGGGTCAGCGAAATACTGCCCTATGTCACCAACGCACAGATTGGAGACAGCACGAACGAGGACTTCCTTGCGTCTTTGGGCGTGCGGAATTACGACGCGTGCATCGTGGCGATCGGAGATGATTTCCAGAGTTCGCTGGAGACGGTCTGGCTGCTCAAGGAAGCCGGCGCGAAAAAGGTGATCGCGCGGGCGTCCCAGGGTATTCAGGAGAAGTTCCTGCTGCGCAACGGCGCGGACGAGGTGGTTTATCCGGAAAAGCAGCTGGCGAGCTGGACGGCGATCCGCTGCACGTCGGAGCACATTCTGGAGTATGTCGAGCTGGATGAAGAGAGCGCCATCGTGGAATTGACCGTACCGCCGGAATGGGACGGCAGAACGGTGATTCAGCTCGATATCCGCCGCAGATACGGCATCAATGTGCTGGGCGTGCGCAGCAACGGAAAGCTGAATGTGTTCGTGACGCCGGATACCGTGCTCAGGAAGGAGTATTCGATTCTCGTGCTGGGCGCGGAGAAGGCGATTCAGAAGTGCTTCAGGATCTGACGCGGCATAGGGACGCGCAGAGGCAAACAGGCGATTGGCCGGCAAACAAAAGGACGGGGAGATGCGAAGATGAAAACGTTGATTCTGGTAACGGTATTCGTGATTCTGCTGAGCCTGGGGTATTGTTTTGTCAGACGGCTGGATATCCGGCTGACGGAAACCAGAAAGAGAAAGGGGAAACTGCGCAGTTCGAGAATCCTGACGGATGAAGGAGAACGGGACGACTAGCGGACGGCGGCGTTTCGTGGTACAATCGGGTGGAGGAGGTCGAGAAGATGCAGCATGTGCTGGCTTGTTTGTCTTCTGCGCCGTCCAACGCCCGGATCATTGCAGCGGCGGCGCGTATGGCGCAGGGGTTTGGAGCGCGGTTTACGGCGCTGTATATTGAAACGCCGGATTTTGCCGTCGCCTCGGCCGCGGATAAGCAGCGGCTGAACGAGAATACGCGGCTGGCAGAGCAGCTTGGCGCGCAGGTTGAGACGATCGCCGGGGAGGATATTCCGTTTCAGATTGCGGAGTATGCCAGGCTGTCCGGCGTGACGACGATTGTCCTGGGGCAGAGCGCCGCCTCGCGCAGGCGCATTCTCCCCCGCCCGTCGCTGACCGATCAGCTGATCGCATATGCGCCGAGCGTTGATATTCATATCATTCCGGACGGGCAGTTCTCTGCGCGCTATCGCCCCAAACGGGCGGAGGACCGGGATGCGGCAGGCATCGTCACAGACGTCCTGCGCAGCATCGGCAGCCTGCTGGCTGCGACGGTTCTGGGCGTGCTGTTTGACAACATGGGCTTTACCGACACGAACATCATCATGGTCTACATCCTGGCGGTCATGCTGATTTCCGTGATTACGTCCCGGCTGGTGTTCAGCCTGATCGCCTCTGTGGTCAGCGTCTTTGCGTTCAATTACCTGTTTACGGAGCCGCGCTTTTCGTTTGCGGCGTATGGAACGGGTTATCCGGTGACGTTCATCACCATGTTCCTGACGGCGATGATCACCGGTACGTTTGCCGGCCGCTATAAGCAGCAGGCGGGGCAGGCGGCGCGCAATGCACATAGAACGAGAATTCTGTTTGATACGGACAAGCTTTTGTCCGTTGCGCAGGGCAGGGAGGAGATCCTGCGCGCGCTCGCCGGTCAGATCGGCAAGCTGCTCAACAGGACGATTGTCATTTATCCGGCGGAAAACGGCGTTCTGGCAGAGCCGCTGACCTATGGCCACGGCGCGCAGATCCCCTGCGACGGGCAGATGGAGCGCGAAGCGGCGCAATGGGCATATACGCATAACCATCGCGCGGGCGCGACAACGGAGATCATGCCGGAGGCGGCGTATATGTATCTTGCGCTGCGCGTCGGCGAACGCGTATACGGCGCAGTCGGCATTGAGGCGAAGGACAGCCCGCTGGACGCTTCCGAAAATGGCATTCTGCTGTCCATTCTCGGCGAGGGCGCGCTGGCGCTGGAAAACGAGAAGAACGCGCGGGAGAAAGAAATGGCGGCCGTTCTGGCGAAGAACGAGCAGCTTCGCGCCAATCTCCTGCGCACGATCTCCCATGACCTGAGGACGCCGCTGACGACCATCGCGGGCAACGCAAGCAGCCTGATGAGCAGCGGCGAGAGCTTTGATCAGGAGACGCGCCGAAGGCTCAGCGAGGACATCTACAACGACGCGATGTGGCTGTATAATCTGGTCGAGAATCTGCTGTATTCGACGCGGTTTGAAAACGGCCAGATCGACCTGCGCCAGTCCACGGAGCTGCTCAGCGATATCGTCGAGGAGGCGCTGCGCCATATCCGGCCCGGCGCGCGGACGATCGCGTATTCTGCGGGGGATGAATACCTTCTGGTGCATGCGGATGCGCGGCTTTTGACGCAGGTCGTCGTCAACATCGTGGACAATGCCGTCAAGTATACGCCGGAGGGCGCGGTCATCGAGGTGGTCATGCGCAGAGAGGACGCCATGGCCGTCGTCGAGATTGCGGATGACGGGCCGGGAATCGCGCCGGAAGAGACGGAAAGGATTTTCGATAAATTCTACAGCGGCGCAAACAAAAGCAGGATTGCGGACAACCGGCGCAGCCTGGGGCTCGGGCTGTATCTGTGCCGGGCGATCGTCCAGGCGCACGGGGGATGGATCCGCGCAGGCAGAAGGAAGCCGCACGGCGCGGTGTTTACCTTTGCGATTCCGCTGAAGGAGGTTACATTCGATGAAGACTTATCGGGTTCTGGTGGTTGAAGACGATGCTCCCGTGAGAAATCTGATCACAACGACGCTCCGCGCAAACGATTACCGGTATATTGCGGTATCCGGCGGCGAGGAGGCAGTGATGGAGACAGCCTCGCATAATCCGGACATCGTGCTGCTGGATCTGGGTCTGCCGGATATGGACGGCGTCGAGGTGATTCGGCGTGTGCGCAGCTGGTCGAATGTGCCGATCATCGTCATCAGCGCGAGGAACGAGGATGAGGACAAGATCGATGCGCTTGACGCGGGGGCGGATGATTACCTGACCAAGCCTTTTTCCGTCAACGAGCTGCTGGCGCGGCTGCGCGTCACGCAGAGGCGGCTTATGATCATGAACGCGGGCGGCGCGTCTGATTCGGTGTTTGTCAACGGTCAGCTGCGCATCGACTATGCCGCCGGCTGTGCGTATCTGGGCGAGGAGGAGCTTCGCCTTACGCCCATCGAATACAAGATCCTCTGCCTGATGGCCCAAAACGTGGGCAAGGTGCTGACGCATAAGTACATCACGCAGCAGGTATGGGGAAGCAGCTGGGAAAACGACGTGGTCTCTTTGCGTGTGTTTATGGCGACGCTGCGCAAAAAGCTCCATGCCGCGCCGGATATGCCCCAGTACATCCAGACGCACGTGGGCGTCGGCTACAGGATGCAGCGCGTGGACGGATAAGCGCGGATGCGGACGAGGCAGTCATGAAACATAAAAGAGCGGTTCCTCCGCCCCGGAAAGGGGAGAAGAGGAACCGCTTTTTTGTATGGGATGAATGTCCTGCGCCTAAGGCCGGCGCGGGAACTCAGATGACGAACTGCTCCATATAGCGCTTGGACAGGCGCAGGGAATCGAGCACCTTTTCGCGCGTGCCTTCAAAGGCGCGGTCCTCGACCTCCACGCAGGTGCAGCCGTCGTAGCCGATATCGGTCAGCGCGGAGACGTACTTGCTCCAGTTGACGTCGCCCAGACCCGGCAGCTTCGGGCTCATGAAATCGAGCGGATAGGCCATGATGCCCACGTCGTTCAGCCTGTCCGGATAGAGCTTTATGTCCTTGTAGTGGACGTGGAAGATCTTGTCCTTGAACTCATAGAGCGGGCGGATGTAGTCGATCATCTGCCAGACGAAATGGGACGGATCGTAGTTGATGCCCAGGTTGTCGGACGGAAGGATCTCAAAGACCTTGCGCCAGATGGCGGGCGTGGTCATCAGGTTCTGTCCGCCCGGCCACTGATCGCGGCCGAAGAGCATCGGGCAGTTTTCGATGGCGATTTTCACGCCCTTTTCCTCGGCGAGGGCGACGATCGGCGGCCAGACTTCCTTGACCAGCTCGAGGTTTTCCTCGACGGTCTTGGTCTGATCGCGGCCGATGAACGTGGTCACCATGTTCACGCCCAGCTTCGCACTGGCGCAGATGACCTTCTTCAGATGCTCGACGGCGGCGGCGCGCTTTTCGAGGTTGCCGTCCATCGTGTTGGGATAGAAGGCCAGGGAGGAGATTTCCACGCCCTTTTTCTGGCAGTAATCCTTAATATAGGCGATCTTCGCCTCGTCCAGCTCGTCGACATTGATGTGGCTCACGCCGGCATAGCGGCGCTCCGCCTTGCCGCAGGGCCAGCAGGCGACTTCCACGCAGGTATAGCCCATGTCGGCGGCGACGTCGATCATTTCCTCAAACGTCCAGCCGTCCAGAATGGCGCTGACAAAACCAAGCTTCATGATGTTACCTCCTTCAGGGTGTGCAGCGGGGGATGCAGTCGGACGTCCCCGCATATCGATGACCATATTATAGCATTGCTTGCATGGCCTTGTAAATGATATCGGGCTTTTGCCGGATAAATATTCATCGGGCAATTGCTGTATTTGCACGAATAAACACATTATACCCATGGGAAGTATGGGGAAGACGAATAAAAAGAACGAAAATAAACCGATGAAATTGACAAAAGAGGAGCGACGTGTTATCATACAGATAACGCATAAGGGCAGGAGAATAGCCTTCTGTCCTGAGCAAAGGCCTTTCCGGGGCAGATACCGGAAGACAACAAACTTTTAAGGAGGATACTGTTGTGAAGAAGATTCTCGCTCTCGTTCTCGCCCTCGTTCTGTGCCTCGGCGTGATGGCCGTTGCGCAGGCTGACGCCGTGAAGCTCGGCGTGCTCGTTCCGGCCGTGACGCATGGCTGGGTCGGCGGCATCACCTACAACGCCGATCAGTACTGCCAGGAGCTCGCTGCTGCCGGCAAGATCGAGTACAAGCTCTACACCAGCTCCAACGCCGAAGAGATGACCGCCCAGATCGACGAGGCGATGCTCTGGGGCGCGCAGGCTCTGGTGATCGCTCCGCAGTGGACCGGCATGGAAGTCGCGGCTCAGGGCGCGATCGACGCCGGCCTGACCGTCGTTGCGTTCGATATGGACATCCCGGCCGAGGGCATCTACAAGGTCACCGGCGATAACGAGTCCATGGGCGTTGCCAGCGCGAAGTTCATCGTCGACAAGATCGGCACCGAAGGCACCGTCGTGGCGCTGCCGGTTCCGCCGTCCGGCTCCGTCTCCGAGCTCCGCATGAAGGGCTTCAACGAGACCATGGCTGAGATCGCTCCGAACGTCCAGATCGTCGAGTACGCCACCGCGTTCACCCGCGAGGATGGCCTGAAGGATATGGCTGACATCCTGACCGCGAATGCGAAGATCGACGCCGTCTACTCCCTGGACGACGAAACCTCCATCGGCGCGCTGCAGGCGATCTCCGACGCCGGCCGCACCGACATCAAGGCCATCACCGGCGGCGGCGGCTGCCAGGAGTACTTCGGCATGATCAAGGAAAACACCGAGATCGCCGTCTGCTCTGCGCTGTACAGCCCGCTGATGATCAAGGACTGCATGGACGTCGCGATCGCTGTCGTCGGCGGCGAGACTGTTGACGCTGTCAAGGTCATCCCGTCCCAGATCGTGTCCGCCGAGAACGTCGACGAGTACCTCGACCCGGCCAACACCGTCTATTAATCGACTGACCATTCAAAGGGCTATGGCAATGCCATAGCCCTTTTCCAAAGTCAGGGCAAAGTTACAGCGCCATGTGCGCACGAGCATATTCAGGAACGGATGTGAACGCATGAACCTCTCCATGAAAGGGATTGTCAAATCCTTCGGCGCCAACGACGTCCTCAAGTCCGTCGATTTTTCGCTGCAGGAGGGCGAGATCTGCGCGCTGCTGGGCGAAAACGGCGCGGGCAAATCGACGCTGATGAATATCCTGGGCGGCGTGCTCCCTGCGGACAGGGGAACCATTGAGCTGGACGGAAAGCCCGTCACGTTTGCGAGTCCTGCGCAGTCTCTGGGCGCAGGCATCGCCTTTATCCACCAGGAGCTGAACCTGATCAACGATCTCCCCGTATACGAAAACATGTTCATCGGTCGGGAAATCAAAAAGAAAAGTGGATTCCTCGACCATAAGGCCATGTACGAGAAGACGAAGGCGCTCTTTGAGAAGATGGACATCGACGTCGATCCCGGCGCGATGGTGTCCTCTCTGGATGCGTCCTTCAAACAGATTGTCGAAATTTCACGCGCGCTGATGATGAACGCTTCGATCATCATCATGGACGAGCCGACCACGTCGCTGACGGATCCGGAAATCGAGCGCGTTTTTGATATGCTGCGCACGCTGAAGCAGCAGAAGGTCGGCGTGGTCTTCATCTCGCATAAGCTGCGCGAGGTCATGGAAATCTGCGACCGGTATACCGTCCTGCGCGACGGCGTGATGGTCGCCGACGGCTATGTGAAGGACACGAACACCGCCGAAATTGCACGGCACATGGTCGGCCATGAGGTCACCAGCATCCGCCGCGAGCGTACGAAGGAGCCGGGGGCCGAGGTACTCCGCCTAGAGAAGCTCACGCAGGAGCCGTATTTCAGGAACGTTTCCCTGAGCGTGCGCGCGGGCGAGGTGCTCGGCGTCACAGGCCTTCTGGGCGACGGCCGAAGCGAGCTGTTCCGCGCGGTCTTCGGCGCGCAGGGCAGGTATCAGGGTTCGATTCTCTTCGAGGGCAAGCCGGTCACGATGCGCACGACCAAGCAGGCGCTGGATCTTGGCATCGGCTATCTGCCGCGCAACCGCAAGGAAAACGGCATCATCAAGGACATGAACATCCTTGAAAACGGCTCCATCGTCACACTGCCGCGCCTGCTCCGCCATGGCCTGATCGACGGCAGGCGCCAGCACGAGGAGTTCGACCGCCAGCGCAGGGAGCTGCGCATCAAGATGGAGCGCGAGAAGGATTCCATCACGAGCCTGTCCGGCGGCAATCAGCAGAAGGTCGTGCTGGCCAAGTGGCTCAGCGCCAATCCGAAGCTGCTGATTCTGGATAACCCGACGCAGGGCGTGGACGTCGGCGCGAAGGAAGAAATCTACGACATCATCCATCGCCTTTCCGAGCAGGGCGTGGCGATCGTGGTGCTTTGCAGCGAGGCGCAGGAGATCATCCGTCTTTGCGACCGCGCGCTGGTGATGTACCACGGCACGGTCCGCGCGGAGGTTTCGGGCGAGACGATGAACGAGCATGAAATGATGCGCCTGGCGACCGGCGGCTGAGCATAGGAGGAGAGAGAACATGACACAGCAAATGAACAAAAAAGAGCAGACGATCCTTCAGAAGGCCGTCATGCAGTGGAAGACCAACCCGCTTTTCTCCACGGCCTGCGTGCTGGTGCTGATGGTCGTCCTGCAGACCCTGGCGCTCGGCTTCGAGTTTGAGAGCTTCGGCGCATGGTTCTCCCATTGGTCCCGCAACTGGATCAACATCCTGCGCAACAACGCCGGCGTCGGCATCGTCGCGCTGGGCATGACGTTCGTCATCATCTCCGGCGGCATCGACCTTGCCGTCGGTTCGACGCTGGTTGCCGTCGGCGCTGTGCTGATGGTCTGCGTCAATCAGTATCCCGACGGCCTGCTGACCTCCATGGGCATCACCGGCGTTCCGGCGTTTGCCATCGGCATCATCGCGGCGATGCTCATGGGATGCGCGCTGGGCAGCGTGTCCGGCTTCCTCGTGGCCAAGCAGAAGCTGCCGGCGTTTATCGCGACGCTGGGCATGATGAAGATCTGCCGAAGCGTTACCCAGCAGGTCATGCAGACCGCGGGCGTGAAGGTGCCCACCCAGTTCCTGGCGATTGCCAATACCAAGATCGGCGGTCAGGTCATTCTCCCGATCATCTACTGGCTGATCATCGCGGTGGTTCTGCACATCGTCTCCAAGAAGACGACGTTCGGCCGCCATGTCTTCGCCATCGGCTCCAACGAGCGCACGGCGCGCCTGTCCGGCATCAATGTCGAGAAGGTTACGGCGCTGGTGTATGTGCTCTCCGGCTTCCTCGTCTCCATCGCGGCGATCATTCAGGTCGCGCGTATCGGCTCGATGGACTATGCCAACGCGGGCAGCGGCTATGAGATGGACGCGATCGCGGCGGTCGTCGTCGGCGGCACGAGCATGTCCGGCGGCAAGGGCTCGATCCTGGGTACCGTGTTTGGCATGCTGATCATCGCCGTCATGAACAACCTGCTCAACCTCATGGGCGTTCCGCCTTTCCTGCGCGAGGCGTTCAAGGGCTTCATCGTCATTGCGGCTGTGCTGCTGCAGAAGAAGGAAAAGAATTCGTAAGCGTATGCTGCAAAGGAGGATGACCATGATCAGAATCGGTTTGATCGGCTGCGGCAAAATCGGTCAGGTGCGCCATCTGCCCGAATACGCGGACAACGAAAACAGCGAGATCTGCGCGCTGTACGATATCAACATGGAGCGCGCGCAGGAGCTGGCCAAGAAATACGGCGCAAAAGCATACGACTCCGTTGAGGCGCTGCTTGCCTCCGATATCGACGCGGTGAGCATCTGCTCTGCCAATACGAGCCATGCGGATATCGCGCTCAAGGCGCTTGAGGCGGGCAAGCATGTGCTGTGCGAAAAGCCGATGGCGACGACCCTCGAGGACTGCGAGGCGATGGTCGCCGCGGCGAAGAAGGCCGGCAGGGTGCTCATGATCGGTCAGAATCAGCGGCTCGCCGGCGCGCATCAAAAGGCCAAGGAGCTCATCGACGCCGGCGCGATCGGCAGGGTGCTGACCTTCAGGACGGCGTTCTGCCATGGCGGCCCCGAAACCTGGAGCGTCGATCCAGGCCTGAATACCTGGTTCTTCGATAAGGCACGCGCCGCGATGGGCGCGATGGCGGATCTTGGCGTGCACAAGACTGACCTTCTCCAGTTCCTCATCGGCCAGACGATCACGGAGGTTTCCGCGCAGCTGACCGTGCTGGATAAGAAATTCGCCGACGGTACGCCGATCACGGTCGACGACAACGCCTTCTGCGTCTATAAGATGGATGGCGGCGCGATGGGCACGATGACCGTCTCCTGGACGAACTACGGCGCGGAGGACAACTCCACCGTGCTCTTCGGCACGGAGGGTGTGCTGCGCATCTACGACGATCCGGAGCATACGCTCGTGCTGGTGAAGAAGAGCGGAGAGATCGAGTATTACGACGTGGATCAGATCCAGACGAACGACAACCAGACCAAGTCCGGCGTGATCGACATGTTCATCGATCACCTGCTGGATAGCTCCAGGCCCTGCATCACGGGCGAGAGCGTCCTGCCGGCGATGCGCGCGGTCTTCGGCGCGATCGAATCCGACAGAACCGGCAGGGTTGTGAAGGTCAACATCTGAACCGGATTTTCCGGAGAACACCGAAAGGAGCGTTTTGCATGAGCAGGATTATCGCCGTGAATTCCAACTGCTATCACGGTTTTTCCATCGAGGAAGCCATCGCGGGCATCAGGGCTGCGGGCTTTCGGTATATCGAGCTGACGGCGACAAAGGGATGGACGGAGCATGTCTTCCCGGATCAGAGCTTTGAACGCCTTCTTGCGGTCAAGGATATGCTCGAGGAGGCCGGTCTGATTCCCTTCAGCATGAGCGGCCACTGCAACCTGATGGATACCGAGCGCATCGGCGACTTCATCAAGAACATCCGGCTGGCGGCGTTTTTCGGCTGCGAATACATTGTCAGCTCCATCGGCGAGGCGCACCTCAAGGACAATGTCGTCGCCGACAACGAGACGGTCGCCAGGCATGTGGCGGATCTCGTGCCGTATCTGGAGAAGTACAACCTCAAGCTCGTGCTGGAAACGCACGGCAAGGAGCACGGCAAGGGCAGCGTCCTGGCGGAGATAGTGCGCCTCGTCGGCAGCGACCGCGTGAAGGTCAATTATGACACGGCAAACGTCGTCTTCTACGGCGACGTCGATCCCTGTGAGGATCTGAAGGACTGCATCGACGACGTCGCCTATGTCCATCTCAAGGACAAGGGCGGCGAGAAGAACGTGTGGGACTTCCCGGCGGTCGGCAAGGGCTGGATTGATTTCCCGAAGTTCTTTGCGCAGCTGAAGGAAGCGGGCAACGAGAGCCCGTTCTCCATCGAAATCGAATTCACCGCCGCAGGCCCGAAGGATGTGGACGAGGTGAACAAGGCCGTCATGGACAGCGCGCAGTACCTGATTGCTCAGGGCTTTGCGCTGTAAAGGAGGACGCGTATGAATATCCTTCTGGTTGGCCTTGGCGGCATGGGCAATGCGCACTATCTGAATTATCAGCACATCGAAGGCGTTCGGGTTGCCGCGGCCGTCGGGCGCAGCGCGGGCGACGAGGCGACGGCAAAGAAGTGGAACATTCCGCTGTATGCGACGATCACCGAAGCCTGCGAAAAGGAAGCGATTGATCTGGTCGACGTCTGTACGCCGACGCATCTGCATAAGCCGCTGGTCATCGAGGCGCTGAACCTCAAAAAGCATACGATCACCGAAAAGCCGATTGCGCTGAAGCTCGCCGACGCGCAGGCCATGTACGACGCTGCGCAGGCAAACGGCGTGCAGCTCTATGTTGCGCAGGTGCTGCAGTTCACCCGCGAGGTGGAGACCCTGCGCGAGGTGATCGCAGACGGGCGCTACGGCAAGCCGCTGGACGGCCATTTTGAGCGCCTGACAGCCTGCCCGAAGTGGTCCGCAGGCGGCTGGCTGCTCGATAAGGAAAAGAGCGGCCTTCTGCCGTTTGATCTTCATATCCACGATCTGGACGTGATTGTCAGCATGTTCGGCAAGCCGGACGACCTGATCTTCACCGAATGCCGCGGCGAGGGCAGGGCCTATGCCGAGCATTACCGCTTCCTGTATGTTTACAGAAACGGGCTGAACGTCTGTGCGGAGGCGTCCTGGTTCAATGCGGCGATCCCGTTTACGGCGCGCTGGCGCGTGTATTTTGAGCGCGGTATGCTGATCTGCGATGCAGACGGCGTGACCGGCTATGACGCGGACGGCGGCGTGACGAAGTTTGACGTCGAGGACCCGGTCAAGGTGGACTGCGGCATTAACCTCGGAGAGAGCGGTTGGTTCTTGAGGGAACTGACGCACCTGACGGACTGCGCGAAGAAGGGCGAGCCTTCCCCGCTGGTGCCGAAGGAGCGGATTCTGGACGTGCTGAGCCTGCTCGAGCAGATCGGATAAGCGAGCCATCCCGGATGGGCGGGAAGCCTGTCCGGGATTTTTCTGCCGATGCGGAAACCGGATGCATACCTGAAACAAGAATCGGATGGGAGAACCGCATATGACGAACCCTGCAAATCTCAAGGCGCTGTTTGATTCGGAAGCGTTTGAAAGGGAATACCACTGCGATGCCCCGCTGGGCGCGTTCTGCGCAGAGGAAGGCACGCACTTTGCCCTCTGGGCGCCGACGGCGCAGGCGGTGACGCTCAGGCTGTACGGAGAGGGGCACTGGGGCGAGGCGTTTGCCTGCCTTCCGCTGGTGCGCGGCGCGCGCGGGCTCTGGACGGCGGATCTGGGCGATAACCTCGACGGCGTTTACTATGATTACGAAGTGACCGTCGACGGCCAGATGCGGCAGACGGCAGACCCTTATGCGCGCGCATGCGGCGCCAACGGCTGGCGCAGCATGGTGATTGATCTGGCGCGCACAGACCCCGAGGGCTGGGCGGACGACTGCGCGCCAAAGCGGCAGACAGAGGATATCATCTACGAGCTGCATGTCCGGGATTTTTCATGGGATGCATCCAGCGGCGTTCCGGAAGCATATCGGGGGAAGTACAAGGCGCTGACGATCGACGGGACGCGCCGGGGCGGGAAGGGCAGAACGCCGACCTGCCTTGCGCATCTGAAGCATCTAGGCGTGACGCATGTCCAGCTGCTGCCGGTATATGATTACGGCTCGGTCGACGAATGTGCCGATCCGCGCAATCCGTACGTCTTCAACTGGGGCTACGATCCGGTCAATTACAACGTGCCCGAGGGTTCCTATGCGACGGATCCCTGTCACGGCGAGGTCCGCATCCGCGAGCTTAAGGAGGCCGTGCAGGCGCTGCACAGGGCGGGGCTGCGCGTGGTCATGGACGTCGTCTATAACCATACGTATCATCTCGATTCGTGGCTGTTCCGGACCGCGCCGTGGTATCATTACCGGCAAAACGAGGATGGAAGCGCGTCCAACGGCTCCGGCTGCGGCAGCGAGATCGCGACGGAGCGGAGCATGTGCGCCCGGTATATCCTCGATTCCGTGCTCTACTGGGCGGAGGAATACCACATCGACGGCTTCAGGTTCGACCTCATGGGCCTGATGGACGCGCCGCTGATGGAGCGCATCCGCGCGGAGCTGGATCGCAGATATGGGGACGGAGAAAAGCTGGTCTACGGCGAACCGTGGACCGGGGGCACGCCGCATGCGCGGCCCGGTACGGCGCTGTGCCATAAGCAGCAGCTGCGGCATCTCCATACGGGGATCGGCGCCTTCTGCGACGGCCTGCGCGACGCTGTCAAGGGCAGCGTATTCCATGCGCGGGAGGGCGGCTTTGTCAACGGCGGCCCGTTCAGCGCGCAGCAGCTGGAGGACTGCATCCGCGGCTATGCGGGGCCGGATGAGCGCGACGTGTTCTCTGCGCCGTCGCAGACGATCGCCTATCTTTCTGCGCATGACGACTGGACGCTGTGGGATAAGCTGGTGATGACCATCGCGGGGGACAGGCGCTTTGTGCCCCTGCGCGGGGAGATCCTGCGGGCCAACCGGCTCGCGGCGGCGACGTATTTGTGCTGTCAGGGCAGACCGTTCTTCCTCGGCGGCGAGGAATTCGGCCGCACGAAGCTCGGCGAGCGCAACAGCTACCGCTCCTCGCTGCGCATCAACCGCATGGATTGGAACCGGGCGGGCCGGTGCCGCGCGCTGGTCGATTACTACCGGGGGCTGATTGCCCTGCGCAGGAAGCTGCCTGCGCTGTATGATAAGGGTCCGCAGGCGGGCGCGCGCCTTTGGGAGGTCCGGGAGATTGGACCGCGCGCGGCGGCGGTCTGGATGGATAATGCCGGGGAAGGCAGCGTTTTTGGCGAGCTGCTGCTGTGCTTCAATTACGATCAGGCGGATGCCTATATGCAGCTTCCGCAGGGGGAATGGACCGTGCTGGCCGACGGAGAGGACAGCTTTTTGCATGAGCATCCGTATACGGCTGAGGGAAGGACACGCATCGCCGGGATGGCCTGTCTGATTCTCGGACGATAACGCGCAGAGGCGGGAAAACCTTTTCAGCAAATTCTGCTTGCAAATTGCGCCTGAATGTACTATATTGGAGCTAAACATTATGATGGGATCTGGCGGCTATGCGGCTGCGCGATTCCCAGGATCACGCGCTGCTTCCGCCGACAGGGAGCAGGCACAAAGGAGAATAGCTATGAATCGATCTGCAGGCGTACTCCTGTCCGTAACCAGTCTGCCGTCTAAATATGGCATCGGCTGCTTCTCTCAGGCTGCGTACGATTTTGTCGATTGGCTGGCCAAGGCGGGCCAGACCTATTGGCAGATTCTTCCGCTCGGCGCGACGGCCTATGGCGCGTCCAGCGATTCGCCGTATCAGGCGTATTCCGCATTTGCCGGCAACCCGTATTTCATCAGCCTTGAAGCGCTGGTGGAGGAGGGCGTGCTGACACAGGAGGAGCTTGATCTCGCGGACTTTGGCGATAAGCCCAGCGACGTCAACTACGACAAGCTCCACGAGAACCGCTTCAAGCTCCTGCGCAAGGCCTATGAGCGCAGCGACATCAGCCGCAATCCGGAGTATCAGAAGTTCATCAGCGAGAATCACTGGTGGCTGTCGGATTATGCGCTGTTCATGGCTGTGCATAACTTCTTTGGCGATAAGCCCTGGACCGAATGGCCGCAGGATATCCGCCTGCATTGGGGCTTCGCGCTGGATTATTATCGCCGCGAGCTGTATTTCGATGTGGAATTCCAGATGTACATGCAGTTCCAGTTTGCAAGGCAGTGGAAGAAGCTCAAGGCCTACGCCAATAGCAGGAATATCCAGATCGTCGGCGATATCCCGATCTATGTCTCGCCCGACGGCGCGGACGTATGGGCGCATCCGGAGCTGTTCAAGCTCGATGCGGACAATCATCCCACGGCGATCGCCGGATGCCCGCCGGATGGCTTTGCTGCCGACGGTCAGGTCTGGGGCAATCCGCTGTACAACTGGGATTATCACCGCGAGACGAATTTCTCCTGGTGGGTGACCCGCATGTGGCACAGCTTCCAGCTGTACGATGTGGTCCGCATCGACCATTTCCGCGGTTTTGATGAGTATTTCTCCATTCCCTACGGCGAGAAGACCGCCAGAAACGGACACTGGGAGAAGGGACCGGGCATCGCGCTGTTCAACCGCATCAAGGAAGCGCTGGGCGACAAGGCCGTCATCGCGGAGGATCTGGGCTACATGACCGATACCGTCCGCAAGCTCGTCTGCGACAGCGGCTATCCGAACATGAAGGTGCTCGAGTTTGCGTTTGATTCGCGCGATACCGGCGCGGCGAACGACTATCTGCCGCATAACTACGACAAGAACTGCGTCGTCTATACCGGCACGCACGACAACGAGACGATCGTCGGCTGGTTTGAGGGCATCAAGGATGAGGAGCGCCAGATGGCGCGCGAATACCTGAGCGACTATTACACGCCCGCCAGAGAGATGCATCGTCCGTTCATCAGCGCGGCGATGATGAGCAACGCGAATGTCTGCATCATTCCGATTCAGGACTACATGGGTCTGGACAACAGCTGCCGCATGAATCAGCCGTCGACCGTCGGCAAGAACTGGCGCTGGCGCCTCGTGCCCGGCCAGCTGACGGAGGAGCTCTGCGCGGAGCTCAATGCGATGGCCAGGCGCTACGGCCGCATGAACTGGGCCGCGGCGGAGATCATCGAACGGGAAGAGGAGCAGAAAAAGGCGCTCAAGGCGAAGCTGAAGGCGGAGATTCGGGCGGAGCTCGAGGCCGAGGCAAAGGCAGAATAAAGCAGTACAGGGCTGACGGCTTGCGCCTCAGCCCTTTTTTCCGGCAGAGCGGTATGAGGTGGATATGGATTTTTCGGTGTTCAGCGGTTCCGGCGCGATTCTGGCTGCGACGTTTTTCTTTTCGGGCGTGATTGATGCGGTCTGCGGCGGCGGCGGTCTTTTGTCGATGCCGATGTTTCTGACCATCGGCTTTCCGGCGCACATGGTGACCGGCACAAACCAGTGCTCGATCCTCTTCGGCGCGG
Organism: Clostridia bacterium; assembly: GCA_017436605.1. Lineage (GTDB taxonomy): Bacteria > Bacillota > Clostridia > Christensenellales > Aristaeellaceae > Ventricola. Next base: position 5,239 of record JAFSCW010000107.1, on the reverse strand, counting down.
CGACGTCCTTTGCGCGCTATATGAAGGCGGGCTTTATTCACTGGCCAACGGCATGGCTGGCCGGCCCGCTGGCGATTGCCGGCGCGTTCCTGGGCGCAAAGCTGAATCTCTTCCTGCCGGAGCGCGTGCTGGAAATCATGATGCTCGCTCTGCTGCCTGTCATCACGGCGGTGATCCTCAAAAAGCCGTCCTTCGGCAGGGAAAACCGTGTGGATGAGCTGACCGGGAGGCAGAAGCTTTTCAGCGGGCTGTTTATCGGCCTTGTGATCGGCGCGTATCAGGGCTTCTATGGCGCGGGATCGGGCACGTTCTTTCTGCTGGGCTTTGCGCTGCTTTGCCGACTCGATCTGACGACAGCTTCCGGCAATACAAAGTTTGTCGCGCTCTGCGCGAATCTTTCCTCGGCGGCGACGTTTGCGTTTTCCGGCATGGTCGTCTGGCCGGCGGTACTGCTGGCGACAGCCACGAACGTGATGGGCAGCTACATCGGCGCGGGCCTCGCGATGAAAAAGGGCGCGAAGGTGATCAGACCCATGTTTCTTTTTGTGCTGGCGCTCCTGTTTGTGCGCCTTGCGGCGACGATGATCGGATGAGGAGGAGGCTATGCAGAAGACGAAGAGGGCGATTGAGGTCGTCGCGGCGCTGATCGTGCGCGGAGACCGTTTTCTGGCTTGTCAGAGACCGCCAGAGAAGGCGCGCGGTCTCCTGTGGGAGTTTGTCGGCGGCAAGGTTGAGGCGGGCGAGAGCGGCCCTGAGGCGCTTGTGCGCGAATGCCGCGAGGAACTGGACGTCGTGCTGTCCGTCGGCGAGGCGATCATGGACGTCACGCATGCGTATCCCGACCTGACCGTGCACCTGACGCTCTACAGGAGCCGGATTGCACAGGGCGAACCAAAGCTGATCGAGCATCACGATTTCCGCTGGATAACCGCTGAAGAAATCGGCAATTACGAATTCTGTCCGGCAGATCAGGCCTTCCTCGAAGAGATCCGAAGAAAGGGTCTGGCATAAGCCGCGGGCGACGGCCTGCAGCCGAACATAGAAAAATCCCGCTCCCTGGAATTTTCCGGAGAGCGGGATTTTTTGCATGCGTTTACAGCTGCGTACCCGTGAAGCTGAAGGCGAATTCGAGCGGCTTGCTCACGTCGATGAGGTATTCCTCATGCGTCGGCGCGCCCCAGCTGTCGTCGCCGGCGACGCCGATCTGGCGCAGCGCGCAGCGGACGACGGTATAATGCACCGGCGGGAGCTCGTCCTCGTGCGCGGCGTTTTCCAGCTCATGCGGCGTATAGGGCAGGGCGGAAAACTCCATGCCGTCACCCATGAAGCGCAGGCCGCGCCCGCGATAATCGGTGACCTCCGCCCAGCGCACGCCGGTGCGGTTGCCGCATTCCTGCGGGACGAGATAATGCGCGAGGTTATCCTTTGCCGTCGTGTGCCAGACGCCGAGCCTTGCGCCCTCGCTGCGGTCGCAGTAACATTCGTCCGGGCCGTTGCCGTACCAGCGGATCTGGTCGTAATCGGCGCTGAGTTTCAGGATCATGCCGAATTCCGGCATGGCAGAGAGGCCTTCGACCGGGTCATAGGTAAGCTTTACGTCGACCGTGCCGCAGGGATGGACGGTATAGGTCACGTCGCAGCCGGAGGCCGGGGTGGTCGGCAGGGGATAATGGAAGCGGACAGAGACCGTGCCGTCACCCGGCTCGGTGACGACGGGCTTCTTGGCGAAGGCCGGATTGCGCAGGCTGCCGTAGAGCGAGGCGATCTTCCACTGGGCGTAGCGCGCGGGCATGCGGTTGCCGATATCGTTGTCCGTCGGCGCGCGCCAGAAGTTGGGCATGGGAATGTTCTCCAGCATTTCCCTGCCGCCGATCTTGTAGGAAACGAGACCGTTGAGCATATAGGAGAACAGTACGCTGAAGTGATCGCCGTGCACGCCGAGGTTCATGCCGCCGCGGACGATGCGCAGCGGCGCATGCGGCGCATGGGTTTTCTCGGTCTCGATCCTGTATACGCCCTGGCCGAAGGCGACCTCATGTCCGCGCTGCGCCCAGGCGGTCGTTTCCCGGAGATGGAACGACACGGTGACGGCGTATTCGCCGCCGCGCGTCTGCGCTTCAAAGGGGAGGGCATAGGTCTTCTCGCTCATCGGCGGGACGTCCGTCTCCATGGCTGCGCGGGCGATGGGCGTGCCGTCGCGCTGGAGGGTCACGATGCAGTCGTATGCTGCGGTGCTTTGGAACATGTGGCGGTTCTTGATCAGCACGCTGCAGGGAGAAACCTCGCAGGCGATATTCTGATAGTTGTAGCGGACCTCCTGCATCTTCGGCGTTTCGCTGCCGTCGCCGAAGAGGATGCCGTTGCCGGAAAAATTGCCGTCATGCGGGCGGTCGCCGAAATCGCCGCCATAGCCGAAGCGGATTCCGCCGAAGCGATTCTTCGTGCGGATGCTCTGGTCGAGATAGTCCCAGATGAATCCGCCCTGGAAAAGCGGCTCTTCGTAGGCGTACTCGGTGTATTTATGCATGGCGCCGTTGGAGTTGCCCATCGAATGCGTATACTCGCACAGGATGTACGGCTTTTCCCGGTACTTGCTCAGGAATTCGCGGATCATCGTGACGGGATGGTACATCGTGGAGACGACGTCCGATTCGTCCGGCGTGTAGGGCTCGCGGAATGCGCCCTCATAATGGACGAGGCGCGTGTCGTCCAGCATGCGGAAGCGATTGGCCATGGAGAGGATCACCGAGCCGCTGGCGGATTCGTTGCCGCAGGACCACATCAGCACGCAGGCGTGGTTCTTATCGCGCTGGAAGACGGAATTGACGCGGTCGAGCAGGATGGGCTGCCAGTCCATGCGCTCGCCGGGGAGGAGGTACTCCTGCGGCCGGTGCCCATGCATGACCATATCCCATACGCCGTGGGATTCCATGTTGTTTTCGTCGATGACATACAGGCCCAGCTCATCGGCGATGGCATACAGGCAGGAAGCGTCGGGATAATGGCTGGTGCGGATGGCGTTGATGTTGTTGCGCTTCATGGTGATCAGATCGCGGCGGATCTTCCACTGCGGCACAGCGCGCCCGGTCTCCGCGCAGTAGTCGTGCCGGTCGACGCCCTTGAAGACGATGCGCCTGCCGTTGAGATGCATGACGCGGTCGATCAGCTCGAACCGGCGGAAGCCGACCTTCTGGCAGACGAATTCGTATTCGCGACCATCTGCGCCGACGAGAGAGAATTCGAGGTCGTACAGGTTGGGCTCCTCTGCGCTCCAGAGGTGGGGATGTTTCACCGGGAAGGCAAAGTGAAGATCGGAGCCGGACGCCTCGCCCATGGCAAAGATGTGCGCGCCGTCGGTGAGCATCAGGCGCAGCGCATAGCCGGAAAGCCCTTCCTGAATCTCCAGCTTCACGCGGACGTCGAGCACGGCGTTTTCGTATGCGTCGTCCAGCAGCGTCTTGATGTGGATATCCGCGACATGCGCGGCGGGCGCAGCATAGAGGAAGACGTCGCGGAAGAGGCCGGAAAAGCGCATGAAGTCCTGATCCTCGAGCCAGCTTCCGGCGCTGAAGCGGACGACCTGACAGCAGAGCTTGTTTTCGCCCTCGACGAGATAGGGCGTGAGCTCGAAGTCGGCCGGGGTGAAGGAATCGGACGAGAAGCCGACGTAATGCCCGTTCAGCCAGACGGCGACGCAGCTTTCCGCGCCCTGGAAGGAAACAAAGACGCGCTGTCCCTTCCAGCCTTCGGGCAGGAAGAAGTACTTGCAGTAGCTGGCGATGGGGTTAAAGTCCTCGGGGATGTCGCCGACCTCGATATCCTCGATGCCGTCCCAGGGATACTGGACGTTCACATACTGCGGCGCACCGTAGCCCTCCATCTGGATATGCGCGGGGACGGGGATATCCGCCCACGCACGGCAGCTGAATTCCGGCGCTTCGAAGCCGCTTATGATCTGTCCGGGATTGAGCGCATGGTGGAATTTCCAAAGGCCATTCAGGCTCATGCGCAGGCTGGTTTCGCCCGTCATCCATTCCGCCCGGCTGGAAAAGGCGATGTGATCGGAGTGGGCGGGAACGCGGTTTTCGGCAAAATAGGCGGGATTTCTGATCTGATCGATGCTGTAACTCATGATGATTTCTCTCCTTGTCAAAGGATAGCGTGCTGTCTATAGTATTCGATGCACAACAAAAAACTCCCCTGCCGAAGCAGGGGAGAAATTGCTTTTTTGATCTTCTCGTGCGAAAATTCGGCCCCGATCTCCAAAGATGCTTGACATGCAAAGTATCGTCGGAAGTCGGTCAGCGGAACGCTGATTACTTGACAGCGCCGGCAACGGCGTTGGTAAAGCTCTTCTGCAGCAGGAAGAAGATGATGACCGTCGGCAGGGAGCAGATGGTAACGCCCGCCATAACGACGCCGTAGTCGATAACGTAGCCAGCCATCAGGTTGGAAACGAGCATCGGCATGGTGGTGGCGTCAGCGGTCTGCATGATGACCTTCGGCCAGAGGTAGGAGTTCCAGGCATTCATGAAGGTGATGGTTGCGGCGGACGCGTAGGTCGGCTGCATCATCGGCACGAACATCTTGACAAAGATCTGGAATTCGTTCAGACCATCGATACGCGCAGCCTCGATCGTATCCTTCGGGAAGGTACGCGCGCTGTTGCGGAAGTACATGATCAGGAACGGGGTCGCCAGGCTCGGCATGAAGAAGCCGACCCAGGTGTTCAGGAGGTTCGCCTTGGAGAACATCTGGAACAGCGGAACCAGAACCGCGACGAACGGGACCATCATCGCCAGCATGAGGATGCCCATCAGGCCGTCCTTATACTTGTCGTGATAGATTTCGAAGCCATAGCCCGCGATGGAGGAGATGGTCAGGGAGAGAACAACCTGAAGCAGAGAGGTCGCGAAGGAGTTCTTCAGCGCATTGAGAACGTCCTGCTGAGCGAAGAGGTTCCTCAGGTTCTCCATCAGGTGGGTGCTCGGGATCATACGGCCGCCGAGGATCTGCTGCGTGTTATTGAACGCAGAGATGAACGCCCAGTACAGCGGGAAGACAGAAATGAGGGAAACGATGATCAGGAACGCGTACATCACGATGCGCGTCGTATACTTGGTTACTGCGCCTTCTCTCATCGCTTGTCACCCACTTTCGTTTCGATCGCGGAAAGAATCGCGACCATAATCAGGATTACGAAGGACATGGCAGCCGCATAACCGAAGTTCGGGTTGCC
>JAFSCW010000106.1 GCA_017436605.1 Clostridia bacterium | reverse complement strand
AGACCCTGAGGAGCAATTACACGGCGGCCATTATCGTCGCGGCCTATTCCTATATGGCGCTGGTGCCGATTGTGCAGCCGTTCTGCATCAAGCTCGTCACCACCAAGGAAGAGCGTATGATCCGCATGGAATACACCCCGGGCAAGATCAACAAGCTCACCCGTATTCTGTTCCCGATCGTCGTTTCCATCATCGCCTCCCTCGTCGCGCCGGATTCCGCCGCGCTGGTCGGCTTCCTGATGTTCGGCAACCTGCTGCGCGAGTGCGGCGTGCTGCGCAGCCTGTCCGAGTGCGCGCAGAACCAGCTGGCCAACCTCGTTTCCCTGCTGCTGGGCCTGACCGTGGCCGTGCGCATGCAGGCCGAGAGCTTCCTGGTGCCGGAGACCCTGATGATCCTGGCGCTGGGCCTGATTGCGTTCATGTTCGATACCTTCGGCGGCGTCTTCTTCGGCAAGGTGATCAACCTCTTTGCCAAGAAGAAGATCAACCCAATGATCGGTGCGGCGGGCATCTCCGCCTTCCCGATGTCCTCCCGCGTGATTGCCAAGATGGCCCGCGACGAGGATCCGTACAACTTCATCCTGATGCAGGCTGCCGGTGCGAACGTCGCCGGTCAGGTTGCGTCCGTCATCGCCGGCGGTCTGATCCTGGCGATGGTGGGTCCGCTGGTCTGATCATAAGAAGGAGGAAAAGCTATGTCTATTAACTTTGGCGCGTTCGTGTCTTCCCTCCGCTTCATGGTCGAGGGCTGGCTGGGCATCTTCATCGTCATGGGCATCATCATCGCCTGCATCTACGGCCTGAATAAGGTTTCCGATAAGATCGACGAGAAGATGGCCGGCAAGGAATCCTGAGACTGACGCTGAAAGCGCCTGAACAGAGGACATATATTCAGGTTCTTTAACGACAGCAGGATTTGTGCAGGATTTATGAATCAAAGAAGCAGCCTTGCGCCGAGCGCGCGGGCTGCTTTTTTTCATGCGCCGGCCTTTCTCTTTTTGCAATTGATCCGGGTAAGCAGAGGAAAAAAGGTTCTCCGCCGCGAAATGATAAAAGATCAACACAGGAAGGCGAGTGAAGGATGATGAACAGACAGGTCCGCTTCGGTATTGTGGGCTTTGGCGATATGGGGCTTCAGCATGCGCGCGCGATGATCGAGCGCGTGCCGGAGGCAAGGCTTGCCGCAGTGGCGAGCAGGAACGAGAAGAACATCGCGCGCCTGCGCGCGATTCCCGGCGGCGAGGACGTCCGGATTTTTGATACGCCTGCGGCGATGTATCAAAGCGGTGAAATCGACGCGGTGCTCATCGCTTCGCCCCACAGGGCGCATGTCGCGCAGGCGACGGAGGCCTTCGCCTGCGGCATGCATGTCCTGCTGGAAAAGCCCACGGGCGTCTTTACCCGCGAGGTGCGCGCGCTGAATCGGACTGCGGCGGAGAGCGGAAAGGCGTTCGGCGTGATGTTCAACCAGCGCACGAATCCCGCCTACAGGAAGATGAAGGAGATTGTGGAATCGGGCGAGCTGGGCGAGATCCGCCGCACGAACATGATCATCACCGACTGGTTCCGCGCGCAGAGCTACTATGATTCCGGCGCATGGCGCGCGACATGGAAACAGGACGGCGGCGGCGTGCTGCTCAATCAGGCCCCGCATAATCTCGACCTGTGGCAGTGGATCTGCGGCATGCCGGTGAAGCTGAGGGCGTTTTGCGGGCTTGGCCGCTGGCATGATATCGAGGTCGAGGACGACGTGACGGCCTATGTCGAATACGCAAACGGCGCGACAGGCACGTTCATCGCCTGCACGGGCGAGGCGCCCGGCACCAACCGCTTTGAGATTTCGATGGACGGCGGCCAGCTGCTCTTTGAAAACGGCCGTCTGCTCCTGCGCAGGACAAAGACGCCTGTCAGCAGGTTTATCCGCGAATACGCGGGCGGCTACGGCAAGCCGGAATGCACGGAGGAGGACGTCACGCCCGAGGACGAATACAGCATGCACGCCGGCGTGACGCGCGCGTTTGCCCGGCATATTCTCTATGCAGAGCCGATGATCGCGGAGGGCTTCGAGGGGCTGAATTCCCTGATGCTGGCCAATGCCATGCTGCTTTCCTCCTGGGCGGATGAGACGATGCCCATGCCCTTTGATGCGGCGATGGACGAACGGTTTGAAATGATGCTTGCCGAGCGCGCAGCGCGCAGCAGGGAGAAGACGGCGAAGCCCGTCGAGATGGACCTGAGCAAATCCTATCAGAAATAAAGCGCGGAGGATCATGCGATGTACACGATGGAGGAACTGATCCGCGGTATTCAGGGCTGCGGCTGCGGAAGGGAACATCTCTGCCCGATCCGGACGCTGGAGATTTCCGGCGGCGCGCTGGATCGCCTTCCGGCGCTGCTGGAGGGCTTTGTGCATATCCTTCTGGTTGCGGACAGCAATACCTGGCGCGTATGCGGCGCGCGGATCGCGGAGAGCCTTGGCGGCCGGGCGGAAGCGCTCGTCTTTGACACGGGCGATCATGTGCTTGTTCCCGACGAGGCGGCCATCGGTGCGATCGTGGCGCGGGTGACGGAGGACACCGATCTTCTGCTGGGCGTCGGCTCCGGCGTGATCAACGACCTTTGCAAGCATGTGAGCTTTGCGCATGGCCTGCCCTATGCGATCGCTGCGACTGCGCCGTCGATGGACGGGTATGCGTCTGTGGGCGCGGCGCTGATTCTCGGCGGCATGAAGGAGACGCTCAGCGCCCGTCCGCCAATGGCGATTATCGCCGATACGGATGTACTCAGGGAAGCGCCGATGGACATGATCCAGGCGGGCTGGGGCGATATCGTCGGCAAGTATTCCTGCCTGAACGACTGGAAGCTGGCGGCGCTGATCCGCGGCGAGTATTTCTGCCAGACGGTATACGATCTAGTGATGGACACGGCGCGCCGGGTCGAGGGACTCGCGGAGGGCGTGCTTGCGCGCGATGGGGAAGCCATCCGCGCGCTGATGGAGGCGCTGGTCGCTGTCGGCGTGGCGATGAGCTACGTCGGCAATTCGCGCCCGGCCTCCGGCAGCGAGCATCATCTGTCGCATTTCTTTGAGATTACGGGCATTGTCCATGGGCAGCCGTATTATCCGCACGGCGTCGATGTGCTGTATTCCGCCGTCGTCACGGCGGCGATCCGCAGGGCGCTGCTGGAAAGCGCGCCGCAAAGACAGGCTTTTGACCGCGCGGCATGGGAAAAGGAAATCGTACGGATTTATGGCGGCGCGTCGCAGGGCGTTCAGCGCCTGCAGGACAGGCTTGGCTGGAACGGACAGGACGACAGCGGCGACGTTCTGACCCGCTGGGAGGAAATCTGCGCGGTGCTGCGCGAAGCGCCGGACGAGGCGCAGATGCGTGCTATGGTTTCGGCCATCGGACTGGATGTGCGCGAGTTCGGCGCGTTTTATGGCGAAGAGAAGATCGCAGAGGCGATCCGCTATGCCAAGGATCTCAAGGATCGCTATACCGTGCTCTGGCTGGCGGCGCAGTATCATACGCCGATCGGCTGGAAGGCGTAAAGGGGGATGAACCGGATGAAAACCTGCGTCATCGGCGTGGACTTTGGCACGTTGTCCGCGCGGGCTGTGGTCTGCGATACGGAAAACGGGCGCGTGCTCGGCGAGGCGGAGCGCGCGTATGCGCATGGCGTGATGGACACGGCGCTGCCGGATGGGACGCGGCTCCCGCCGGACTGGGCGCTGCAGCATCCTGCGGATTATCTTTCTGCGCTGGAGAGCGCTGTGCGCGGCGCGCTGGAGAAAAGCGGCGCGGCGCAGGATGCGGTCGTTGGAATCGGCGTCGATTTTACCGCCTCGACCGTGCTGCCCGTCCGCCGGGACGGCACGCCGCTTTGCATGCTGGAGCGGTATGCGCATGAGCCGCATGCGTATGTGAAGCTTTGGAAGCACCACGGCGCGCAGGCGGAAGCGGAGAGGATGAACGAGGTCGCGCTTGCGCGGGGAGAAGCGTGGCTTGCCGATTTCGGTGGGCGGATCTCCTGCGAGATGGCGCTGCCCAAGCTGTATCAGGTGCTGCGCGAGGCGCCGGATATCTACGCGGCGATGGACGATTGGATGGAGGCGGGCGACTGGGTTATCTGGCAGCTGACGGGCGAGCGGCAGAGGAGCCGCTGCGCGGCGGGCTACAAGAGCTTTTATCGAAAGGGCGAGGGCTATCCGCCGAAGGCGTATTTCGCCGCGCTGGATGCACGGCTGGAACATGCGGCGGAGGAAAAGCTCTCCGCGCCGGTGATCCCCGCCGTATCGCGCGCGGGCGCGCTGACGCAGGAGATGGCGGTGCGGCTGGGGCTTTGCCCGGGGATTGCCGTGGCGGCGGCGATGGTCGACGCGCACGCCGGTGTGATCGGCGCGGGACTGAGCCGCTCCGGCCAGATGCTGGGCATCATCGGTACATCGGCCTGCTATATGACGCTGGGCGATACGAAACGGCATGTACCGGGCATCTTCGGCGTCGTCGAGGACGGCATCCTGCCCGGCTGCTTCGGCTATGAAGCGGGGCAGAGCTGCGTAGGGGATCTCTTCGGCTGGCTGGCGGAGGGCTTTGCGCCGGAGAGATACAAAGCAGAAGCGGAGAAGAAGGGCATTTCTGTGCATCAGCTGATGACGGAACTGGCGCAGCGCCAGCGCCCCGGCGAGCACGGGCTTCTCGCGCTGGATTGGTGGAACGGCTGCCGCAGTCCGCTGATGGACGGCGGGCTTTCCGGCCTGCTTCTCGGCATGACGCTGAGGACGAAGCCCGAGGAGATCTACCGTGCGCTGATCGAGAGCACGGCGTATGGCGCGCGGATGATCGTCGAGGGCTATCGCGCGGGCGGCGTGCCGATGGATGCGTTCTATGTGACCGGAGGCATCGCGAAGAAGAACGCGATGGCGATGCAAATCTACGCGGATGTGCTGGGCATGGATGTGCAGGTGATCAAAAGCAGCCAGTGCGGCGCGCTCGGCGCGGCGATTCTTGCATCGGCAGCCGCCGGGCGGGAAATCCGCGAGGCGATCGCCGCGATGGCGTCTCCCGTGGAGCGGGTCTATCATCCGCAGGCGGACGCCCATGCGGTATACGATCAGCTGTATGCGGAGTATGAGAAGCTGCTGGCGCTCTTCGGGCGCGGCGGAAACGACGTGATGAAGCGCCTGCGCGCCATCAGCGCACGGGCATAAAACAAAGCAAAAAAAGGCGCTCCGGTCCGTCGGGATCGGAGCGCTTCAGATCATTCATAAAATGGCGTCCTCTCCCCGAAGGGGAGAAGACGCCTGAAATGCTTTAAGGCATATATAGAAAAATGCACATTCTGCTTTGATGCCTGATGGAAAAGCAGGATCGATGCTCAGGAATTACAGCCGCTCGAAAACGCGCGTGCCGCAGCGCACGCCCCATGCCTTTCCGTCGCGGATGAGGAATTCATGGCGTACGCCCTGGTCGTAATCCTTCTCGGGGTTGTAGGACAGGAAGCGCGCGCCGCCGCAGTAGGCGAATTCGGTCGTCGCGCCGTCGCGCGTGCGCAGCAGCCGACCGTCCTTTTCCTCGATGGTCAGCACGCTCGGCACGCCCTCGTGACCGACGTAGGTGCCGGTGATCATCTCCGGCGCGGAGAAGGGAACGCCGATGGGATTGAACCAGCGATGGCTGGTTTCGAGCGGGAGACCGAGGACGGCGTTGTACATGCCCCACATCAGCTCGTCCATGTCCTCCTCGCCCTGGTTGCACAGCACGGCAAAGCCCCAGCCCTGCCCGAGGAGCAGTCCGCCCTTGGTGGATACGCCATGCAGGCCGCCGGAATGCTCGCAGATGACATGACCGGAAAACGGACGCTTATTGATGCCCATGCACATGGCGTTGAGCTCGTGCAGGGCGTGATACTTGCCGCACAGCAGCTCGACTGCCTCGCGCGGGATGGCCTGCACGCCGTCATGCATGCCGAAGTTCGAAATCATGCGGTAATACACGGCCATGTCGCGGGCGGTGGATTTGACCATCGCGCAGCCGCGGAACGGCGGCAGGATACTCCAGGCGTCGTCGCACACTCGCTTGCCGTCGATGATTTCAAACAGAGATGTGATGTTTCCGCCGGAAAGCGCGCGGGAGGCCTCGATGCCGTTATCCAGGATCGTGCGCGTCATGCCAAGGGGCGTAAAGATGCGCTCATGCATGTACTGCTCCAGCGGCATGCCCGCAGCCTTGTCGATCACATAGGAGAGGATGGCATAGCTTTCGTTGGAATAGCTCATCACCTCGCCCGGCGCGCCGAGGGTGTGATAGCCGCAGGAAGCGATGTAGGAAATCAGCTGCTCGATGGTCTCCATCCTGTTGGGCGCTGTGCGGCGCATGGAAAGCAGCCACGCGCTTTCGCTGCGGTCCTCGCTGTTCATGGCGATGGACCATTCCAGCGGCTCCATCGGCGGGATGCCGGCGGTGTGCATCGCCAGATGGCGGATGGTCACGGCCTCGCGCGGCTGGCCCGCGACGGAAAAATCCGGCAGATACTTCACAACGGGGTCGTGGATGCTCAGCTTGCCCTCGCAGTGCAGGATGCAGGCGCACAGCGCGGTCATGGATTTGCTCATCGAAGCGATGCCGAACATCGTATCGCTGTCAGGCGCGATGCTTTCCTGCGCATCGCGGAAGCCGTAGTTCCAGCTGTGGCGCTGTCCGTCCGGGCCGAGCATATATGCGGAAACGCCGGCGAGGTTATTCCTGCGCGCCCAGCGGTCGAGGTATGCGTCAAGAGCCCCTGTATTGATCGGCGAGCCCGCCGTATTGAAAACGTTCATACCGTCCTCCTGTGTATCCATAAGGAATAAGGGTATTATAGCACGAATTGAACGAGGGATAAAGCCCATGAATGCATCTTGAAAAAAGAGCGCAAAGCGGGTACACTATAATCGTTTGAAAAATCATGGAATACGCGACGGCATACATGATAAAACACGTGTTAAAACACATGATGAACAATCCGGCTAAGGAGTAACAATATGGATCAGAAGAAGGCGGGCGTGCTGCTCTCCTATGGGCAGACGGTGCTCTCCACGGTGCTCTCCCTTCTGTATACGCCGATCATGCTGCGCCTGCTGGGGCAAAGCGAGTATGGCCTGTATACGCTGGTGAACGGCTTTATTTCCAATCTTGCGCTGATGAGCTTCGGCCTGGGCAGCGCGTATGTGCGCTATTTTGCGCGCGCGGAAGCGAAGGACGGCGAAGATGGCGTCGCGCGGATCAACGGCATGTTCATGGTGATCTTCCTGGTGATCGCGGCGGCGAGCCTCGTCGTCGGCGGGATTCTGGTCGCCAACGTGCACAACATCTTTGCAGCCAAGCTTACGCCCGATGAAATCGACACGGCGCGCGTGCTGATGGCGCTGCTGGTCGTCAACATCGCGGTCTCCTTCCCGTGCAGCGTGTTTACGTCCTATATCACCGCGAAGGAGCGGTTCCTCTTCCAGCGGCTGGTTTCGATGATCCGCACGGTGCTCAACCCGATCGTCATGCTGCCGCTGCTGCTTTCGGGGCTTGGCTCCGTGTCGCTGGTGCTGGTGACGCTCCTTCTGAGCGTGGTGACGGACGCCTCGAGCATCTGGTATTGCGTCAGAAAGCTGAACATGCGCCTGACGTTCGGCAGGTTTGATTTCCGGCTGCTGCGCGAGATGGCGGGCTTCTCGTTCTTTATCTTCCTCAATATGATCATCGACCAGATCAACTGGACGGTCGATACGACGCTTCTGGGCATTTTTTCCGGCACGGCGGCGACGGCGGTTTACGGCGTGGGCAGCCAGCTGCACCGCTATTATATGACGCTGTCGACCTCGATTTCCGGCGTGTTTGTGCCGCAGATCAACCGCATTGTCGCAAGGGGCGAGGGGGACGGCGCGCTGACGCGCCTGTTTACCCGCGTAGGCCGCATCCAGTTCATGCTGCTGATGCTGGTACTGACGGGCTTTATCTTCGTGGGCGAGCCGTTCATCGAGGCATGGGGCGGCGGAGAATACGAAGGCGCGTATCCGATTGCGCTGCTTCTGATGATTCCCGTTACGGTGCCGCTGATTCAGAACATCGGCATCGAAATCCAGCGCGCGAAGAACAGGCATCAGTTCCGTTCGAAGGTATACTTTGTCATGGCGCTGAGCAACGTCGCCATCTCCATCCCCCTGTGCATGCGCTATGGCGGCATGGGCTGCGCGCTGGGCACGGCGATCTCGATGGTCGTGTGCAACGGCTTTGTCATGAACTGGTATTACCACACGCATATCGGCCTGGACATGAAGTACTTCTGGAAGAGCATCCTCAGCATCGTGCCTTCGTTTGTGCCGCCGGTGCTGCTGGCGCTGCTGGCGGTGCGGCTGCATGCGTTTTCGGGCTATGGCGGCGTGGTGCTCTTCGCCCTGCCCTACAGCGCGGTCTATGCGGTGAGCGTCTATCTGCTGGGCATGGATCCGTCTGAAAAGGAGCTTGTCCATGCTGCGGGGAGGAAGCTCATGCGGCGGATGAAGGCGGTATAAGGAAAGAACGGCCCGCTCTTCCGGGCATCAAGTGAACGATACCCCGTCCAAAATAGGGACAGGGTATCGTTTCGTTTTATGAGGCGCAGGAGATAAGGGTTTGGAATTGCATGGGGGTTATGCCTGCTTGCGTACGTCCAGCTCCATTACGCCGGTCAGCTCCGTATCGCCCGAGAAGAAGCGCGCGCCAAAGTCCAGCATGCCTGCGCATACGGCTGAGGCGTCCGTGCCCGGCGTGGGGCGGAAATACTGCACGCTGACCGGATCGCCGAACAGTCCCCGGCATACGCCGTCTGCGTACAGCCGCAGGATCGACTGGGCGCGCTCCTGCGCGGCGTCGGGCGCGGCGTCGTGCAGGCAGGCGAGCATCACCAGAGGAATACCGGTTTCGCGCGCCTCGCTGAGAATCAGATCAAGCACGCGCAGCTGCATGGTGGGCCCGCGTCCGGGCGCGAGCTGATGCGCCTGAACGACGATCACGGCGCTGACCCGCCCGCTAATCATCGCGCGGAAATAGGTTTCTGCGTCCGTTCCCGGCGGCATGCGCGTGATTCTGGCGCCGAGCTCGCCAAGAAAAAGCGCCAGCGATCTGAAAAGCCCGTCCTCGTGTCCGATGAGCAGTACGCGTCTTGCGCGCCATGCGCTCTGCATGCGATCCATCATGACGTCCCCTCCCAGGTAAGTTGTCCTAAAAGCTTATGGCGCAGCGTTCGCAAATAGTCGGCGGATGGCCGGCGGAGGATGGAAAAATCCCGCACACAGTCTGTCCTGACTGGGCAAGAATCACTCTTTCTATCCGCAGGAGGATGTGATATAATGCAAAGTAATGAATCTGTTACGAGATACGGAGGACGCTATGAAGAAAACGGCAGCAGTGTTGCTGATGATGATCGTGATGCTTGCCGGCTGCGCGGCGGCGGAGCCGCTGAGGGTTACGGGCTATGAAACCGAGTCCGTGACCCGCAGCTGGGAAAACAACCTCTTCTTTTCGAGGATGGAGGCCCTGACCGGCGTGGCCGTTCAGGCGGCGGGCATCGCCGAAGAGAAGGATTACCTTGCCCTGCTTGAAAGCATGGAAAAGGGCGAGGATAAGACCGATGTGCTCTTTAAGGCCAACCTCACGCGCGAACAGGAGATCCGCCTGCTGGAAAGCGGCGCGCTGATCGATCTTGCGCCCCTGATTGACGCGCATATGCCCAACCTCAGTGCGCTGCTGGCGGCGCATCCGCAGTGGAAGGAGATTATCTCTCTGGACGACGGACGGATTGCCTCCCTGCCGCTGCTCAACGAGCATGAGCGTCAGGCGATCCTGTGGATCAACCGCGCCTGGCTGGAAAACCTCGGGCTGTCCATGCCGCAGACGCTTGAGGAGCTGACCGCCGCGCTGGAGCAGATGATCGCCGGCGATCCGAACCGCAACCATGCGCAGGACGAGACCGCGGCGGATCTGCTCGGCGTCTATGAAATGCGCTGGCTGCTGCCGTATTTCGGCATCGTCGCTGACGATTATCACCTTGCGCGCGGGGAAGACGGAACGTATGTCTTTGCGCCCGAGCTTCCAGCGTATCGTGCGTTCATCGAGCTGCTCAAGCAGTGGAATGACAAGGGAATCCTGGGCAGCGACGCCTTTACGGGCGTGCACAGCACGGCCATTCTTTCCGCCGGCGATGAAAAGGATACGACCGTGAAAAGCGGCCTGATCCTCTCGATGACCCCGTATACGCATATTCCCGCCGCCTCGACGGCCGATTTCGAGCCGCTGCTGATCGCCGGACCGGATGGCAGCATCCGCTGGCGCGACCTGCTGGGCGAGGTCTGGACGGGCTGCTTCGCCGTGAGCGCTCATTGCGAGGATCCGGCTGCTGCGCTCAAGTGGGTGGACGCCCTTTATGGCGAGGAAGGCGCGCTGCTGGCCTATGGCGGCGTGGAGGGCGAGGACTATCAGTTCTCGGGAAACGGAAAATGGAGCTTCATCACCGACTCCATGCGCGATATCAATGCAATCCGCTCCGAGGTGCTGATGTATACCGGCGTGGCGATGCCGGCGCTGTATCCGGCGGAGTTCATCTTCAGCGTGGACAGCGCGCTGGACCAGCATGTCTTCTCGGCGAGCGAGAAGGTCAGGGCGGTCAGCGAGCAGGTGACGCCGGCGTATGCCCTCAGCATGGCGGATCAGGAGAAGGCCAATGCGCTCGCTGCACAGCTGGGCGGCATGGTGGATCGCGGCATCGCCCGGTTTGCCACGGGCGAGGTCGAACTGACGGATGAAAACTACGAGGCGTGGCTGGAGGAACTGCGCGGAGCGGGCAGCGCGGAGCTGACGGCGCTGTTTCAGCAGGCACAGAAATAAAAGACAGAAGTTATGAATGTAACGGCTTTTTCCAAAAAGGACGCCTTCGGGCGTCCTTTTTCTGTGTGCGGTCAGCTGCATGTTTGCCCCGCGCTGCGCATAGGATGCTGCGGAGGCGATGAGCATGGAAGGCGAAACGAAGGCTGTCCATACGCTGGAACTCGAGGGAAGAGGAAGGGCAAGGCTGGCCGGGGTAATGGCGGTCAGCTGCTTCAATGAGCAGGAGATCGTGCTGGAAACCTCGGAGGGCGAGGTGGCGCTGCTGGGCGAGGACATGCATATCGAGCGGCTGAACCTGGAGGACGGAAGGCTGGATGTGACGGGACAGATCGCCGGGATCGAGTACAACGGGCCGGTTGGCCGCAAGAGCGCATGGGGGCTCTTCGGCAGAAAAAGGAAGTGACGCATGAAGGTCGCGCTGCAGGCGCATGTCTTTTTTGCCATGATGCTGTGCGGCGTGGCGCTTGGCATGGTGTATGACATGCTTGCGCTTCTGCGCCGGCTGCTGCATGCCGGCTGCGCCATGACGGGTTTTCTGGATCTGTTCTTTGGCGCAGCCTGCGCGGCAGGCATCATCGCCGCGGGCCTTGCGCTGGAGACGGAGGTCTTCAGGTGGTATGTGTTTGCGGGCGTGCTGCTCGGCATGGCCGTTTATGGCTGCACGGCGGGAAGGATTGCCCGGTTGATCATTCGTTCCTTCGCGGAAATGTCAAAAAAAGTGAAAAAATAGACGAAAATTGTCAATATGAAGCAGGAAAAATGGAAAAAGAGTAGAATGTTGAACACACTATACCATTATGCGCGGAGGGAAAAGACATGAATAAAAAACGGAGCAGAATCCGGCCGTTCAGGATTCTGTCGTTTTTCCTCGGCGTTGTTGCTTTGATGATGCTCGCGCGCTTCCCTTCCAAGTCGGTCAGCCTTGAACGGCAGAAGACCCAGCTGGAAGCGGCTGCAAGCGAGTATTATGACGCGCAGTCCAGAAACAATCAGCTCAACGCGGAACTGGCGGAAATCGACACCAGGGATTTTGTGGAGCGGACTGCCCGTCGTGAGTATGGCTATTGCTGGTATGGCGAGACGATCTATGAAGTCGGCAATCTCGAGGAACTCGAGCCGGAGTTCGAGATCTACGACGGAAGCAATCGTGAATAAGATCAGCTCTGTATGAACGGAGGGAATGCCATGCGCCTTGCCTGTATTGGAATCGGTTCCAATGCGATTCGTCTGCTGGTTGCACAGTGGAATGAGGGCAGGCTGTGCATTGTGCGCCGTGAACGCCGCGGAACGCGTCTGTTTGCCGGACTTGTGGACGGCGCGCTGACGGCTCAGAGTATCCGGTCTTCTGTGGAAGCCGTTGCGGAGCTCGCCGATGTGGCGCGCGCCTGCGGTGCACAGGAGATTTTTGTTTTTGCGACCAGCGCTGTGCGCGATGCGTCCAACGGCGAGGAATTCACGGCAAGGGCGGAGAAGGCAAGCGCGACAAAAATCGAAATCATCACCGGCGAGCAGGAGGGCGTGCTTTCCTATATCGGCGCCAGCGAGGGCGGAGCCAGCGGCGTGATCGACATCGGCGGCGGATCTACGGAATTCACCGTCGGCGAGGATGCGAATGTGCTGGGCGCGGTCAGCCTGCAGATGGGCGCTGTGCGCATGAATGCGCAGATGCCGGTTGTCAGCAGGGAAAGCTATGAGGCGACGGTCGAACGCTGCATGAACCTGATCAGAAGGGATGCGCAGGCGCTGCTCGCGCTTCCGCGCAGACGGGACTGGACGGGCGTGGGCGGAACGATGACGACGCTCGGCGCGATGCAGCGCCGCGTGCCGCTGTTTGAGCCGGATATCTGCGAGGGCATGACCATGACCCGCAGCGAGGTGGCCGCATGGGGACGGAAGATTTCGCACATGGCCATGGCGGAACGCAGGCAGATCGTCGGGCTGATGCCGCATCGCGCGGATATCATTCCCAGCGGCATTGCAATTCTCGAGGCGGCGATGCGCTGTTTCGGTATGACGGAGCTGCGCCTTTCCGCTCACGGAAACATGGATGGATTTTTGAAAAAGAAATTTACAGAAATGTATTGACAAACCCACATCTCTGCGATATAATGATCCATGTCGTCGGAACGACGCAAGACATCGCGGGATGGAGCAGTCTGGCAGCTCGTCGGGCTCATAACCCGAAGGTCGGAGGTTCAAATCCTCCTCCCGCAACCAACTCTTTGGCTCAATAGCTCAGCTGGCTAGAGCGTCCGGTT
>JAFSCW010000105.1 GCA_017436605.1 Clostridia bacterium | reverse complement strand
CTCGGCCATGAAGTTTTCCTCGGTGTCCTCGGTCTTGCCGTCGACGACAGCGTCGTGGTCGGCGTCGAGGTTATAACCGCCCTGGCCCGGGAAGCCGGACAGATGCGGCATGGTCGCGCCGTCGTAGTTCGGGGTCGCGACTTCCATCTGATCGGCGTGCATGGCGACGATCTTGCCCTCGGCGTCAAACAGGGTGGCGACGTACACGTCGTTGAAGCTCCAGACCTGCGTGCCCTGATCGTCGGAGCCCGGGCCCTTGCGGCCGGTGTTCACAACGCCCAGACCCATCGCGGAAGCGGATTCCACGTTCAGCGGGACGCGGTTGAGGTAAGCCTTTTCCAGCGCGGCGATGATGTTGCCGTGGCTGTCGTTGAGGGACATGGTGGCGGCGGAAGTCACGTCAGCGAGCATGGCCTTCTCGTCGTCGGTCAGCGCGGCGTACTTCGCAGCGTCGCCCTCGTTGGAGGAACCGTCCTTGAGCGGGCGGCCGTTGCTGTCGGCGCAGTACTTGGCGAACCATTCCTTGACCTCTTCGATGGTCATGCCGGCGAAGACCTCCTGGAACTTGTCCATCTGCTGAGACCAGTAGCCGGTGCCCATGACATAGCCCTCGCCGCGCTCGCGCTTGGTCTGCCAGGAAGCGACCTCGGCCATGAAGTTTTCCTCGGTGTCCTCGGTCTTGCCGTCGACGACAGCGTCGTGGTCGGCGTCGAGGTTATAACCGCCCTGGCCCGGGAAGCCGGACAGATGCGGCATGGTCGCGCCGTCGTAGTTCGGGGTCGCGATTTCGAGCTGGTCGACGTTGGACAGGAGGATGCGGCCCTCGCCGTCGAAGACGACCGCCGCGATAACCTGATTGAAGCTCCAGACCTGCGTGCCCTGATCATCGGAGCCCGGGCCCTTGCGGCCATCGCTGGCCACGCCGATACCGATGTAGGCTTCAGCGGCCTCGGCGGTCTGGGTCTGAGCCTCGGCCTTGACCGGAGCCTCGTACGGATTGTTTGCCGGATCCATCGCGTTCTTGACGGCGGCGATGATCGCATTGGAGGTCACGGTCGCGGAGGCGACGGTATCGACGTCGGCGCTGTTCGCTGCGACGATGGCGGCCGGCAGCGCGTCGACTGCCTTGGTGCC
Organism: Clostridia bacterium; assembly: GCA_017436605.1. Lineage (GTDB taxonomy): Bacteria > Bacillota > Clostridia > Christensenellales > Aristaeellaceae > Ventricola. The sequence continues at coordinate 4,002 of JAFSCW010000105.1, read as the reverse complement.
GATGTTCGGGGTCTCGCTGTGGCTGTCCACGGTCACGGCGGTGATCTTGTCGCCGTCGGTCGTGACGGTCACGGTGAGCTCGCCGCCGAAGCCGTTGGCCTTGCCGGTGAGCGTTTCGGCCTGCGCGAAGGCGGCCATGCTCATCAGCAGGACAGCGATCATGACGATGGAAAGAATCTTCTTCATGATGGTGTCTCCTTTTTGCGTTCCTGTGTATTGCCCTCTCCCTGTGAGAAGGGCCTAACAACACGATTACATCATACGGAATATTTGTGGCAAAAGTGTGGCTTTTGTTAAAAAGTGAACAGAATATAAAAAATGCTGCCGGGCGGCGACGGCTGCAAAATAACAAAGGCCCCGAAAGGGGCCAGAAAAATGCGGTCATATCAAGGAGAAGGGGGGATCAGAGAATTCGGCAGCCGTCGACGTATTTGGCTTCCACGCGGGAAGAAAGCAGATAGGCGCAGCGCTCGATGCGCTCAGGCGCGGAAAATTCGCGAAGGTTCCTCGTCGCGCCGTCATCCACAACGACGGCGTCGAAGCAGTAGCCCGGCTCGAACAGGCCGACCCTGCCGAAGAACCGTCCGCCGCCTGCCGTGGCCATATACAGGGCTTCCGCCATCGTCAGGGGCTTTTCAGTCTGATCGACATAGCGCCAGCGCAGCTTGCTGACCTGCACGGCGGAGGCCATCACGGCGAAAAGATTGAGCGTATGGCCTCCGGCGACATCGGAGCCGAGGCCGATCTCATAGCCGTTTCGCAGATAGCGGGCGGCGGGCGCGATGCCGGCGATGACGTTTTCGTTGCTGGTCGGGCAGTGGGCGATAAAGACGCCGTTGCGCTTCATCAGCGCGTCCTCTTCCTCCGGGCAATAGATGCAGTGCGCCATGATGGTCCTGCATGCGCCGCCGAAAAGGCCGTGCCGCGCATAGGTATCCGCATAGTTTTGGGCGTCAGGGCAAAGGGATTTGACCCATTCGATCTCCGAGAGATTTTCGCTCAGGTGGCTTTGCATGGCCGCGCCGTATTCGCGGGAGATTTCGCCGATTTTCTGCATGTAGGCGTCGGTGACGCTGGGTGTGAAGCGCGGGGTGAGGATCGGGAAGACGCGCGCAAAGCCGGCTTCCCTGCACATTTCCAGCCAGCGCCGGGTCTGCAGCGCGCCGTTTTCGGGAGAGCCCTCGCTGTAATGCTCCGGACAGTTGCGGTCCATGTTCAGCTTGCCGACATAAGCGCCAAGGCCCGCTTCGTCCAGCTGGCGCATGAGCTCTAGCGTCGCTTCGGGATGGATCGTCGCGAAGATGGCGGCGCGGGTCGTCGTGGTATGGAGCAGATCCCGCGTGAAGAAGGCGTAGCTTTTTCTGGCGTAATCGAGGTCGGCGTAGCGGCTTTCCTCGGGATAGGTATACCGCTCCAGCCAGTCCAGGAGCTCAAGATCCATCGCTGTACCGCAGTAGCTGTACTGCGGAGCATGCAGATGGAGATCGCTCATGCCGGGCAGAATCAGCCTGCCGCCGCAGTCTTTTACGGGGATGCCGGACAGGCGCCCGGGCAGGCTGTCATAAAAGCCTTCGACCAGACCGTCTTCGCAGACGAGATAGCCTTCGCGCGTGCGGATTTCGCCGGCGATGGGCGTATCGACGACAAGGCCCTTCAGGGCAAATGCAGCATGCATGCAGAACTCCTTTTCAAGAAAAACGGGCGGCAGCGGCCGCCCGGGGTATTTGTCTGAGGAATGGCCCGCCCGAAGAGGAGGGGCGATGGACAGGGATCAGTTCAGCGGACGGATGAGGATGAACGGCGTGAGCTCGTCTCCCTGACCGGAGGGGTTGTCCTTCATGGCGTCCTGAATCTGTTCGTCGGTCAGCGGGAAATTCGTGGCCTTGCCCAGCTGATTCTGGTCGAAATCGTTGGCGTCCATGACCACGACCGGCACGCCGGTCTCTTCATAGAGCGCATCGCACAGCGCGACCGGGTTGCTTGGGTTGAGCACGCCCATGGTGTGATAGACCTCAAAGGAGGAATCCGGATAGAAGCCGTCGATGCCGGCGACGTCGTGTCCGCAGATCTTGTAGAACAGGCCGCGGATGCCGAACGGCCGGGTGACGGCGGAGACGGCGGCGGCAAAGAGCACGCGCGGCAGGCCGCACAGCTCAATGGTCAGCTGCATCTTGTAGGGCTGGTGCATGCCGATGCCGGTGGAATTATGGCCGGCGAACGGCGCGAGCGTGCGCGCCCAGAAGCCGGGATGCGTATCCTCGAGGGTGCGCACGGCGCCGGTGCACATGCCCATGACCTTCGCGGTGAAGGAGAGGCAGTCACCCGGCTGATACAGCGGAAGGACATAGCGGCGGACGAGCTCGGCCTGGCTTTCGTTCGGCTCGACGAAATGGGTCTTGATCGCATAGCGCTGATAGCGGCGTCCGTCCGCGCCGGTCAGGATGCCGCGGTCATAATACACAACGCCGTTTTCCTCACGGCGGGCGGATTCGATGTTCTTAGAAGTGCCCATGTTTGCCTCCTCGGCCAGATCCGGCCTGTATTCATCCATAATCGATCACCTGCGCTTTTTTACGCAGGATGCCCGTTTTCTGTGTTTTTATCACATCATCTTATTGTACATGATGGAAAGAGGAATGTCAATTTTTCTCATAAAAGCGGGCTCCTTTTTCCGGGAAAAGGAAAACTCCTGTTGCAAAATCGTGATGATTGGGCTATAATAGGCGTACATATCGCGCCCCGGAAAAGGGGCAGAAAGAGAATACGCTGTGCGCGCGCAAAGAGAACTGCCGGTTGGTGCAAGGCAGGGCAGGCGGCAGAAGATCCACTCTTTTTATGCGGCGGATGATGAGTCCGCGGGTTTGCGCCCCTTAACGCGCCAGGAGAGGCTGTCCGGTATGGCGTCGGGCGGCAATTTGGGTGGCAACGCGGAGCTTTTCGTCCCATACGGATGAGGGCTCCTTTTGTATACCCGGCGAATCACGGATATGAAACGGCGAAAGCCGAAACAGAAAGGAAGATTGTTTACCATGCTGGACATCAATATGCTGCGCAAGACGCCGGACGTCGTGCGCGAGAATATGAAAAAGAAGTTCCAGGACGCCAAGCTTTATCTGGTGGACGAGGTTATCGAGCTGGATATCAAGAACCGCGAGGCCATGCAGCAGGCGGACAGCCTGCGCAATCAGCGCAAGGTGCTCTCCAAGCAGATCGGCGGCCTGATGAAGCAGGGCAAGAAGGACGAGGCCGAGGCGACGAAGGCGCAGGTCGCGGCGATTGCCGACGAGCTGGCCAGGCTCGAGGTGCTCGAGGAGCAGTATGCCGAGGAGATCAAGACCCGCATGCAGGTGATCCCGCAGATCATCGACGACAGCGTGCCGATCGGCCGGGACGACAGCGAGAACGTGGAGATCGAGCGCTATGGCGAGCCGGTTGTGCCGGATTTCGAGATCCCCTATCATGTCGAGATCATGGAAAAGCTCGCCGGCATCGACATTGAGTCCGCCCGCAAGACCTCCGGCAACGGCTTCTATTACCTCATCGGCGATGTGGCGCGCCTGCACAGCGCGTGCCTTTCCTATGCGCGCGATTTCATGATCGACCGCGGCTTCACCTACTGCATCCCGCCGTACATGATCCGCTCCAACGTCGTGACCGGCGTCATGTCCTTCGCGGAGATGGAGAACATGATGTACAAGATCGAGGGCGAGGATCTGTACCTGATCGGTACCTCCGAGCACTCCATGATCGGCAAGTTCATTGACACCATCCTCACCGAGGATCAGCTGCCGCAGACCCTGACCAGCTATTCTCCCTGTTTCCGCAAGGAGGTTGGCGCGCACGGCATCGAGGAGCGCGGCGTGTACCGCATCCATCAGTTTGAGAAGCAGGAAATGATCGTCGTGTGCAAGCCGGAGGATTCCATGTACTGGTACAACCAGCTCTGGCAGAACACCGTCGACTTCTTCCGCTCCCTCGACGTGCCGGTCCGCACGCTGGAGT
>JAFSCW010000104.1 GCA_017436605.1 Clostridia bacterium | reverse complement strand
GCGCAGGTTTCCTGCTGCTCCCGGGTGCTGGAGCCGCTCGCGCCTGTGCCGTATGATCACGATCATGCAATCCGGCTTCAGGATGTGGATGGTGAAACGTATATCACATTTGAGCACGGCATGGAGAAGGAACACCATATCCGTTTTGTTGCCTGCGTGGGCTATGATCGTGTGCTTCTGGCACGTTTGTATCCGGAGCAGGGCAGCGAACTGCGCATGCCGTATATGCCGCGCGGTACATATTATGTGATGTGCAGCAGAGATGGATTATTCATGTGCAAAAAATAAACTGAAGCGGAAAAAACATGCAACAAACCCTTCCCGCATTCGTCTATTGAGTATAGAGGATGCGGGAGGGGTTTTGATGAAGAAATGGATTCTGGCGCTGGTCGCTGCGTTGGTTTTGTGCGGGTATCTTTCTGCGCAGGCGGAAGGCGTTTGCGCTGCGGTGATCGATGGGCGGAATTCGTCGCGGGTGCATCTTCGGGAAGCGGAAACAGCGAAGTCGGATTCGCTTGGCCTGTTTTTTACGGGAACGGAAGTCGAATGTCTTTCTGATCCGCAGGAGGAATGGACGCATGTTGAACTGGGCAGGCTGCGCGGATATATCAAGTCTTCCTATCTACGCACAGGCTCGCGGGCGCGGAGCGTGGACGCTTACAGCTGGCGGGGCGTGGTCAGGGCGAAAAACTATATCAACATGCGCAAGGGACCGTCGACAGAGTATCAGCTTGCGGGCAGGCTCGACGCCGGCACAGAAGTCGTTATTCTGGGGCAGACGGTAGAAAACTGGTATTACGTCGAAGCGGATGGTCAAACCGGCTATGTGAGCGCAAAGCTGATCGAACTGACCTCCTCGGAGCAGACGCTGAAGACCGGGCGGAAAAACACAGCCGACGCATGGAAGGCGGCATACCGGAATTTCCTGCTTTCGGATGAGAATCCGGAGCATATCGCCGCCTATGGGCTGGTCTTTATCGACGACGACGATGTGCCGGAGCTGGTGTCGGATACGGGCAGCGAAGCGGGCGGATATCAGATTCGTACCTGGCATAACGGGGAAATGGCCATGCTGCAGACGAGAAGACGCTGTTTTTCATATATCGAGCGCGAAGGGCTCGCGGCCAATTCCGGCGGGCATATGGGCGTTTATTACGACTACATCTATCGGCTGGAAGATGGCAGATGGCATAAGGTGGCCTATGGTGATTATATGAGCGATATACCCGAATGGGACGAGGAGACGCAGCGGTATCTTTGCGATACGTATCTGTGGGATGGCGTACAGATTCCGCGCGAGGCGTATGAGATTGCGCTGGCGTCCGTATATGACTATGCCCGGAGCGTGGATGTGGAGTGCCCGTTCAGCCTGGAAGAAATCCTGGATATTCTGAAATCGTGAGGTGAATTCGTTTGAAAAAGATGCTGTATGCGCTGCTTGCGCTTGCGCTGCTTGTACCCTGCGCTGCGCAGGCCAATGAATGGGGAACGCTCTTCGCGCCGCCGGACGAGGTGCTTGAACACATCGGGGACCGGTGGCCGGATTATGAGCTGGAGGATTACTGCGAAATCGAGGATACGCCGAAGGGAGACTTCGGCTTTGCGCTGCTGAAATCAGACGACGAGCGGCTTCTCGTGGGCTACGAGAATAAGCAGGGCAAAATGACCTACTGGCTGAAAAATGCCGGCGCCGTGCCGCAGCATGACAATCCCGCGGTCTTTTCCAGAATAGAAGAGGGGATGATGGTACAGGGCGTATTTGACGAATCTCCCCGAGAGTCTGACGGCCTGAATTTCTCTGTGACCGTGATCGACGACAATCGGGAGGCCGTTCAGGAATCCGTCACGTATGCGTGGAAAGACGGCGGCTTCAGGCTTACGCATTACAGCAGCGCCATTCAGTGGCATTGCTTTGTCGAAGATGAATACCTGCATTACTGGTCGCTGAGCCATGGCGACGAAGGCCGGGTGCGGGGAAGCGTTCAGGATGAAATCCGGTATGTGAGCTGGTATGCGCTGCCCAAAACGCCGGAGGAGGCGGAGCGCAAGCTCTCTTCTGCGCCGGATCTGCCGGATGGGGGCCTCTTCCATCCGCAGGAGATCAGGTTCACCGGCGGACAGAAGTATCCGGTCTATACCGGTCCGGGAAAGGAGTATCTGCGCAGCGGAAATGGAAAGGGCATGGTCAGTACAAACGACTGGATTCAGGTCTTCGGTCAGCTGGATGACTGGATCATGATCCAATACGGCATCTCTTCCGATAAGTTCCGCATCGGCTGGATCGAGGCGTCCGCTCTCCCCGAAGGCGCACAGGTTCATCAGTTTCACCAGGCGTTCCGCTATTATGCGCTGGAGGTGAGCCTCGAAACCGGTTATCCGAATAAGGTGCTGACGGCCTGTGAATTGACGGATGATCCGTTTATGAGCGAGACGCCGATTGCAAAGCTTGAGAAGGGAACGCCGGTCGTCGAGGTGGTCTATGATTATGAAGGCTGGTCGTATGTCCGCACGCAGGTAAACGGACAGGAGGCATTCGGCTTTGTTCCGACGGATTGCATCGATCATGGGTGATCGGCAGGAGAAATGAGGAACAGTGCCTGGAGATTAAAAAAAGAAAAGGCGGTCTCTTTTGCGAGACTGCCTTTTTTGCTTTATATAGGTCCGCGTCATCCCGCATGCTTCCTGCAGGCGTCGCAGTCGCCTGCGCAGGAGGCCAGCTTTGCTTCGTCTTCGGCGATGAGCAACTCCTGCTGGCGGCGCTTCTGCTCGGCGTCGTTGGCGACAGCGAGCATCAGACGGATACGGTTTTCCTGGTTGACCTTCGTTGCGGAGAGATCGTAGTCGATCGGCACGATGTTGATGCCGGGGTGAACCTGCGTCAGCCTGCGGATCATGCCCTTGCCCGCGATGTGGTTGGGCAGGCAGCCGAAGGGCTGCGCGCAGATGATGTTTTCATAGCCGTTTTCGGCGAGCTCGAGCATCTCGGCGGTCAGCAGCCAGCCTTCGCCCATCTTGCAGCCGTATCCGATCACATCGCGTACGAGGGATTTCGTATGCTCAAATGCGCTGGGCGGCACGAAATCTGCACAGGTGCTGATGGACTCGATCAGCATCCGTTCCATCTTCTGGACGTACTTTTTGAGGAACGTGCACAGCAGCTTTTTGAACGGATTGCCGCCATAGAGTCTGATATCTTCGATGCGGTTATCAATCTTGAAAAGAACAAAGCCCATCACGCCGGGAAGCATGTATTCGCAGTCCTGCGTCCGCAGGAATTCTTCGAGCCTGTTGTTGCCCAGAGGAGAATACTTGACGTAGATCTCGCCGACAATGCCGACGCGGGTCTTTTTTTCCTTGCTGCGCGGAATTGCCGCAAAATCAGCGACGATGCGATCCATATTGGCGCGGATTTCTTTCTGGGAAAGACCACCGCCGCGGTTGAATTGATCGATCAGCTCGTTGTTCCAGCGCTCAATCAGCACGTCGGTTTCTCCGCGATTCAATTCATAAGGACGGGTCTGATTGGAAACGTGCATGATGCAGTCGCCGTAGACCATGGAGGAGACAACCTGGCGAAGCAGCGGAATGGTCAGCTGAAAGCCGGAGGCCTTTTCAAGGCCACTCATGTTGACGGAGATGACCGGGATGTGATCGAGGCCCGCTTTTTTAAGCGCTTTGCGCAGGAGGAAGATGTAATTGCTCGCGCGGCAGCCGCCGCCGGTCTGCGTAATGGCAAGTGCCACCTTGTTCAGATCGTATTTGCCGGAATGCAGCGCGTCGATAAACTGGCCGATGACCAGAAGGGCGGGGACGCAGGTGTCGTTGTGGACATATTTGAGTCCTTCGGCCATGACGCCGGGGCCGTCGTTTTTGAGGATTTCCACGTTGTAGCCGTTGAGATGGAACACCTTTTCCATCAGAGAAAAGTGAAAATCCAGCATGTTGGGCGCGAGGATCGTATAGCCGGCCTCGCGCATTTCCTTGGTGAATTCAACGTGCTTTGCAGCCATGCTCAGACCTCCTTGGCGTTTTCCAGCGCCTGCTGCTGATCAATCGCAGCGAACAGAGAACGCAGGCGAATACGCACAGCGCCGAGATTCGTAATTTCGTCGATCTTGATCTGCGTGTAGATCTTGCCGTTGTCCTCGAGAATGTCGCGAACCTCGTCGGTTGTGATGGCGTCGACGCCGCAGCCGAAGGAAACCAGCTGAACGAGGTTCATATCCTTCTGCGTTGTGATGTAGCGCGCGCTGGCGTAGAGCCTGGAGTGATACGTCCACTGGTTCAGAACGCCGACAGGCGCCTTTTCCATATGCTGGGAGAGCGAATCCTCGGTGATTACGGCGGCGCCGAAGCCGGCAATCAGCTTGTCGATGCCGTGATTGATCTCCGGATCGACATGATAGGGCCGGCCGATAAGCACGATGATGCGGCGGCCTTCTCTTCTGGCGGCTTCGATCATCTCCTCGCCCTTGCGGCGCATGTCGCGCATATAGGCGTCATAGGCGTCATAGGCGGCGTCGCTTGCGGCGCGGACCTCGCGCAGGGTAACGTCCGGGAAATGCTTTTGCAGGATGGCGGTCAGCTTTCTGGGGAAATGTTTCCGGTGGTCGATGCCGACATAATCGTGAATGAAGTCGATTTCGCGAACGGAGGGCATGTTGGCCGAAAGGACTTCCGGATAGTACGCCACAACCGGGCAATTGTAGTGGTTATCGCCCAGGCGCTCGTCGAGGTTGTAGCTCATGCAGGGATAGAAGATGGTCTTTACGCCCTGCCGGATCAGCCAATCCACATGACCATGCATGAGTTTGGCCGGGAAGCAGACGGTATCCGAGGGAATCGTGGCCTGACCGGCGATATAGATCCCGCGGGAAGAGAAGGGCGAAGTAACCACATCGAACCCGAGTGCGGAGAAAAATGCATGCCAGAAGGGGAGAAGCTCGTAAAGATTCAGACCGAGGGGAAGACCAATCTGTCCGCGTCTGGCGTCGGGCGTCCGCTTTTCCATCAGCGCGCGCAGCTTTTCCTGCTTGTAGGCGTAAAGATTCAGGTCGTTGACGGCCTGGCTGCCCGCCACGGGGCGATCGCAGCGATTGCCGCTGATGTAGCGGCGGTCGCCGCCGAAGTTGCTGATCGTCAGCCTGCAGTGGTTTTCGCAGCCGCTGCAGCGAATCTGCCGGACTTCGTTTTTGAAAGCTTCCAGAGCCTCGAGGCTCAGAACCGTGCTTTCGCCGGAAAGCAGCGCGCGCTGTTCCCTGGCATGGAGTGCAGCGCCGTATGCGCCCATCAGACCGGCGATATCCGGACGGACGACGTCTACCTGCAGCTCGTTTTCAAAGGCGCGCAGCACGGCATCGTTGAGGAATGTGCCTCCCTGCACGACGATATGGCTGCCCAGATCCTGCGCGCTTGCGCAGCGGATAACCTTGTACAGGGCGTTCTTGACGACGGAGATGGAAAGGCCTGCGGAAATATCGGTAACGTCGGCGCCGTCTTTCTGCGCCTGCTTGACGGAGGAATTCATAAACACCGTACAGCGGGAGCCGAGGTCGACGGGCTTGCGCGCAGCCAGACCGAGCTGGGAGAACGCCGCGATGTCGTAGCCCAGCGCATTGGCAAAGGTCTGCAGGAAGGAGCCGCAGCCGGAGGAGCAGGCTTCATTCAGGAAAATGTTGTCAATGACGCCGTTATGAATCTTGAAGCACTTGATGTCCTGCCCGCCGATATCAATGATGAAATCGACGTCCGGCATAAAGGTCTTTGCGGCCGTAAAGTGCGCAACGGTTTCCACAAGGCCGAAATCGACGCCAAAAGCGCTGCGGATCAGATCCTCGCCATAGCCGGTCACGGCGCCGGCGCGGATTGTCCAGTCCGGGTGCTCGCGCCGAAGATCCATGAGGAATGAGCGGACATGCGGAACGGGATCGCCGGAATTCGACTGATAGCGGGTCTTTAGCAGTTCGCCGTTTTCGGAAATGACGACGGATTTGATCGTCGTCGAGCCGGAATCAATGCCGAGGTATACGTTGCCCTTGTAGCAGTCGGCGTCGGCGAGCGGAACTCTGGCTTTGGCATGGCGCTCGCGGAAGGCGGCAAGTTCCTCTTCGCTTTCAAACAGCGGAGACAGGGCGCGATAGCTCTCTGTGCTGTGGAATGCGTCGATGGCGTCGATACATTCGCTGAGCAGCACGGCTTCGGAGGCCTGATGCGCCGCGCCGAGCGCGACAAAGTAAAGCGATTGCTCCGGACACAGGCCCTTGAGACCAAGCGTCTCGTCAAAACAGGCGCGCAGCTCGCTCAGGAAGGTCAGAGGACCGCCGAGATAGACGACGTTTCCTTCGATCGGCCTGCCCTGCGCAAGGCCGGCAATGGTCTGATTGACCACGGCCATGAAGATCGAACGGGCGACGTCCGCACGCTTCGCGCCCTGATTGAGCAGCGGCTGGACGTCCGTCTTGGCGAATACGCCACAGCGGGAGGCAATCGTGTAGGTTCTTTCCGCTTTTAAAGCCTCTTCGTTCATTTGCGTGGGGGTGATCGCCAGAAGCGTCGCCATCTGGTCGATGAAAGCGCCGGTTCCGCCTGCGCAGGAGCCGTTCATCCGGACTTCGAGCGTTCCCTGCAGGAACAGAATCTTGGCGTCTTCGCCGCCCAGTTCGATGATGACGTCCGTGCCGGGCAGCAAAAGATCGGCTGCGATTTTCGTCGCGTAGACTTCCTGCACGAAAGGAATATGAGAACCCAGGGCAAGGCCCATGCCGGCGGAACCGGAAATGCTCAGGCATACAGGCGCGCCGTGCACGACTTCCTCGTCAAGGCGGGTGAGCAGATCGCGGGTCTTCTGGGTGATCAGGGAGTAGTGTCTGTCGTAACAGGAATACATGATATCGCCTTGAGCGTCGAGCACGACGCATTTGATGGTCGTGGAACCGATGTCAAGGCCGATGCGGATTGCCGTATCAGGCATAGATGAAATCCTTCTTTCATAGGTCACAGGAGTATCGCTGTTAAGATTTGCAAACAGTATGAGCTAATTGCAAATAAGACAACGATAAATAAAATCCAGTTTAGAATTATAAGGGATTCCTTTTCCGGCGGCAAGAAGAATTAAGAAAGAGTCAATATGAAACAAATAATCTTAACAGCAAATTTATGACTGTTTCTGCTATGTTGTTTTTGACCCGATGCCATATGAATTTGCTGTAATGCTTGATGGAATCGCTTTTTTTTGATATAATCACAAGATGGTTGAGTGTGTAAACCGTATGAATCACATGCAAGGAGGGCCGGTATGGCCAGGCTGGAAGCATATAATAAGTCGCTTGATTATTCCTACGCCCCCGGCATCTTCCCCGCGACGGAATGCCTGAAAAATGCGCCTGATCGCTGCATGCGTCTACTGCTGTCCTCAGCGAGCGAAAACAGCGCAGGAGCGAACGCGCTCCGCGAAGCGGCGCTTTCAGCAGGCGTCCGCGTCGAAATCGCGGATCGTGCGCTCGAGCGGATTTCCAAAAAGGAAAACTGTTTTGCTGCTATGGTATACAAAAAGGCTGAAGGTGTGTTTGACGAGGATTCGCCGCATGTCGTTTTGCATCACCCCAGCGACAGCGGAAATCTGGGTACCATTCTGCGTACGGCGCTTGGTTTTGGCCTTGTGAACATTGCGATTATCCGTCCGGCTGTGGATTCGGATGATCCGCGCGTTACGCGCGCTTCGATGGGCGCAGCATTTTCTCTGAACGTACGGCACTTTGACTCGTTCGAGGCATACCGACAAGCGTATCCGGACAGGCAGCTGTTTCCTTTCATGCTGACCGGCGCCGTCCCGCTGGATGAAGCGGTCAGAAAGGTGAATGGGCCGTTCGCACTCGTCTTTGGCAATGAGGCCAGCGGTCTGCCGGATGAGTTTGCGCAGCAGGGAATCAGCACGCTGATTCCGCACAGCAGCAGGATTGATTCGCTGAATCTCGCCATTGCGGCGGGCATCGGCATGTATGCTTTTACAAGCAAGCAGGAGGATTAAAATGAAAATTGTTCTGGACGCCATGGGCGGCGATTTTGCGCCCAAGGTGAATGTGGATGGTGCAATTGATGCGCTGCGTGCGTTTGACGATGTGGAGATTCTGCTCGTTGGCCCGCAGGAACTGCTGGAAAAGACCATCGGTGAGTATGCGGATCAGCAGGCCTATGCATCTGTCAAGGATCGCCTGACGATTGTTCATGCAACGGAAGTGATCACGACTGAGGAACATCCGGTCATGGCGCTTCGCCGCAAGAAGGATTCGACGTTCAACGTCGGCATGGATCTTGTCCGCCGGAAAGAGGCGCAGGCCTTCGTTTCTGCCGGATCCACGGGCGCTGTGATGGCGGGTTCGATGTTCAAAATCGGCCGCATCAAGGGCATTGACCGCCCGGCGATCGCCGCGCCGCTGCCTGTTCCGGGCCGTCCGATGCTGCTTGTGGACTCGGGCGCCAATACCGATTGCAAGCCTGCATGGATCAATCAGTTTGCCATGATGGGCAGCATCTATATGAACCGTGTCATGGGCATTGAGGAGCCGGAGGTCGGCCTTGTCAATATCGGCGTCGAGGCGGCGAAGGGCAACGAGCAAGCGCAGCAGGCCTATGCGCTGATGAACAGCCAGAAGGTATATAAGTTCATCGGCAACGTCGAGGCGCGCGATACGCTCGCGGGTCAGTGCGATGTTTTGGCGGCAGACGGCTTCATCGGCAATGTCGTCCTCAAGAATGTTGAAGGCACCGTATCGATGCTGTTCAAGCTTCTGAAGAATGGTCTGATGAGCTCTGCCAAGGGCAAGGTTGCGGCGCTTCTGGCCAAGGACACCTTCAAGCAGCTCAAAGGAAGCTTTGATTCCACCGAGGTGGGCGGCGCGCCGCTGCTCGGCGTCGAAGGCGCAGTGATCAAGGCGCACGGCAATTCCAATGCCCGCGCGATCTTCTGCGCGATTCGTCAGGCAAGGACGGTTGTAGAGACCGGCGTCGTTGATCTGATCCGCGAGGGCGTCGCCCGGCTGGCGGCGGATGAAGAGCGTAATCAACCTGACAAGACAACAGATTCCTGTTGGATAGATAATTGATCGAGAATCAAGGAGGATACGACAATGATGGAGAAATTGATTGCGATGGTTTCCGAGCAGCTGGGCGTGCCCGCTGCGGATATCAAGGCGGAGAGCCGCCTGAAGGAAGACCTGCAGGCGGACAGCGCGTCTGTGATGATGCTGGTCATGGATGTGGAAACCGAGTTTGGTATTGAGGTTGAAGACGACGCGATCGAAAAGGTCAAGACCGTCGGCGACATGGCCAACTATATCAAAGAGAAGATGTAAAGAAAAAGACCGCTGCCCGGGAAATTGCCGGGCAGCGGCTTTCCCGTGTATTTCGCTTTGCGCGGGATGTTGTGCGAAGCGAAATGGACGGGAGAGCGCAGAAGCAGAAAGGGCAGAACATGAATTATCACGCGCTTGAGCAGACAATCGGCCATACGTTTTCCAACATTGATCTGCTTGATCTGGCGATGACGCATCCTTCCTATGCGCTGCAGCATAAATGCAAGGACAATCAGCGGCTTGAATTTCTGGGCGATGCGGTCCTTGAGGTGTGCGTCAGCCGTGTACTGTATGAAAAATTCCCAAAGCTGAAGGAGGGCATGCTAACCCGCAGGCGTGCCGCGCTGGTGTGCGAGGCGAACCTTGCGCAGGCGGCCAGAAAGTTTGGACTGGGCAGCTACCTGAAGCTGGACCGCGGCGAAGAGGTCGTAGGCGGAAGAGAGAATCCTTCGATTCTTGCAGATACCATGGAAGCGGTGATCGCCGCTGTGTATCTGGACGGCGGCATGGATGAGGCGGCGCGGCTGATCGACCTGGCGATGGGCGATTATGAATCCGCAGCAAGAAGCGACCGCGACGCCAAGAGCGCCCTGCAGGAATACCTTCAGTCGCTCGGAGAAGAAACGCCGACCTATGAAATCATCGCGCAGGACGGTCCTCCGCATGCGCGCGTCTTTACGGCCAGAGTTCTCCGCGCGGACGGCACGGAGCTGGGCCGCGGGCAGGGCGTCCGCAAGCAGCGCGCCGAAGAGGCTGCGGCGCAGATGGCGATGCGCGTGCTGGGGCAGTAATCAGGGAATAAGAGAAAGGAGTCGCAAATCGTGCGGCTGAAAAGACTGGAAATATACGGCTTCAAGTCCTTTGCGGATCGAACGGTCGTCGTCTTTGACCAGGGTATTACCGGCATTGTCGGCCCGAATGGAAGCGGCAAGTCCAATCTGTCGGATGCGGTGCGCTGGGTTCTTGGCGAGCAGAGCGCGAAAGCGCTTCGCGGCGGCAGGATGGAGGACGTCATCTTCAACGGCACGCAGAAGCGCAAGCGTTTGGGCTATTGCGAGGTTTCGCTTGTCTTTGATAATGAGGACCATGCGCTTCCCGTGGACTTTACAGAGGTCATGATTACGCGCCGCGTGTATCGAAGCGGCGAAGGTGAATATTACATCAATAAGGCGGCTTGCCGCCTGCGCGATATTGTCGAACTTTTCCGCGACACCGGCGTGGGCAAAGAGGGCTATTCGATTATCGGACAGGGCAGAATCGGCGAGATTCTCTCACAGAAGAGCGAAGACCGCCGCGGCATCTTCGAAGAAGCTGCCGGCATTGTCAAATACCGAACGCGCAAGGAGGAAAGCGAAAAACGCCTTTCCAATATGCGGGACAATCTCTCGCGCGTAGAGGATATCATTTCTGAGCTGGAAAGCCAGCTGGAACCGCTCGCCAAAGCGAGCGAAACCGCCAGGCATTACCTTGCCCTGCGCGATGAGCTGCGCGTGCTGGAGTGCTCCTCCTTTGTCCTGCGCAGTGATCGCGCCAGAGAGCGCATCGAGGATGCGGAGCAGATGCTGACGGGTCTTCGGGAAGCGATCGCGCAGGAAGAGGGACGCGCCGGTGAGCTGGCCCTTGCGCGCGATGCGGCGAACGAGACGGCGCAGCAGCTGGATGAACAGGTCTCGGCGGCGCATGAGCTTGTGCTCGGCCTCACGCGGGAGAAGGAAGCCCGCGAGGGCGAACTGGCGATGCTGCGTGCTGAAATTGCGCGCATGGAAAAGGACGTGCTGAGCCTCAGCCAGGAGGAAGACGTCCGCAGAAACAGGAGCGAGACGCTGAGCGGCGAGATTGAAGCCAATGACCGCCATACGCTGAAGACGCGTGCGGAAATTACGGAGCTTCAGCGCCAGCTGCATCAGCGCGAGGATGAGCTGATCGCCGCGCAGGAAGCTGCAAGGGTAGCGGAGGAGGCGCTGGAGGCGCACAAGAGCGCGATCATCGACGCCATGAACCGCCTGAGCGACGTACGTACCAGCGAAGCGCGCCTTTCGACCATGAGGAAGGAACTCGAGCGGCGCGGAGAAGAAGCCGAAAACCAGCGCGAGGAGCTTTCCATCATCGCGGAGAGGCTTGACGAGCAGCTTGCGCAGGCGCGGGAGGAACTGGCTGACGCACAGGACGCCGAAGCATCCCTGACGGAAGCCGAGCGGGAAATCGATCAGCAGTCGCAGGAAGCGGCGCAGAAGATTACAAGGATTCAGCAGGCCATCACCGAGACGAGCGGTCAGAAACAGGCTGCGGCGAGCCGCCTGCGCGTCCTGCGCGAAATGGAACGCGACTACGCCGGCTATCAGCAGGCGGTCAAGCAGGTGCTTCAGCATGCTCGCGGAAATCAAGGCGTGCATGGCGTTGTCGCTTCGCTGATGCAGGTGCCCAAGGAACTTGAGCGCGCTGTGGAGGCGGTGCTCGGCGGCGCGCTGCAGCATGTCGTCACCAGCGACGAATATGTCGCCCGGGATATGATCGGCTATCTGCGCAGCAATAAGCTCGGCCGAGCGACATTCCTGCCGCTGACGACGATCAACGGCAGAACGCTCAACCATCAGGAGCGTCAGCTGCTGACGATGCCTGGCTGCGTAGGCCTGGCCAGCGAGCTGGTCGGTTATGACGAGCGATATCGCGGGATCATGGAAAACCTGCTGGGCCGAACGGTTATCGCAGAGAATCTGGATGCGGGTATCGAGATCATGCGCCGCGGACGCCACGCCTTCCGCCTTGTGACGCTGGAAGGCGACGTCATGCACTCCGGCGGTTCGATGACGGGCGGCAGTTCGAGCTCGCGCATGACGAGTCTCCTCTCGCGGGATCGCGAAATCAAGGAGCATGAAGCGCTGCTTGTCAGGCTGGATAACGAGATCAGGGAATTTGAGGAGCGCCTGCGCAAGGGCGAGACGTTCCGCCAGGAGATCAAGCAGCGCCGCGCGCAGGCGTTTGAAGCGCTGCATCAGGCGCAGATCGACGTCTCCATCGCCAGCGAGCGTGTCCGGACGATGACAGTTCAGCGGGAGAATCACGCGGAGCAGGAGCGCAAATGCGATCTTCTGCGCGCTCAGATTGCCGAGAATCTGGTGCAGATCGACAGCCAGCTTGCCGGAACAAGAAGCACGCAGGCGGGCGAAGAGCGCACCAGCGACGAGATGAACCGCAGAACGGGAGAACTCGGCGACGCGCTCTATGAAAAGCGTGAAGCGCTCGATACGCTCCGCGAGCAGGCGCAGTCCGTTCGCGTGACGCTGGCTGCCCGGGAGCGCGACCTCACGGCGATGACAGCGGACGGCGCGCGTATGCGCCGCGAGCTGGAGGAGATCGCCGCGCAGCTTGGACAGGCACATGAAAACCGCGAAAGACTCATTCTGGCGCATCAGCAGGCAACGCAGCAGATGGCGCAGAACACGGCGGAAGCGGAGGAATGTGCCCGGAAGCTGCAGGATGCGCAGGAAGACCTCTCGGTTAAGCAGGGCCTTCGCAGCGAAAGCCAGGAGAAAATCCGCAGCCTGACGCAGGAAATTGATGCCCTGCGCGAGCAGCTTGCGGCGGATCAGGATAAATGCCACAAGGCGGAGATGGTGCTCTCGCGCACACAGACCGAGCTCACGCAGATGCAGCAGCGCATCTGGGATGAATATGAGCTGACCTATGCGGGCGCGAAGGAGTATCTCAAGGAGCCGTTTGATCTTTCGGCGTCGGACAGACGAACCGGAGAAATCCGCCGCGAGATCCGGGCAATGGGTCCGGTCAATGTGACAGCGGTGGAGGATTACAGAATCTGCCGCGAGCGCTATGACGAACTGACAAGCCAGCGGGATGATTTGCTGAAGGCGCAGGGAGATCTGCAGGGCATCATCGAAACCCTGCAGCGCCAGATGGAACGCCAGTTTATGGAGAACTTCCGCCTGATGCAGGTGTATTTCTCCGAAACCTTCGCCAAGCTCTTTGGCGGCGGCCATGCGGAATTGCGCCTTCTGGACGAGGCGGACGTGCTTTCCTGCGGCATCGAAATTGTTGCGCAGCCGCCGGGCAAGAAGCTCCAGCTGCTGTCCCTGCTTTCGGGCGGCGAGCGCGCGCTGACTGCGATTGCGATTCTGTTTGCGATGCTTCGCCTCAAGCCGACGCCGTTCTGCTTCCTCGATGAGATTGAGGCTGCGCTGGATGACGGCAACATCTCGACCTTTGCGGATTATCTGCGTGACTTCTCGCGCGATACGCAGTTCGTTGTCGTTACCCACAGAAAGGGCACCATGGAGCGCTGCGACGGTTTGTACGGCGTGGCCATGGAGGAAAAGGGCGTTTCGAAGATGCTCAGCGTCGAGCTCAAGGATGTGGGCGAGGACGCGATGGAATAACCGACACTCAGAGCGAAAGGAGCCGTCAATATGGCATTCTTTGGATTTGGAAAAAAGAAGGAAGAAAAGACGGAGATTCAGCAGCCGGCCGCTGCGGGATCGTCTGTGCAGCAGGAGGAGACGCCTGCGGAAGATGAAAAGAAGGGCCTGTTTTCCCGCCTGTGGAACGGTCTTTCCAAAACGCGCACCAACGTTGCCGGCCGTGTAGATGAGCTGATTGAGGCGACGGAGGAGATCGACGAGGATTTCTACGAGGACCTCGTGGATATCCTGATCATGAGCGACATGGGCGTGCGCACAAGCGATAAGGTCATTGAGGAACTCAAGCGGCGTGTTGAAGCGGAGAAGATCACGGATGCCCGCAAGGCGCGCGATATTCTCAAGCAGATTCTTAAGGACATCATGGACATGCCGCGCAAGCCGCTGCGCTGGCCGATGATCATGATGGTCGTCGGCGTCAATGGCGTGGGCAAGACCACGACCATCGGCAAGCTGGCGATGCGCTTCAAGGATGCGCGTCACAGTGTTGTTCTCGCTGCTGCGGATACGTTCCGTGCTGCCGCTGCCGACCAGCTGGAGATCTGGTCTGATCGCGCTCAGGTACCGATTGTCCGCCATGCGGAGGGGGCGGATCCCGCTGCTGTTGTCTTCGACGGTATTCAGAAGGCGAAGTCCTCTGAGGCGGATCTTCTGATTGTCGATACCGCGGGACGCCTGCACAACAAGAAGAACCTTATGGAGGAGCTTCGGAAGATTTCGCGCATCATCAACCGCGAGTATGCGGACGCCGAGGTGCGAACGCTGCTGGTGATCGATGCGACGACGGGACAGAACGGCCTGCAGCAGGCGCGTGAATTCTCCGAGGTTGCCGACGTCTCCGGTATTGTGCTGACCAAGCTGGACGGTACCGCCAAAGGCGGCATTGCCGTGGCGATCATGGATGAACTGAAACTGCCTGTGCTCTATATTGGCGTCGGCGAGGGCATTGAAGACCTGCAGGCCTTTGACGCCGCTGCTTTTGTCGATGCGATTTTCTGATAAACATCAGATCTGGAGGTGTGTTGCGTGAGGATGCTCAAACGTTTCCTGAACTTTATTGCTTCGAGAATGTTCTTTCTCACGATCATCAGTGCGCTCCTGATTATCTCTTTCTATCTGGCGATGAACACCGCGAATATCTGGGTGCTCATTGACGATGGCCTGGGCGCCCGAGCGTCCGTTGTGCTGATGGGGGAAGACGATGAGAATCTTGGCAAGTTCTTCCGGCAGGAATTCCTGAGTCAGGATCCCGTGCTGCAGGTTGGGCTGAGCGATTCGTCCCCGTATCGGGATTATGAAATCCGTGGTTTTGATCATCGGGTCCGCATGGTGTCTGTGTGGTCATGGCCATGGGAGAACGTGGCGCGAGCAGAAGTCATCGAGAGCATCCCCGCTGTCGATGGCACCATCCGTTCTTCCCGGCGGGAAGCAGCGCTTGCAGCGGGCGGCGAGGAGCGGCTTTCCCCGCCCAAATGGGCGACCTCCCGCTATCGTGTGACGCTCACCAGAACGGCAGGACGCTGGATGATTTCGAATTTGCAGCTGATTGAGCAGATTGAGGACGAATGACAGACTTTGCATTTCTTGAGCAAGGCGCGATGCTTGCGCCGATGGCAGGCGTGACGGATATGCCGTTTCGCGTGCTCTGCCATGAGATGGGCTGCCCGATGGCGGTCAGCGAAATGGTCAGTGCGAAGGGGTTTCTCCTTTCTCCGCGCGGGAACCGTGCATCGCGCGAGCTGCTTGCGGTCAGCGATCGCGAAGAAGGCGCGGTGGCGCTTCAGATCTTCGGCCATGAGCCGGAGGTGATGGCGCAGGCGGCGGAGGAGCTTACCCGCGGCAGCGGTTTTGCCATGCTGGATATCAATATGGGGTGCCCTGTGCCGAAGATTGTCGGCAATGGAGAGGGCAGCGCGCTGATGAAGAATCCGGAGCTTGCGGCCTGTATTGTCCGCGAAGTTGTCCATGCGTCGCATATTCCGGTTACAGTCAAAATGCGCCTTGGCTTTGAACAGGGCAGCGAAACGTATCTGCAGCTTGGTCCCATGCTGGAGAAAGCGGGAGCGGCCATGATCACGCTCCACGCCAGAACGCGCAGCCAGTATTATGAAGGACATTCCGATTGGGAGGCCATCAAAAAGCTGAAAGCGCGCGTGGGTATCCCGGTTGTCGGCAATGGTGATATTACCTGCTGGCAGGATGCGCTGGCCATGTGCGAGCAGACTGGCTGCGATGGCGTTGCAGTCGGACGCGCTGCGCAGGGAAACCCGTGGATCTTTGAGCAAATCCGAAACGCAATGCAGGGAAAAGATGTGAGGGAGATTCCTGCAGAGGAAAAGCTCAGCGTGCTGATGCGGCATGCACGCATGTTTCAGGCGCTCAAAGGAGAAAGCGTCGCCGTCCGTGAGATGAGAAGGCATATTGTCTGCTATGTTCGCGGCATGCGGGACGCAGCCAAAGTGAGAACAAAGGTCAATTCCATCCTGACCATGGATGAACTTCAGGAAACCATGGAAGCATTTATGCTCCGTGCAGAAGCATAAAGGGGTTGTCTCATTAAGAGGCAACTCTATTTTTCATAAGAAAAAAGCATTCAGGCTATGAAGCCCCGAATGCCGGCGGTAAAATGTAACTGCTATGAAATTATATAAATCGCAGACAGATTATACTGCAATGTCGAACGGATTTCAACTGGTCATGCAGATGGATTGCGAAGTAAGTATTGCAAAGGATTCACCGGTGAGATTGATCAATGCCGTCATGGAAAGGATGGATTACAGCAGACTGTATGCGGCATACTCCCGACTTGGGACAATCGAGTACTCGCCAAAGATTCTGCTGAAAATCATGGTGTATGGGTATATGCGCAAGCAGATTTCCAGCCGTGCGCTTGAAGCATGCTGCCGGTAGAATGTACACTTCATGTATCCGCTTGAGGGACAACCTGCGCCGGATCACAACACAATCAACCGCTTCCGCAAGAATATTTTGACACAAGAGGCAGGGCAGGATATTCTACGGCAGCTTGTATTGCTGTTGCATAAGAATAAGCTGCTCAGCTTTGAAACAGCTTTCATAGACGGGACCCAAATCGAGGGCAATGCGAACAAGGACAGCTTTGTCTGGGAAAGATCGACTGTCAAGAAACAGAACAGCTGCTGAAGAGAATCCACGAAGAACTTCCTGCAAAGATTAAAGATGTGAGCATTCGCTTTCATGTTCCGAAAAAGATTGCTGTCCGGCAATTGAAAAAGCTTCTAAAAAAGATACATGTACAGTTTAAAGCAGATGGAACTGAGTTTGTTTCAGGAAAAGGAAAACGAAAAACACAAATCCAGCGACTGAGTAAATCACCCTGGAACAGCGCATTATGTAAAATCGAGCAATCACGAGGCGCGCAGACGCAAAAAATACAGAACGGATATCAGCGGCTGGAGAATATAAAAGGCGCTGCCCCTCATGGCTCTTTGAGCCATTTTGAGACAGCGCCTTAATCTGTCTTTGGAATACCTGCTGAGGTTCGGCGATGTCAGCTCATTCTTTTGCTGCCAGTTCATCAAGCGCGCGTCTGGCCAGCGAAAAATCGTATCCGCGGCGGGCGAGCGCAGCTAGAATCTTCTGACGATCGGCGGGAGAAGAGAGATCTTTTCCCCGCGCAGTTTTTTGCGCGGCTTTGACTGCAGAGGAAAAGATGTCGTCTTCGTCGATAGAAGAGAGCGCCTCGTCGATGTCCTCCTGGCTGACGCCTTTTTGCCGAAGTTCGGTTCGAATCCGGCGCATGCCCAGTCCCTTGTTTGTTCTCGACGCCGCCCAATGCTCGGCAAAATCCATGTCGTTGAGGTAGCCGGCGTCATGCAGGCGCGCCATCACACGGGCTATGACGTGCTCGGGATAGGCATTCCTTTTGAGCGCGTCGACAATTTCTTTTTCAGTACGGGCGCGTGCGGCGAGAAGTGCTATGGCTTTTTCCATGGCGAAGGAATAGGAGCGGTCGCGCAGAAAGAGCTGGAACGCGGCCTTATCAAAGGGCATACCTCCGCGATATGGCCGTTCCTTGAGCATGGCGCGGGGCATAGAGAGAATTTCTCCGTTTGAAAGCGTCAAAGAGGCACGGCCATGCACGCGCTTTACGCTGCTGATGGTCAGTTGACTGGAGGCTTCCTGCAAATATATCAGCCTTTCAAATGGTTGCGGCTGCAGCGTTATTTGCTGCGGCCTGCGGCAAGCAGACTGTGCTTGAGTTGATAGAGCTTCTCGGACAAGTCGACCTTATAGCGGTGCGGTCGATGCAGGCGCTTGTATTCATCCCAGAATGAGTTCATTTCCTTTTGGGAATATGCCGTGATCTCCGAGAGCGTCGGGATATCGTAGACCAGTTCGCCGTTTTCAAAGATGGGAACAAGGAGCTTGCGGACGTCGTATTCGCAAAGCGTCATGCGCTTCCAGGTGTTCTCGGGATCGAAGATCTCAAGCGGTTCGCCGGAGGAAAAATCTTCTTCCTCCAGCGCAATCAGATCAGCCAACGCCATGCCGGTTCTGCGATCATAAAAGCGATAGAGCTGCTTGACGCCGGGGTTGGTGACCTTGGCGGGATTTTCGGAGATTTTGATGCGCGGGACAAATACATCGTCCACTTTCTCAGCAGAGAGCTTGTATACGCCGCCGAGAGCGGGATTGCCCATGCTGGTGATCATGCGCGTTCCGACACCCCAAACGTCGATGGCAGCGCCCTGCGCCTTCAGATCCCAGATTACCTCTTCGTCAAGATCGCCGGAGGCAAAGATCTTGGCTTCCGGGAAACCTGCATCATCGAGCATTCTGCGTGCCTGGCGGCTCAGGAAGGCGAGGTCGCCGCTGTCAAGCCGAATACCGGTGGGTTCAAAACCACGGCTGCGCAGTTCCTTAAAAACGGTAATCGCATTCGGAACACCGCTCTGGAGCGTATCGTATGTATCCACGAGCAGCAGGCAATTATTGGGGAAGACGTCGGCATAGGCGCGGAAGGCGCTGAGTTCATCCGGGAAGGACATAACCCAGCTGTGCGCATGCGTGCCGCCGACAGGAACGCCGAAGAGCTGACCGGTCAGGACGTTGCTGGTGGCCTGACAGCCGCCGATGATCGAGGCGCGCGCGCCGTAAATACCGGCGTCAGGGCCCTGAGCCCGGCGCAGGCCGAATTCGAGAACCTTATCTCCGCGGGCGGACTGCACGACGCGGGAGGCCTTCGTGGCGATCAGCGTCTGATGATTGACGATGTTGAGCAGCGTGGTTTCCAGCAGCTGCGCTTCCATGATGGGCGCGATAACGCGCAGAAGCGGTTCGTCGGGGAAGACGACGGTACCTTCCGGAACGGCAAGAATCTGACCGGTGAAGCGGAAATGGCCCAGATAGGTCAGAAATTCCTCGTCAAAGGTGTTGAGGCTTCGAAGGTAGTCAATATCTTCCTGCGTAAAACGAAGATTCTGCACATATTCAATTACCTGCTCAAGACCTGCGGCGATGGCATATGCCGTCACATCGCCGCGCCTGCGATAGAACAGATCAAAGCAGGCCAGGTTTTTATCCTTGCCGTAGCGAAGATAGCCGTTCATCATCGTCAGTTCGTACAGGTCGGTCATCATTGTCAGA
Organism: Clostridia bacterium; assembly: GCA_017436605.1. GTDB lineage: Bacteria > Bacillota > Clostridia > Christensenellales > Aristaeellaceae > Ventricola. The sequence continues at coordinate 32,398 of JAFSCW010000104.1, read as the reverse complement.
TTACGCATGTTCATCGCTCGCTTTCAACAGTTTCTGGACAGAAGGGATAACAGAGCAGCCAGCCGCACAGGATCAGCTGAATCATGGCGGCGCATTGACGAAGGGTTACGTAGTAGGTATTGTCTGCGTTGGCGCGGCTGAAGCCGGCGACCAGCAAAACGACGAACAGAATGCTGTTGACCAGCAGAGGAAGTGCGGTTTGAGAATCAAAATGACCGCAATCCAGCGTCCAGAGGATCGTAATAATCGCGGAGGAAAGGATCAGCAGAACGAGACTGAGCTGCGAATACGGGAAGAGCGTGCTGTATGCGCCCCGCTCAAATTCGCCCAGGAATGTTGTGACCAGACAGAGTACGGCGCACACAAGCGGCAAAATGGTCACCAGGCTGATCCGGTCTCTGATGCGAAGGAAGAAATAGATCACAACGCCCAAGGCGGCTATGGCAGAAAGCACCTGAGAGATACGGACGAATTCGCTGATGAAGGTGAGGCTGTCGTAACGCAGTCCCTCGATCACGGTTCGGCCGGCGCAGTAAAGCAGCAGATACCAGCAGAAAACGTCGCCCTGTCTTCTCTGCGAACGGCGTACGGCGAGCAAAAGCACGAAGACAAGCACATTCCAGCAGAATTCGTAGAAGAAGGTGGCCATGTGCCAGTACCAGACGTCACCGACGGGTATTTCCACCGCAAACGGAAAGAATTGCAGATATGGCTGCGCAATGCGCAGACCATAGGCTTCCATGTTGATGTAGTTGCCCCAGCGACCGATCGCCTGACCGAGCACCAAAGCGGGGGCAATTACGTCAAGCAGGGTGAGAAGCGGCACGCGGTGTTTTTTGGAGGTGATTCTGGCAGCAATCAAACCGCCGATTATGCCGCCGTAGATCGCAAGGCCTCCCTCGCGCAGATTCAGAATGGAGAGGATGTCCTCGCTGTACATGTTGAAGCGGAAGACAACATAGTACAGCCTGGCGCAGACGATGGCTAAGGGAATGGCATAAAGAAGAAAATCGATCATGGTATCCTGCGGAAGTCCTCGTCTGCGCGCTTCATGCTTGCAGAAGGCAAGGCCGATCAGGATGGATGTGACAATCAGAATGGCATACCAACTGATGCCAAAAAAGGCAATGCGGTCGATCATGGGCCTGCTGAGCATAAAGTCCTCCGATACAGATACTGCTTTTTTCCTATTATGGTTTAGTATAGCGCGTGCATATCCGCGTGTCAAGCAAAGCAGGGGGAAGGAAATGAAACCGAAATAAAGCTGAAATAGAACAAACAAAACGGAAGGAAGGAATATTGGCGAAAGGCTTGCCGCGTCCTATAAAAAAATGCTATAATGAACAAAATCAATTGCGCAGCGAACGACGGCTGCTGCAAAGGAGGAAACAGACATGTCCACTGTTCATGTAATGGATCATCCGCTGATTCAGCATAAGGTATCCCTGATGAGAGATAAGGAAACCGGCACGAAGGAATTCCGCGAATTGCTTAACGAGATCTCCATGCTGATGGCGTATGAGGTCACCCGTGATCTGCCGCTGCGCGTGGTGGAGATTGAAACCCCGATCTGCCGCGCTCAGACGAAGGTGATTTCCGGCAAGAAGCTGGCAATCGTTCCGATTTTGCGCGCTGGCCTCGGCATGGTCGACGGCATCATGAGCCTCGTTCCGGCTGCAAAGGTTGGTCATATCGGTCTGTATCGCGATCCGAATACCCTTGAGCCGGTTGAGTATTACTGCAAGCTTCCGCTCGACTGCGAGGAGCGCGAGATCCTGCTCGTGGATCCGATGCTGGCGACTGGCGGTTCTGCGTCTGCCGCGATTCGTTTCCTGAAGAAGCGCGGCTGCAACAACATCAAGCTCGTTTGTCTGATTGCTGCTCCGGAAGGAACTGCCCGCATTCAGGCGGATCATCCCGATGTGGACATTTATGTCGCTGCGATGGATGAAAAGCTTAACGATCACGGCTACATCATCCCGGGTCTGGGTGATGCCGGCGATCGCCTGTTTGGCACCAAGTAATCGGAATTCTCCGGCGCGCCAATGGCGCGCCTTTTTCTTTTGCGCGCATGAGTAAGGGCAGAATTTACCCGGATCATCATCTATGCATTTGTCCGAGGATATGGTATAATACATCCGTACCAAAGTGTCAAACCAATACATATTCAGGAGTGTACAGCATGAAAGACAGAGTGGCAGTGCTTATTCCCTGTTATAATGAAAGCAAAACCATTGAAAAGGTTGTCCGTGATTTCCGCCGCGTTTTGCCGGAAGCGGTTATTTATGTGTATGATAACAATTCCAGCGACGGCACTGCGGAGATTGCCGCGCGCGCCGGCGCGGTTGTGCGCAGGGAGCGCATGCAGGGTAAGGGCAATGTGATCCGCAGGATGTTCCGCGAAATCGATGCGGATTGCTATGTGATGGCGGATGGCGACGACACATACCCGGCCGAGAACGCGCCGGAACTCGTTCGCCTTGTTCTGGAGGAACAGGCCGATATGGTTGTCGGCGATCGTCTTTCCAGCACGTATTTTACAGAGAATAAGCGTCCGTTCCATAATCTGGGCAATAGCCTTGTGCGCAAAAGCATCAATGTGCTGTTTAAGAGCGAGATCAAGGATATCATGACCGGATACCGCGCCTTCAGCTATGCGTTTGTCAAAACCTATCCTGTGCTGTCCAAGGGGTTTGAGATCGAAACGGATATGACGATTCATGCGATAACGCGCAACATGCTCGTTCGCAATGTCGTCATAGATTATCGAGACAGGCCGGATGGCAGTGAGTCCAAGCTCAATACCTACTCTGACGGAGCAAAGGTGCTTTTGACCATTGCGCGTCTCTTTAAGAACTATAAGCCGTTTGCGTTTTTTGGAATAATTTCGCTTCTGCTTGCAGTATTGTCGTTGGGCTTCATGATTCCCGTTTTGGCTGAATACTTCGCCACAGGACTCGTTCCGCGCTTCCCGACGCTGATTGTCTGCGGCGTGACGATGCTGGCAGCGCTTCTGCTGTTTATTTCCGGCTTGATTCTTTCGACGCTTCAGGAAAAAGACAAGCGTGATTTTGAGTTTCAGCTCCAGCAGGTCAGCGACAGATACCGCAGCATCTGTGAAGAGGAAGCGTGCCATCGTACGTCTTCTGCGGTTTGATGAAATCATGTCGGTTTCTGGCCGGGTGCATGCATCCGGCCGTATTTCTTGATGAGGGTTATTGAAATGGATGAGTCTGCGCTGTCTGCTCTGGCGCTCGAGTGCGGTTTTTCCAAAGCGGCGTTGTGCCATGCCGATGCGTTTACGCAAGAAAAGGACATCGTCCGCTCACAGGCGCAGCTTGCGGAGCGCAGGCAATTGAAGTTCGAACCGCTTGCAGATCTGCCCTGGGTAAAGAGCCTTGCCGTGCTGCTTTGGGCGTACAGGCCTGCGGAGCTGCCTGCGGCAGGTTCGGTTTTTGTGGACAGCTATTACTTTGCATCCAATGCTGCATATCACGCGGCGAAAAAGCTGGAGGATGCGCTGACCGCGGCTGGACATCGCGTTCAGTCCAATGTTTCCTATCCGGCCAGAAAGGCTGCGCTCCGCGCGGGGCTCGGCGTCGTGGGCTGCAGCAGCATGCTGATTACCCCTGAGTACGGCTCGCGCGTAGTGATCATTCTGATGGCGACGGATATCGAACTCATGAGCAGGAAGCCTGAAGGCAGTGCGCGCATTTCGCAGACGTGCCTTGCCTGCGGACGCTGTATCCGCGCGTGTCCCGGCAGCGCGCTGACAGAGCATGGGCTTACGCATCCGGAAAAATGCCTGCGGAATTATATGCTCGAAGGTACGATTGTACCTGAAGAAATCCGCAGCAGGATGAGCAGGAGTCTTGTTGGCTGCGATGTCTGCCAGCGGGTATGCCCGATGCAGCTCTGTAATCATGAAGAAAAGGAAGAAGCAGAACCTGCATCTTTTCTGCTGGATGATTTTTTGACAGCGGATCCGTCGGCATTTTCCCGTGCGGCAGCCAGACTGGCGGAACAAATCGGAAGAAACGCTGCGAGACCGCAGCGCATCCGTGCGCAGGCTGCGCTGCTTGCGGGAAACAGCGGCAATCCTGCGTATTTGCCTGTTCTGAAAAACTGGGCAGAATCGGACTTCCCGGCGGTTCGGGAGCATGCGCTATGGGCAATCAAGCGGATTGAGCAGGAGAAGAAATGAAGACCCGCAGGGCTTGACCGCGATGAAAAAACCGGATAAAATATATAGGATTTATGTAGGGGAGGAACTGCTTTGCTTAAGGAAAAAATCGATGCGCTGCTGGATCGCGTGCAGAAGCCTGCGCGTTATATGGGCGGTGAGATGAATGCTGTGCTGAAAGATCCGCAGCAGGTTGATATTCGCTATGCGTTTGCCTTTCCGGATGTATACGAGGTAGGCATGTCCCATCTCGGTTCCCGCATCCTTTACGATATCATCAACAAGAGGACGGATGCGCTCTGCGAGCGCGTATTCATGCCGTGGGTGGACATGGCAGATCTTATGCGCCAGGAAAACGTGCCGCTGTTCTCGATTGAGACGCGCTCTCCTGTCAGGGAATTCGATATGCTCGGCGTTACGCTCCAGTATGAGATGAGCTATACCAACATTCTGGAAATCCTTGATCTGTCCGGTATTCCGCTTCACAGCGAGGACAGGACATGGGACGATCCGATTGTGATTGCGGGCGGTCCCTGCGCGTTTAATCCGGAGCCGCTTCATAAATTCATCGACGCTTTCTCGATCGGCGATGGCGAAATCAGTACGCTGGAAACGATCGACGTCGTAAAGCAGTGCAAGGCGGAGGGCGTATCCCGCAGGGAATGCCTGCGCAGATTGTCCCAGCTTCGGGGCGTATATGTTCCCAGCCTGTATGAGGCGACGTATCACGAGGACGGCACGCTCGCTTCGTTTGAACCGATCGAGGACGGCGTTCCGCGTACGGTTGTCAAGAACATGATCGCGGATATCGACAAGGCGGAATATCCGGAGAGCGTGATCGTGCCGTTTATGGAAGTTGTCCATGACCGCATCAACATCGAGGTGCTTCGCGGCTGTACGCGCGGCTGCCGCTTCTGTCAGGCGGGGATGATTTATCGCCCTGTCCGAGAGCGCAGCATGGAGCGGATTCTCGAGCTTGCGGAGAAGCTGGTTGCGGAGACGGGCTATGAGGAAATGACGCTTTCCTCTCTGTCTACGGGCGACTATTCCTGCCTGCCTCAGCTTGCGCATGAGCTTATGGAACGCTTTGAGGATAAGCGCGTTGCTTTGTCGCTCCCGTCTCTGCGTCTGGACAGCGATCTGAAGGAGACGCTTGCCGAAACGCAGAAGGTGCGCAAGTCGAGTCTGACGTATGCCATGGAAGCGGGAACGCAGCGTCTGCGTGACGTCATTAACAAGGGCATTACCGAAGAGGATCTTGTCAGCTCGGTATCCGACGCCTTTGCAGGCGGATGGAGCAGTGTGAAGCTGTATTTCATGTTCGGCCTGCCGACAGAGACATATGAAGACCTCGATGGCATTGCCGATCTGGCCAACAAGGTTGTTCGCAAGTATTTTGAAACGCCGAAGCATATCCGCGCAAAGGGCCTGCGCGTGAACTGCAGCGCATCCTGCTTTGTTCCCAAGGCTTTTACGCCCTTCCAGTGGGAGGCGCAGGATACCATCGAGGAGTTTGAACAGAAGCAGAAGCACCTGTGTCATATCATGCATATTAAAGGCGTGGAGTTCAACTGGCATGAGCCGCAGGTATCCTTCCTTGAGGCGGTTTTTGCCCGCGGAGACCGGAAGGTCGCAGATGCTCTGGAGGCTGCATGGAAGCTTGGCTGCCGTTTTGACGGCTGGACGGATCAGTTTAAGTTCGATCAGTGGATGAAGGCGTTTGAACAGACGGGCGTGGATCCGGCGTTCTATGCCAACCGCCGCCGTGAAAAGGATGAGCTGCTTCCCTGGGCGTTTATCGACGCCGGCGTGACCCAGCAGTATCTGTGGCGTGAACGCGAGCGTGCTGTCGCTGCGATGGTGACGCCGGATTGCCGAAAGGGCTGCCAGGGCTGTGGCCTCAAGAGATTTGAAGGAGCGTGCGAAGGCCGATGAGAATGCTGATGCAGTTTAAAAAGGACGATATTGTCCGTCATCTCGGTCTTCTGGATCTACAGAGGACCATGCAGCGTGCGCTTCGACGCAGCGGTTTGCCCGTCGCCTATTCCAAGGGATTCAATCCGCATATGGTTATGGCCTTTGCTTCTGCGCTTTCCTCCGGTATTCCGGGGGATGCGGAGCTGTTGGATGTATCCCTTTGCGGCGAGGTGACCGAGGAGGAATGTCTGGCGGCGATGAACCGTGTTCTTCCGCCGGCGCTGAGGGCTTCCCGTATTCGTCTTGTCGATGATCGCTTCCCGAAAACGGCGGCTTCGCTTGCGCAGGCTGAATACAGGATTACGCTCACCGGGGGCAAGGCCGGAGAGATTGCGCAGGCTGTGCCCGCGTTCCTTGACAGGGAAGAAATCATGGCGCTGCGAAAGACCAAGAAGAGCGAAACGATGGTGAACATCCGGCCGATGATTCATGAACTGACCGCGCAGTATGATGCGGAGCAGGACAGGGCGATCATCGAGGCGCGCGTTTCCTTTGTTGAGGCGGCGACGCTGAAGCCGGATCTTCTGATGAGCACGCTCTGCGATTTTGCCGGCGGCGAAGCGGCCAGGCAGGAAATCCGCAGGACGCGGCTGCTGGGCCTTGTGAACAATCAGCCTGTTGCGCTGATTGATATGTGAAGATGAACAGGGAACTGCTGCTGGACAGCGCGCCGGATATGATTCGCGCAGCCATTCTCGAGGACGGCAAACTTGCAGAGATCCTGACAGAAAGGCAAGCCGATACTGAACAGGCGGAGAGCATTTATCTTGGCAGGGTTCAGATGGTGCGCAAATCGCTCGGCGCAGCATTTGTCGATATCGGAGAGGAGCTCAATGCATTTCTTCCGCTGGAAGAGGGGACGGCGCTGCATGCAGGCGATTTGCTGATCGTACAGGGTGCGGCGAGGCAAACGACAGACAGCAAGGGTCTTCGGATAACGTCGAGGATCAATCTGGCCGGAAAGTGGATTGTTCTGACGCCGGGTCAGGCGTCCGTGCATGTTTCCAAAAAGGTTAAAGATCCTGCCGTGCGCGAAGCGCTTCGCGATTTTGCGGAATCCATCCGGCCGGATGGGTGCGGGCTGATTGTCCGAACAGCATCTTCAGACGTTACGGAAGAAAAGCTTCGGGAAGAAGTCCAGCTGCTTGTGCAGCGCTGGAAAGCGATTGGCGAAAAAGCTGCCGGCATGACGAAGCCGGGCTTGCTTGACCGGAGAGAAAAGCTTGATCTGCGGCTTGTGCGCGATCTTGCAGGGCTTACCCGGGTTATAACCAACAGCAAACGGGATTATGAGGCGCTGGGAGCCGCGCTAAGAGCTTGTCAGCCTGCGCAATCCGTCTCAGTTGAGTACTTCGATGAGCGATCGCAGCTGATTTTCGATGCGTTTTCCATAGAAGGTCAGATTGACAAAGCGCTGAAGAAGCGCGTCTGGCTGCCCTGCGGTGGGTATATCATTTTTGACGCCTGCGAAGCGATGACGGTAATCGACGTCAATTCCGGCAAAATGGTTCTGGGCAAAGACAAGGAGGATACGGCTCTTCGTGTCAATCTTGAAGCTGCTGATGAAATTGCCCGCCAGATTCGTCTGCGGGATATTGGCGGAATTATCCTGACGGATTTTATCGATATGCGCGAAGAAGCGAACAGGAAAGCTTTGGTCGAGCGCATGAAGGCTGCAGCAAAGGCAGATCGTGCGCAGGTGACTGTTGAAGGTCTGACCAGGCTCGGACTGCTGGAAATGACGCGCAAGCGCGTTCATGCGCCGCTCAGGAAATCCTTGCGGATCAGCTGCAGCTATTGCAGCGGATCGGGCGAGGTGCTTTCCGGCGAAGAAACCGCTCGCCGTGCGCTTCACCAGGTCAGGCGTCTGCGGATAAGCGGTCAGCGGGGGCCTTTTGTGATTCAATGCGCGCCGGGTGTGTTTTCGGCGCTTTGCGGATTGTATGCGCCAGAGGATATCTGCGTTTATGCGGCCGAGATGGCAGGGCGACATGCTGAAAGATTTGATATTACACAAATTGGGGAAGGCATTCCGCTCCCCAAAGGCGCTGTGACGCTCAGGCCGTACAGTTTTGAAGACAATTAATCGGGGACAAATCAATGAAAAGAATGGAAGCTATTGAACTCCCGGCGGAGGAGATTGCACATCAGAAAGCGCTGATGCGTGAATTTGCTTTGCTTGAAAACAGACCCAGAACGTATTGCGTGGTGACATATGGCTGCCAGATGAATGCCCACGACAGCGAAAAGCTGGAGGGGATGCTGATAGAAATGGGTATGACGAAGGCGGAAAGCCGGGAAGCGGCAGACTTTGTCATCTTTAATACCTGCTGTGTGCGCGATAATGCTCAGCGGCGCGCCCTGGGCAATGTTGTCTGGCTGAAGGAGCTTAAGAAAACGAAGCCTGACATGATGGTGGCCGTATGCGGCTGCATGATGCAGCAAAAGGGTATGGGCGAACAGATTCTCCGGCAGTATCCGTTTGTGGATCTGGCTTTCGGTACCCATAATCTGTACCGGTTTGCGCAGCTGATGCTTCAGGCAGTCAGGAGCCGCAGGCGTGTGGTGGAGGTTATTCAGGAGGATGAAGGCAGTATTCCGGAGGATCTTCCGGTTCTGCGCAGCAGCCCGTATCATGCATACATCACGATTATGTATGGCTGCAACAATTTCTGCTCGTATTGTATCGTGCCATATGTGCGCGGACGTGAACGTTCGCGTGCGTCTGCGAGGATTATCGAAGAAGCGCGTCAGCTGAAGGCGGATGGCGTCAGGGAAATCATGCTGCTTGGCCAGAACGTCAATTCCTATGGACTTGACGTCGAGGGTGAGTTGAGCTTTGCGCAGCTGCTGAAAGAGCTCGACGGGATCGGCATCGAGAGAATTCGCTTTATGACCTCGCATCCCAAGGATATTTCCGATGAACTGATCGACGTCATTGCCGAATCGAAGCACATCTGCCACGCGCTGCATCTTCCTGTTCAGCATGGAAGCACCCGCGTTCTTGAGTCCATGAACCGACGCTATACGCGGGAAAAGTATCTTGCGCGTGTCCGTGCGATTCGGGAAAAGATTCCGGATATGAGTCTGACGACCGATCTGATTGTCGGTTATCCTGGCGAAACCGAGGAAGAATTCGAAGAGACCTGCTCGCTTGTTTCTGAGGTTGGATATGACAGCGCATTTACGTTTATCTATTCACCCCGTATCGGCACGCGAGCGGCGGATATGCCGGATCAGATCCCGGAAAAGGAATCTTCCAGAAGGATTCAGAAGCTGATTGCCATCCAGAAAGAGAATACCAGAAGAAATTACGCAGCCTATATCGGCCAGATTCACAGCGTACTCGTGGATGAAGCATCCAAGAGGGATGAAACGCAGATGGCTGGTAAGAATGAATATAACATCACTGTGAATTTCCCGGGCAAAAAGGACCTGATTGGCCAGATTGTCCGTGTGAAGATTACATCCGCAGGCGAAAGCACGCTTCGCGGAGAAATGGTAAACCTGTAAAGCAATATGAAATGATGATCAAGGAGGATTAACACATGAGCAAGGTTACTGAATGTGCCCGCGCGCTGGGCGAGGCTATTGTCGAGTCCGAGGAGTACAAGAACATGCAGGTCACCGAGGCTGCCGCTATGAGCAACCCCGAGGTCGCTGCGGCGATGAGCCGTTTTCTGGAGCTGAAGGAAGCGCTGGGTAATGCGATGTGCCAGCCGGATACCGATGCTGATCTGATCTCCCGCTACGGCAAGGAGATGGACGAAGTTCAGCAGACCCTCAATGCGATGCCGATCGTCGAGGACATGACCCGTTCCCGTCAGCAGTTCTCTGAACTGATGAATCAGGTGAACCGGGTTCTGGAATACATCATCACCGGTGAACTGCAGCAGGGCGGCGGCTGCTCTGGCAATTGCTCCGGCTGCTCCGGCTGCCACTAAAGCTGCTGAAAAACATTCCGAATTCTACGGAGGCTGAAACATGGCGAAACTGACCCCTATGATGCGCCAGTATCTGGAAACGAAGGACAAGTATCCGGGAATGATCCTGTTCTTCAGGCTTGGCGATTTCTATGAAATGTTCTTTGATGACGCAAAGCTGGTTTCCAGAGAGCTGGAATTGACGCTGACGGGGAAAAGCTGTGGTATGGAGGAACGCGCGCCGATGTGCGGCGTTCCTTTTCATAGCGCCGAAACGTATATCAATCGCCTGATTGAAAAGGGCTATAAGGTTGCGATCTGCGAGCAGATGGAAGATCCTGCGACGGCCAAAGGACTTGTTAAACGGGACGTCGTGCGCGTTGTTACGCCGGGAACTGTGATCGAACAGTCCATGCTGGAGGATCGCAGGAATAGCTATCTGCTCTCTGTCTGCATGGATGGTAATCGGGCCGGTATTGCATTTGCCGATGTCTCTACGGGTGAATTCAGCGTTTATGAGATTGATAAGGCGCAAAGACGTCTGCAGGATGAGCTTGCACGTATTTCGCCGAAGGAGATTATTGCCAATGCCGAACTGCCCGCACAGGCGACGCAGCTGCCGGTCGGCATTCAGGACAGCACCGGATTTCAGTTCGTGAAGGCGAAGAATGCGCTGCTTGCGCATTTTAAGGTACAGTCGCTGGAGGTTCTGGGGATCGACGGCTTGAAGCTCGGCGTCCGTGCAGCAGGCGCATTGATGAAATATCTGCAGGAAACGCAGAAGAATGCGCTGGAGCATATGACGGCGATTTCGCAGTATTATGATAAGCGATACATGATGCTGGATCATACGGCGCGAAGGAATCTGGAATTGACGGAGACGATGCGTTCCCGTCAGAAGCAGGGAACGCTGTTGGGCATTCTGGATTATACCTGCACGGCAATGGGCGGTCGCATGCTGAGAAGCTTTATCGAGCAGCCTCTGGCGATTAAAGAGGATATTGATCGCAGGCTGGATGCGGTGTCTGCGCTGAAGGATGCGGATATGATCGTGGATCTGCTCCGTGAGGAATTGACGCAGGTATATGATGTCGAACGCCTCCTGAGCAGGATATCCTACAAAAACATCAATGCCAAGGACTGTCTTGCGCTGTGCGATTCGCTTGCTCATGTTCCGGCGATACACGCGGCAGTCAAGAGCCTGAATGCCGGAGGAATGCTGGGCGAGCTTGTCGGCCAGCTTGAACCGCTGGACGATGTCGTTGAGCTTCTGGCACGGGCGATCAACCCTGACGCGCCCGCGCTGATGAGCGATGGCAGATACATCAAGGATGGATACAGCGCGGAGCTGGATAAGCTGCGCGAGGCGTCCAGGAATGGTCATCAGTGGATAGCGGACCTTGAAGCAAAAGAGCGCGAGCTCACAAAAATCAAGAATCTGAAAATCCAGTATAACAAAATCTTTGGATACTATATCGAAGTCACCAAGTCGAACTACGATCAGGTACCGTATCGGTATACGCGAAAGCAGACGCTGGCCAATTGTGAGAGATACATGACGCCGGAACTGCATGAAATCGAAGAGACCGTGCTCGGCGCGCAGGAAAAGGCGCTGCGATTGGAGCAGGGACTGTTTGTGGAGATTCGTGACTTCCTCTCCGCTCAGATTCCGCGTATTCAGCGAACGGCTATCGGCCTCAAAACGCTGGATGCGCTTGTCTCCTTGGCCGTGGCGGCTGTGCGCAACCGTTATGTCCGTCCGGAAATCACGCTGGATGGAAGGCTTGAAATTGAGAATGGACGCCACCCTGTCGTGGAAGCGGGGCTGCGCGGCGATGATCAGTTTGTTCCAAACAGCACTGTAATGGACGGGGAAGACAACCGCATGCTGATTATTACCGGTCCGAACATGGCCGGCAAGAGCACGTATATGCGTCAGGTTGCGCTGATCACGCTGATGGCGCATATGGGAAGCTTTGTTCCGGCTGACAGCGCCCGGATCGGCATCGTCGATCGGATTTTTACCCGTGTCGGAGCGTCAGATGATCTGGCAAGCGGCCAGTCGACGTTCATGGTTGAGATGAACGAGATGGCGCATATTCTCAGGAGCGCGACGGCCAATTCCCTGATTGTTCTGGATGAAATCGGACGAGGGACGAGTACATTTGACGGTTTGAGCATTGCATGGGCAGTCGTGGAATACCTGGTGGATCAGGCTAAAATCGGCGCGAAGACGCTCTTTGCAACGCATTATCATGAACTCAGCGAGCTGGAAGGACGTCTTTCCGGCGTGGTCAATTATCGGATCAGCGTGAAGGAACACGGTGAGAATGTGATCTTTCTGCGCAAAATTGAACGAGGCGGCGCGGATAAGAGCTTTGGTATTCACGTGGCTCATCTTGCTGGAATTCCGCGTCCTGTGATTATGCGTGCGCATGAGGTGCTGGCGCGTCTGGAGGCCAATAATGTCAATCAGACGAGCATTGGCCAGAATATTCTGGGAAATGATCTTGAAAAAAAGCCGAAGCAGGTGAATCTCTTTGAAGCTCCTGCGATGGATCTGGTGGAGGAACTTCGCCAGATTGATGTGATGTCCATGACGCCGATCGAAGCGCTCAATATGCTGTTTTCCCTGAAAGAAAAGGCACGGAGAGCTTGATGAAGAACCTAAGAAACGGGAAAGGATGGTGCTCTGATGGAAGAAAGACCGATTGTCCGGCTGAGCGAAGAGATTATTGGCAAAATCGCGGCAGGCGAAGTTGTCGAGAGTCCGGCTTCCGCCATTAAGGAATTGGTTGAAAACAGCCTTGACGCAGGAGCAACCTGCGTTACGGTCGAAATCCGCGACGGCGGCATCTCCTATCTTCGTGTTACGGATAACGGACGTGGAATCCCGAGCAGGGACGTTAGGCTTGCGTTCGAGCGGCATGCAACCAGCAAGATCAGGAAGTCCGACGATCTGTTCAATCTGAGAACGCTTGGATTTCGTGGTGAGGCGCTTGCCTCGATTGCGGCGGTAAGCAAACTGACCCTGACAACACGGCATATTGGCGAAGAAAGCGGAACGCGCGCGGTGAACGAGGGCGGCGTCATCAAAAGCGTTACCGAAGCTGCCAGTCCTCAGGGCACGACAATCGTAGCAAGGGAATTGTTTTTTAATACGCCGGTGCGCCTGAAGTTCCTGAAAAAGCCGGTGACGGAGGCTGCGCGCGTTTCCGAAGTGATTGCACGCCTGATTCTTTCGCGGCCGGAGATATCCTTCAGGCTGATTCATAACGGAAAACAGGTGTATGCCAGCTCTGGCAATGGCGATCTCCGAAGCGCTGTATTTGCGCTGTATGGACGGGAAATTGCGTCTGCAATGGTTCACGTCAAATCTGAAGGCTCTGTGGCTGTAGAAGGCCTCATCGGAGTGGGGCTTCAGGCGCGCGCGAATCGGGCCAGGCAGACCTTTATTGTCAACGGAAGAACCATTCGCAGCGCCATTCTGACTCAGGCGCTGGAGGATGGCTGCCGCGAGCGCGTAACAGTCGGCCATTATCCGATTTGTGTCCTCGATATTAAAATGCCTGTTGCGATGGTGGACGTTAACGTTCATCCCAATAAGCTGGAAGTCCGTTTCAGCGATGAGAAGCTGATTTATCAGAGCGTCAGGTGCGCTGTGGCGGAGAGCTTTACAGTTTCTCCGCTGGAAAGTGCGCCTAAGATGTCGCTGGTCAAGGATGATGGTCAGCCTTCACAGGGCGTTGTACGCGTGATTGATACGGAGACAGAATCCGGAATTGAAGCAGCACGCAGGGAAACGGAAGCAGAAAAAGCGCAGCAGGAAGAAAAGAAACAGGAAATCAAGGTTCATGTCGTCAGCGTTCCGGTTTCTAAGCCGGAATCGTCTGCAAGGAATGATGATAAGCCCTTGGAACGCAGCGGAGCTCAGCCGCAGGCAGAGCAGCGTATAAAACCTGATGAGGGGCAGCATAGGGCGTTCACATCGTTTGTGACGCAGTATTTCGGCGGTTCGGCGCTTCGGGAATCGGTCGTCCCGGGGAGGATGAATGAACCGATTGCCTTTGGAAAAATCGGGGACAGGCAGGAGACGGGGAGCGTATCCGATGAAAAAACGCGTCGTATCTGCCAGAATACGCCTGCAGAATGCGTAAAGCCGGAGCGCGCAGAGGAAAAGACGGCAGAAGAGCATGAGCCCGAACAGCAGAGTCTTTTGCCGGAGACTGCGCAGCATAGCCTTGGTCCGGCGCTGGAAGGATATACCATGCTGGGCGTCGCATTTGATACGTATATCATTCTTCAGAATGATAAGCAAATGCTTTTGATTGATCAGCATGCTGCGCATGAGCGGATTCTGTATGAGAAACTGATGCGAGAAATCGACGCTGGCGGCGGCTCTCAAATGCTGATGGTATCCCAGGTAGTCCATGTGACGCCTCAGGATCAGGCGAAGATTGAGACATATGCCGAGGAGATTAAAGCTGCCGGCTTTGATATCGAGCCCTTTGGCGATCAGACATATCAGATCAGAGCGGTGCCCAATGTGCTGGGTATGCCGCAGAGCAAGGCTGCGTTTCTGGAAATGGTCGATCGACTGGGAGAGCTTCGCGTTCTTTCGACGCATCAAAAGCGGCGCGACGCCATTTTGCAGATGGCATGCAAGAAGGCGATCAAAGGCGGGGATAAGCTGACGATGGAGGAGATCAAACCCCTGCTTGCGGATATGCTGGCTTCCAATGCACCGCCGACCTGCCCGCATGGGCGGCCGCTTGTCGTTGCGCTTACGCGCAGCGAAATTGAGAAGCGCTTCAGAAGAATCAATAACTGATGACGGAGGAAAGACGTGAAGCCGAAAATTCTGGCCCTTGTCGGACCAACCGGCTCTGGAAAAACCAAGACTGCGATTCGGATTTGCCAAGAGCTGGGCGCTGAAGTCGTGTCGATGGATTCTATGCAGGTATATCGCGGCATGGATATCGGAACGGCAAAACCTACTCCGAAAGAACTTGCTGCTGCCAGGCATCATATGATTGACGTCGCTGATCCCGATGAGCTGTTTACGGTATCAATGTACAGGGAAATGGCTTGCCGCGCAATTGACGATATTCTGGCTAGAGGTCGGATCCCGCTGCTTGCAGGCGGGACGGGACTCTACCTTAATGCAATCAGCTTTGATATGAGCCTTGGCGAGCATGGAGCTGATACTGCATTCCGGAAAGAATTGCAGCAGATTGCCGAACAGAAAGACGGAGCGTCGGTTCTTCATGCGCGGCTGCGGGAGGTTGACCCTGAAAGTGCAGCCAAGCTTCATCCGAATGATACGCGCAGGGTGATCAGGGCGCTTGAGATTTATGAAACCTCCGGAAAAGCAAAGAGCGCGCAAGAGGAGGAGCAAAGAAGAGAAGGCCCGTATCACGTACTGGTCTATGGATTGTCGCTTCCCCGCGGGATGATGTATGAGCGAATCAATGCGCGTGTCGATCAGATGATCGACGATGGCCTTGTCAATGAAGTCAAGACGCTGCTCGAAAAGGGCGTTGAACCGCGCAAAGAAGGCGGCGCCATGCAGGCGATTGGATATAAGGAGATCGTCAGCGCGCTAAGAGGGGAATGTTCTCTGGCGGAAGCGATTGACCTGATCAAGCAAAGCTCCAGACGCTATGCCAAACGGCAATGGACATGGTTCAGGCGCGATGCAAGGACACAGTGGTTTGATTGGACAATGTATGCTGATGAAGAAGCACTGATTCAGCAGCTGCTGCATAAAATACGTGCTGATTTGCGCGGAGAATAAAAAAGACCATTGGTTTGTAGTTTGTTCAAACCGATGGTCTTTTTTAAGCAAGAGGGTTTTATGGGCTGAGGATGATAAGAATAAAGAGACTGCAGGACGGAAAAGGCCTGAAATGCGAGCGCGGGGATGCGTGCTCTTTGGCATAAACGAATGCTTCCGGAGAAGGAATCCGATAAGCTGCTTGCTTCGAAAGGCGCAAAGTCTGCCTTGCATGAAGTTGATGCTGTTTTTGACGATAGATGATGGAATCTGCTGAGTTTTTGTTATGCACCCTGATCAAATCTATGATTTGCAGGTGCAAATCGAAAGAGAATATGATATAATGAAATGTAATGAAAAAATCCGGAGGGCGTATCATGATTGATTTGAAGCTTCCTCTCGTTCTTGCGTCTGGTTCCCCCAGAAGGAAAGAGCTTCTTGAATTGATGGGAATTCAATACACGGTCGATGTTTCTGACGTCGATGAATCTTTTGCCGGTTCGCCCGAAAACATGGTTCTGGAGCTTTCGGCGAGAAAGGCTGCGTCTGTCGCGGCGCGTCATCCGGATGCGCTTGTCCTTGCGGCGGATACGCTGGTCTTTGGCGATGAAGTCCTCGGGAAACCGGGAACGCCTGAAAGAGCCAGGGAGATGCTCAGGGCGCTGTCCGGAAAATGGCACAGTGTTTATACGGGGCTGACGCTGATGGATACGCAGTCCGGCCGGGAAATCAGAAGAGCGGATATGACGCGCGTCCACTTTGTGGAGTTGTCTGATGCGGAAATAGAGCGCTATGTAGCAGGAAAGGAGCCGCTTGACAAGGCCGGCGCCTATGGAATTCAGGGGCAGGGCGGCATGTTTATCGACAGGATTGACGGGTCTTATTCGAATGTCGTTGGTTTGCCGATGGCGATGCTCCGCGACATGCTGATGGAGATTCAGGCGTAACAGCTCATTTGGGAGAAGGTAAATGGCAGGATTTCAGTTTGTATCACCGGATATTGCGGTGGATGTAGGCACGAATAATACGCGCGTATACGTCAAGGATAAGGGAATTGTCGTCAATGAGCCCTCGGTTGTGATTGTGAGGGGCGATGATTCCAGAAAAATCATTGCAGTGGGCGACAGCGCCGAAGAGATGATCGGCCGCTCTTCCGGCAATGTGCGCATTATTCATCCCCTTCGCGACGGCGTTATCGTCGATTACGAGATGGCTCAGGTGATGATTCATTATTTTGTCAGCAAGGCCATCGGTATACGCCATTTTGTCCGTCCGCGCATGGTGGTCACCATGCCTGGAAAGGTCAGCAAGGTTGAACGGCGTGCAGTAATCAATGCGATGGAACGCATTGGAGCCAGGCAGATTTTTGTCGTCGAGCAGGCATTTGCTGCAGCGCTGGGCACGGGCCTTCCTGTATACGAGCCTCAGGGAAGTTTCGTTGTGGATATTGGCGCAGGCACGACGGAAGTTGCGCTTGTTTCGATGGGCGGTATCGTGCTTTCCCATTCTATTCGCATTGCAGGAAACAAAATTGATGAAGCAATTTCCGGATACCTGAAAAAACAGCATGCCATTCTGGTAACGGAGCGCGTAGCAGAGCAGCTGAAAATGGATCTTCCGGATGTGCTGGCCAATGAGGAACTTGAGCACATGGCGATCGTACGGGGACGCGACATTGCGACGGGCATGCCTCTGACAGTCGACGTCAACATGGCCAAGGTCAGCGAGGTCATCCGTGAAACGCTTAAGGAGATTCTCAGCGCAATCAAATGGGTTCTGGGCAGGATTCCGCCGGAACTGGCTGCGGATATTCTCCAAAATGGTATTTTTCTTACGGGTGGCTCTGCGATGCTGCCCAATCTGGATACGATGATTGCTTCTGAATTTGGCGTTCCGGTGTCGGTGGCCCGTGATGCGGGCGAATGCACGACGCTGGGCGCAGGATACATGGCGGATCATTTTGATATGCTCGGCGGAACGGGCAAGGGAGAGGCTTAAGCCGGGAGACGAGGAGTCCGATGAAAAAGAAACATCCCTTTTTATATAATGTTATTCGGCGAGCCATTGTTTTGATTCTTATCGCGCTGATGGCGCTGACGGCATACCATCAGTCGAGCGGACAGATCGTGTCGCCGGAAGGCCTGTTTTCCCGGATGATTACGCCTGTACAGGCTGTTGTTTCAAAGGTTGGTCAGGTTTTTTCGGATTATCTGTATCGGGTGAAGCTGAGAAGCAATATCGAGTATGAGTACAATCAGCTTAAAGCACAGAATGATGAACTGATTCTCAGGACGATGCTCTACGAAGAGCTTGAAGAAGAGAATGCGCAGCTTCGTGCGCTGCTTGGCGAATATGAGGAACGGGCAGCGATGAATCCGCTGCTGGCCCGTGTGATTGCCAGCGAATCCGGAAACTATTTTTCGACCTTTACCATCAACAAGGGAAAAAAAGACGGAGTCGATTCACAGATGGCTGTGATCACGTCCGAAGGTCTGGTCGGTTATGTCTATGAGGTGTTTGATACAACTGCGAAGGTGATCACCATCATCGACGACCAGGCAAGCCTTGCGGCTTTGATTGAAAGCAGCCGTGATCAGGGCGCGGTGAAGGGTACGCTGGGCAGTACCGGGGAGCCGCTTTGCCGCATGTATTATCTCTCCGCAGACAGCGTGCCGCGTCCGGGCGATCGCGTGATTACATCTGGCGTCGGCGTTTCGTTTCCCAAGGGTCTGCTCATCGGGTATGTCCGAGAGAGTACGCGTGCGATCGAGGACAATAAGCATTATATCGTCGTTGAACCGGCAGCGGATTTCCAGCATATTGAGAATGTGCTCGTTCTCAGGTATTATGCTGAGGTTGAAGAAATGCCGGAAAACTATGACAATACGGAAATCATCATCGCTCCGGTCGCTACAGCGAGACCGCAGGCCGTTGTTGAGGAAGAAAAGCTCAATGCTTCGACGCCTGTGCCGCTGCCGGATGCACCCGGCAGGATTACGCCGACGCCTGCGCCGGAGGTTGTCGATTTTATCATCGACGAGGAGGCGATGGGCGAGCTTGCGGACAAATATGTTGAAGCAACGCCGACACCTGAACCTGAACCGGATGATGAAGAAGAACTGGAAATGCTTGAGGAAGACTATTTCCATCTATAAGCTGATGGATCCGAACGGCTGAACAAGGAGGTGACAAAGCATGTCCAGAGCGCTGAAGCTCATTCTGATTTCAATGCTTGCCTGTATCTGCCAGACCAATTTGGTGCAGTATATCCGCATTGCCGGCGTGGCGCCGGACATGCTGATCGTCTTCCTGGTGGTCTTGACATCGTATACGGGCGCTTACGGCGGTTTTTGTACGGGAGCGCTGACGGCCATGTTCTATGATGCCAGCGTAGGTTATGTGCTTGCAATCAATCTCGTTGCCTATACGTTTATTGGGTGGGCTGCGCCGATGATGCGTGGTTTCCTGAATAGAAAGCTGAGAAAACTGAAACACAAAAGCTATCTGGTGATGGTTGCGATCTGCTTTTTTCTGACGCTGATGAGGGAAGTGCTCTATATCGGTTATCTGTTTCTGATTGGTTCCGAGCAGAGCATCATTACCCTTGTGCGCGCGCTGCTTTGCGCCGGGTATTCTGCGCTGATGATTTTGCCTGCCATTTATGTGGTCAGGAGGATTATGCGTTTCCATCTTCGCCCGAGGAAAAAGCAAGCGGATCTCACCGAGGAAAGCGCTGCTACAGGAACACACGTTTAAGCACTAGCGGAGGTTTTGGGTTACGTGAAAAAAACGTATTTGGGCCGTTATCGTTTTGTTGCTGCGATGATTGCGGTACTCTTCGGCGTACTGACTGTGCAGCTTTTTAATCTGCAGGTTGTCGATTATGAAGATAACGCTGCGAGTGCAGATAAAAAGAAGACCAAAACGATCACCAGCCAGGGATCGCGCGGAACCATCATGGACGTCAATTCCATGACCCTTGCTTATGACAAGCAGATTTATAACATCCAATTCTACAGGGATCCTAATTTTGTCTCCACAGAAAAGGATGAAGAGGGAAAAACGGTCAGCTCAAACCAGATTTATACCCGATCAATCATTGATGTTATTGAAATTGTTGAGCGAAACGGCGGCAAAATGGACACGGTCTTTTCGCTTGAACAGGATGAAATGACGGGTATGTGGGTCTTCTCCTGGAACAACAATGACTATACAGCATCTCAGCAGGCTGCCAGGGAGGAGATGTGGCGAAGCAATTTCTATATGTCCAGTACAACCGCTTATCCACAGCAGGAGCTTTTTGACAAGCTTTGCGAGCGGTACAAGCTGCCGGATCATCTGACGACAGAGCAGAAGATCAAGGTTCTGGCGGTATGGGAGACGATGCAGAACAATGCATTTCTCTCCCAGCCGATTACGATTGCCTCCAATGTCAGCTGGGAAACGGTTATCGAGATCGAAGCGAAAGCGCTGACGCTGGAAGGAATCTCGGTTTCCGTCAGCAGCCAGCGCGTTTATCCCAATGGTACGATGGCCTGCCATGTGATCGGCTATATCGGAAAAATCCAGAATTACGATACCTACTATGCCAATTATAAGGATAAGGGCTATGCGCTCTCCGATCTGATAGGTCTTGACGGCGTCGAAAAGACCATGGAGGATTGGCTGACGCCCTGTACGACACAGCGCGTCGGAAAGCGCGTGGTTGAAATTGACAGATACGGCGCCGTCAGCAGGACGCTTTCGACGACGGAAGCGACAGATGGCAACAACATCAAGCTGACCATTGACTCCAACATGCAGCGCGTTGCGGAAGCTGCACTTGAAAACAACATCAACTACATCCGAGACGCTCAGGAGAAACTGCTCAACAGCGACAGCTGGCTTGATCAGAACAAAACCGAGCTTCAGGGAACGACCAGAGATTTCGATTCTAATCCGATTGAACTGGCCGAGAAGGGCGCGGTTGTTGTCGTGGACATGGAAGGCCGTGTGCTTGCGCTGGCCAGCTATCCGCCGTATGACCCGAACGCATTTATTGTCGGCGGCGACGCTGCGGCAAATGTGCTGCTGGATCCCCGAAATCCGCTGGTGAATTATGCAATCGGTTCCCGCGATACGCCGGGCTCGATTTTCAAGATCGTTACGGCGACGGCCGGACTGATGACAGGGCAGCTCACGATGAGCGAGACCATCAGCGACGAGGGTAAGTTTACCAAATACGACAAGAGCAATCCGCCGCAATGCTGGGTAAATCAGAAGCGGCTGGATCAGCATGCCGATCAGACGGTTAAGGAAGGTCTGTCTCATTCCTGTAACTACTTTTTCTATACGGTAGGCTCTCGTCTGTATGAGAATACGGATGATCAGCTGTATAAGACGGCTGCTCTGTATGGTCTGACCACCAAAACGGGCATCGATTTGCCCGGCGAGCTTCAGGGATATGTGGCCAGTCAGACGACGCTGTATGATAAGAATAAGGCGATTAGTGCGGCCGAACAGTCTACCTGGCGTCCGTCGATCGTGTTCAATCAGATTAAGAAGCACCTTGTTGACGTCGGCGAGGATTTCAGCATGACGTTTGACGAGGACAAATTGAATAAATGTGTCAAGCGCCTGATGGATATGGCCGTGGATTACAATCAGGGTGACTGGCTCCCGGAGATCCGTACGATCCTGATGGAAGAGCTGGATATGCCTCGTGAGATGGTTTATCTGCAAATTGTTGCCGGCGATACGTTCATCAAACTGAACGAAATCAAATGGGGTGGTTCCGAGGCGATCATGGCAGCGGTCGGACAGTCGATCACGACGGTGACACCGGTTGCCGTTGCGCGCTATGTTGCTGCTGTTGCCAATGGCGGCAAGGTATACGATCTCAGACTGATCGATTCGATCATTTCACCTGATGGCGAGGTGCTCAGCCAGAGCACGCCAATCCTTGCTTCTGAAATCGAAGGCGATCATGTCGACGAGTATCTGTCGTATATTCGAGAGGGAATGGGCGGCGTTACGGAAGGTGACGGTACGGCGGAACGCTTCTTCAGCGGAAGCCAGTATGACAGAGTTCGCAGCAGCATTGCGGCAAAAACAGGAACGGCCGAAAAGACCACGATCGACCTTGAGAATAATGCGTGGATGATTGCGTTTGCACCTTATGACGCCGATGATCCCAGTATCAAACCTGAGATTGCAATTTGCGTCTATATTCCGCATGGATACAGCGGATCGTACTGCTCGCTGACGATCAGAGATATTGTTTCGTATCATCTGGAGCACAGGCTCCTGGATGCGGAGGACTTTATGGCGCCGTCTAATTCGCTGGCGTACTGAGACGGAGAGAATACATGGGTAAGATCTGGGCAATTTCTTCCGGAAGCGGTGGCGTGGGCAAGTCGATGCTCGCGGTATCGCTTGCGGCCGGAGCCGCAAAGCACGGAAAGAAAACCATCCTTTTGGATGCCTCGGGCATCTCGCGTTCCTGTGATATGGTTCTTGGGATGGAGAGCGTGATTGTGCTCGATATGATGGATGTCGTGCGCGATCAGGCGGCGATAGAGGCAGCTGTTTATCCCGTCGGGCGTTATGAGGGGCTGGGTTTTGCGTGCGCCTCTTTATATGATCATGTTCCGGTCTCTGAGTTTTCTTCGGTGATCCTTGCGCTCCATTCCCTTTGTGATGTGCTGGTCATTGACTTGCCGACAGGACAGACAGATCTGGGCAGGGGATTGCTGCGGAAAGGGGACGAGCTGCTGCTCGTTGTGCGGCCGGATCAGATATCGATTCGTTCTGCGGAAAGGCTCTTGATGCATGCAGGCAATTCGGATGCAGGCGTAAGCATTGTAGTGAATCGTTCAATGAAGGAGCGCCTGAAAAAAGGCGTGCAGCTTTCGCGCGAGGCGGTTCAAATGATTCTGGATCGTCCTGTTCTGGCAGAGATTCCCGAAGACGCCAGCATTAGCATGAGCGAGCGGATGGGAAAGGCTGCCATTGAATGCGATGGCCCTGCATGGACTTCGCTGAAGGCGTTGACTGAAGCGTTATTAAGCGGCGTATAAATCTATAGAGGAGACCTTATGCGCAATTCAGATAATAATCGGCTTTCAAAGCCTCATTTTGACTGGCCGCTTCTGGTCGCCAGCTACATGCTGGCTTTGTATGGCGTTCTGGCAATTACGATTGCGAATTTCAATCCCAATCTGGGCTCTGACCGATCAATCCAGCAGTTGGTCATGGACGCGAACAATGGCCGCCTCCAGCTGATGTGGGTTGTTGTCAGCATGGTGGTTGTCGCGATGATGATGACAATCAAATATGATATCATCGGCCGGCTCTGGCCTGTCATCTATTTTGTCGATATTCTGCTGCTGGGCCTGGTTCTGACGACTTCAAAAATCAATGGTGTTGCGGGCTGGTTCCAGTTTCTGGACAGAACGTTTCAGCCGTCTGAGCTGGCTAAGCTGGCGCTGATTATCACCCTTTCCAAGGCGCTGACCAGGCATCCGGACAGGGCAATTCCGAACTTCAGATACTTTATCTATGTCTGTATTCATTTTGGCGTTCCTGCGCTTCTGATTCTTCTGCAGCCGGATATTGGCACGCTGATGGTCTTCTGTGTTATTTTCGTGGCGCTTCTGTTCATGTGCGGATTTGAGCTCCGCTGGATGTTCCTGCTCGGTGGTCTTGCGATTTCTGCGCTTACGCCTGTCGTATTCTATCTGGCGTCCACCAACAATTTCCGTTGGCTTCGCCTGGTGGCGTTCATGAATCCTGAATCTGACCCGACGGGAAGCAGTTATCAGATCGTCAATTCGAAGGTGACGATTGGATCGGGCGGATTATACGGAAAGGGCGCCTGGGCAGAGGGTACGCTGACGCATCTGAACTATGTGCCGGAGAATCACACGGACTTCATCTTCTCTGTCGTGGGCGAAACGCTCGGTTTTGTAGGGTCCATGGTTTTGCTGGCGCTGTATGCGTTCGTTATTTTCAGGATGCTGATTCTGGCCTATTACACGAAGGACCGGTTTGGCCAGCTGATCATTATTGGCGTGATGGCGATGCTTCTGTTCCATGTATATGAGAATATCGGCATGTGTATCGGTGTTATGCCGATCACGGGCATTCCGCTTCCGTTTATCAGTTATGGAGGCACGAATCTCGTTGTGAACATGGCGGGTATAGGCCTTGTTTTGAATGTGACAGCTTATAAGAGCTCTGTGGATTTAAGCGAAAAGCAAAGGACATGATCCGTTCTGCCATTTGTCGCAGGCGCATAGGCTTGGTCATCTGAAATAGGGAGGCCAAAGCATGAGGGATCATCGAGAAACTCCGGTGATTGCTGCGCAGATGCAGCCCAAAGCGAGGCGTGAATGGGCTGATACGGAGAAAAAAGAAGTACATAAGAAACAGCTGCGAAGAAAAAGAGTTGCCTTTGCGGCTGTTTCTTTATGTCTTGGAGCCGGTGCGGCAGTTGCCCTGTTGAAACCGGAACAGACGGAAGCGGTGATGAGCCATGTCAGTACCGGATTTGAGTACGATGATACGATTGGGCGGCTTCAGTTTGTCAGCAATATACTGCCTGAGAGCGCGATGGTTTTCCTGGCAGGCGGGGATGAGACGCCCGATATGACTGCGCCTACACAGGCTGGAATTCTGCACAACTGGTCGGCGGGTGAGCCATGGCTGGAATATGCGGCAGGCGGTATGGTCAGCGCGTGTATGGACGGAGAAATCATGACAGTCGTCAAAAATCGAAGCGACGAATATACCGTGCGAGTCAGGCATGATGGCGGATATGAATCGATTTACAGCGGACTGAATTCAGTTTATTTTGATGAACAGGAAGCGATTGAGCAGGGACAGAACATTGGAATGGCGGACGGCTTTTCGGCGTTCGAAATCAGAAAAGACGGGCTTTCAGTCATGCCGGTATTCAGAGAAGGGACGCTTTGATAACAGGATATGAAGATATGTATTCAGCCTGCATTCGCCGCATATCTGGCGGTTGTCGCTGTATGCGCTTCGCTGGCTGAGAGTATTGGCGCTGTCATTGCGCTGGTGGTTCATGAGGCAGGCCATGTAATGGTTTCTTCATGGTTTGGGATGAGAATCAAGCGCATAGAATTCACGCCTTTCGGAGGCGTGATTGAATACGGGATGGGGAGGGGGCCGGATAAAGGACTCAGCGGTGCTTTGACGGCCATGGCAGGTCCGCTCTGTAATTATTTAACGCTGCTTCTTCTTGGCTGCGTCGGCGCGCTTTTTTCTGATTCCGCGGTTCTTCGCGCTGCTGCAAAGAGCAGCCTGATGATGATGTGCATGAACTTGCTGCCGGTTTTGCCGCTCGACGGAGGCAGAGTGGTCTTTTCGATCGGTTATTATCTTTGGCCGGTTCTGCCGCTAATCAGGCTCCTGACGGGATTTGGTACAGTGCTCGGAGGCTTTTGCATAGCGGCGGCGGTATACGGAGCATGGCGATATGCTAATTTTAATCTGTCGCTTCTGGCGGTTGGCGGTTATGTGATATACTGCGCCGGACAATGCCGGCAGACGATGATGGCAGAAAATATCTATGCGATTGTTCAGGAGCAAAAGGAAAACGCGAAGGGAATCCGGCGATTGCGTGCTTTTTCCGTTGGGAAGGATATTGCGCTCAGAGAAATCCTTCCCTTGCTTGACCGGGCACGGGAAGCGATATTTTTGTGTGAAACGCCAAATGGAAGGTCGGTTGTTTCCGAGCGACAGATTTGCCAGGAATTGCTTCGGAATCCGTCGGGAAGGTTTTCTGATGTTTTATGAAGTACGCTTCGTATGATTTTGAATTGTCCGGGAAATAAATGCTTTTTATTCTTGAAACATTGCCGTGCGTGATATACAATAGGAAAGTAAAATACATAAAGAGAGGGTACAGAATTTTGAACGAGATTGAGGCAGTCAGGAACGACCATCCGCTTGTGCAGATGGACATCAGCAAAGAAGTCGTTCGTGCATTTGACTGGATGGGGTTTAAAAACCTTACCGGTATTCAGCAAAAATGTATTCCGCTGATGATGGAAGGTCACGATATTATTGCGATTGCGCCTACGGGTACCGGCAAGACCCTTGGATTTGGTATTCCGATGCTGGAGTACATCAATCTTGAAGATCCCAGCGTTCAGGAGGTTGTACTTGCGCCCACGCGCGAGCTGGCGCAGCAGATTGCAGACGAACTGACCAATCTGGCGCATTATATTAAGGGATTGAAGATTGCGGTGATCTACGGCGGACAGCCCTTTGGCAAGCAGATGAGTGC
Organism: Clostridia bacterium; assembly: GCA_017436605.1. Classification (GTDB taxonomy): domain Bacteria; phylum Bacillota; class Clostridia; order Christensenellales; family Aristaeellaceae; genus Ventricola. Next base: position 6,245 of record JAFSCW010000104.1, on the reverse strand, counting down.
GCTTGCGCGTAAACCGCAGATTCTTGTCGCGACGCCGGGACGCCTTCTGGATCACATGCAGCGCGGAAATATCAAGCTTTCCGGCGTGCATACGATGGTGCTGGATGAAGCGGATGAGATGCTGAAGATGGGCTTTATTCAGGATGTGGAAAAAGTCATTGAAGCGGCAGATCCCAATCGTCAGCTGGTGATGTTCAGCGCGACAACCAATCAGGACGTATTGACGGTATCCTGGAAGTATCAGCATGATCCGATAGAGATTGTTGTTCAGGCTGAGGCGGACAACAAGCCCAACATTACGCAGTATGTCATTGAATCGGATCAGAAGCAGAAATATGACCATCTTCTGTATCTGCTGGATTCTGACCAGTATAAGCGCATCATGATCTTCTGCAATACGAAGGACATGACTGCTCGTCTGTGCGAGAGGCTGAAAAAGGCAGGCTACAGCGCGGAATGTCTGCATGGAGACGTCCGGCAGTCCCAGCGTGACAAGGTCATGGCCGGATTCAGAAAGGGTCAGTTTGAGATTCTGGTTGCGACAGACGTCGCTGCGCGCGGCATTGATGTGGATGACGTTGAAGCTGTGTTCAATTACGATCTTCCGGATAAGCAGGAATTCTACGTGCATCGAATCGGCAGAACGGGCCGTGCAAAGCGCGCTGGCGTAAGCTTTTCGTTTGTCAGCTTCAGGGATAGTATCCGCATGGATGAAATCCTGAAGTATACGCTTGTTACGCCGATTCAGCTTGTTTTTGATGAGTTTGAGACGCTGTGCTATAAGGACAGCGGTGATCCGTTCCTTGAAAATGCATAATCGGTCATTCTGATTGTCATTCGAGCCTGAATCCGCTGATGCCGCAGTCTGCGAGCAGCGGGAGCAGGCTTTTTTCATTCTGAGGAGAATCAAACAGGAGCTTGAGCGTATCCGGATCAGGACATGAATCAATGCGTTTGATTTGCGGCTGGTTTTCAAGGATCAGTTTTGCTTTCTTTTTTGCCGCTGCGCTGCCAAAGAGCCTGAGCGTTTTGCAAATAAGCATGAGAAGCCTCCAAGCATAAAAATCAATAAAAAGCATTGCACGTTGGGTTTTTTTATGATATCCTATGTTCAGATGCAAATATGCATTTGTATCGTATGACGAAAGCGAGGTTATGAACCATGAATGATATGGAAATGATGGAGAACGAGAACATTATCGTGCTGACTGATGAAGACGGTGTGGATGTTGAGTTCGAGTTCTGCGCTTCTGTGATGTACGAAGGCAATGAGTACGTTGTTCTCCTGCCGATCGAGGATGATGACGGTGAAGTTGTTATTCTTCAGGTGATGGAAGACGAAAATGCTGATGAGGACGACGAGGCGACCTATGTGGGCGTCGAAGACGATGAAGTCCTTCAGGCGGTGTTCGAGCTGTTCAAGGAGCAGGCGGGCGACGAGTTCGACTTCGAGGACTGATTTCACAGCATAGCAAAACCGTAGAATAGAAAAGCGTCCGGCGGGAAACCGGACGCTTTTTTGTGTGTCATCAATGTTCGAATGTGTAATCAATGTTCGAAAGAGAAAGAATGGGGCAGATAAAGAGCGTCAGAATCTGCGGAGCAAACTGACGACTTTTCCGAGAATCTCAACCGAATCGACGAGGATGGGTTCCATGGCGTCGTTTTCAGGCTGCAGACGGAAATGCCCGTTCTCTTTATAGAAGCGCTTCACCGTCGCTTCATCTTCAACCATGGCGACAACGATTTCTCCATTGCTGGCGACGGCCTGTTTTTTCACGACGATATAATCGCCGCTCAGGATACCAGCCTGAATCATGCTGTCGCCGCAGACGCGGAGGATAAAGTGTTCACCTTCGCCGACGAAGTCACTGGGTAGCGGGATCAGGTCTTCTATGCTTTCTTCGGCCAATATCGGCGTTCCTGCGGCGACATTGCCGACAAGCGGAATCTGATGCACATGCGCTTCGGCGTCGATCTGAAGGGCGTCAGAACGCTTTAAAACGCCCATGGCACGCGGCTTCATGGCGTCGCGATGAAGCAGGCCCTTTTTTTCAAGGCGCATAAGATGACCGTGAACAGTGGAAGTGGAACGCAGACCGACGGCCTCTCCGATTTCGCGGACAGAAGGTGCATAACCGCGATCAAGGATTTCTTTTTCGATGTATGCGAGTATTCTTTCTTGCGTATCTCCCCGCGGCTTCTTAGCGGACATATGGATCACGCCTTTCTGCATGCGCTGTGTTTGTAATCTTGATGGAAGTATTATACCATATAAACTTCTGCGAAATCAAGAGAAATCAAACATATGTTCGCATATCTGCCTTGATGCTGGCATGAAAACGTGATATAATGTCAACAGATTAATTGGGTGTGAGGAAGGCGATATTGTGAACAGAAGGAACTGTGTTCTGTATGATCGGGCGTGCATAGAATGCGGAGAGTGCAATCTTTGCGATCTTGATCCGACAAAGATCTGCGATAACTGCAAGAAATGCATCGGATTGGACGGAGAACTTGAATACAGGGCAATTCAGGTAGATGGAATCGTTCAGGCGGATATGAATCCGCTGGATTATCTGGATGAAGACGAACTGTAAGCGGCGCCCAGCCAGAAAGACAAAAGTTTGCCGACGGGGTAAAGCAGCTGCATACAAAGAAATAAATCCGGCCAGCATGTTTTCTGGCCGGATTTTCGCGTTAAAGCGCAGTTGAATGCAAATGAGGATTAATCTTCGGGCGTGTGAAGATGAACAGAATCTTCCCGCAATACCGTTTTCTGCGCAGCGATTCTCCTGTGTTCTTCTGCGATGGCTGCATAGTGTTTGCGCGTGGTGTTGACGTCGGAATGGCCAAGAACATCGGCTACCAGATAAATGTCGCCGGTTTCTCGATACAGATTCGTGCCGAATGTGCTGCGAAGCTTATGCGGACTGATTTTCTTTTTCAGAGGCGCGGCGATAGCGGCATATTTTTTGACCATATTCTCAACGGCGCGCTGTGTGATTCGACGACGCTGAATGGAAAGAAAGAAAGCGTTTTCATGGCCGGGAAGCGCGTCGATTGCAAGACGTTCTTCCAGATAGCTTTTCAGTGCATCAGAGACCTCGTCAGAAAGGTACAGGATGACTTCTTTGCCGCCTTTTCGGGTAATCACAAACGCATTCTGTTCAAAATCAAAGTCGTCAATATTCAGACCCACACATTCGCTGATGCGGATACCTGTACCCAGAAACAGAGACAGCATGGCCAGATCTCTTTTTCTGGTAACATGATGGTACTTTTGATACGTTTTAGGAAGCGCCTGACCGTTTTCAGCCAGATCCAGAATCCGAGCCACTTCATCGATATCCAGACGGATAATCGCCCGCTCATGGAGTTTGGGAAGGGGAACGAGGGCGGCGGTATTGCCCTCAATCAAGCCTTCGGCAAACAGGTATTTATAAAAGGCGCGGAGCGAGGCGTACTTCCGTTTGATGCCATATTCATGGTTTGTGATTTCCTTGGAGGAAATCTGATCATCGCCGCCGGTTTCATTTTTGACATAATAGGACAGATAGCGCGCAAAGCGCTCCAGATCCTGTTTGGTGATGCGGCGGATATCTTCGATGGAAAATGCAGCGACAGGCTTACCTGAGAACTTTGGAATCTCATCGGATAAGTACTGGAAAAAGAGCTTCAAGTCGTAGGCATAGCTGAGGCGCGTTAATGGACTGGTCAGCTGTTCAATGGACAAGAAATAATCACCGCAAACATCGGGGAGATCCTTGAGCAGCTCGCGCAAACGCTTTGTGCGGGCAATCTGCGTTTGCTGATGATAGTCGTTTGCCACAAATCCACCCCTTCTCAAATCAGAATATCAAAGACTTCGTAAAACCTGAGTTTTGCGAAGTCTTATGGATTGATCCCCCATAGGAAATGATTCAGAATCGCACTTCCTGATTGATCGCGCTTGAATCATATACTGCTTCGATGCTGCTTAATCTGCCCGGTTGCCAATTCGTCGCAGCGGTTGTTCCACTTATTGTCAGCATGACCTTTGACTTTGACAATGGTGACGTTGTGCGGCTGCATGACCGTCAGCAGCCATTTCCAGAGATCCTGATTCTCTACCGGCTTTTTTGCAGCGTTTTTCCAGCCGTTGCACTGCCATTGGTCGATCCATTTTTGCGAAAATGCGTTTACAAGGTACGCAGAATCCGAATACAGCGTAACGTTGCAGGGCTGCTTGAGTGCTGTAAATCCCTGTACAGCTGCAAACAATTCCATACGATTGTTGGTCGTATCCGGCATAAAACCGGAAATCTCTTTGATGTGTTCTCCGAACATCAGAACAGTTCCCCAGCCGCCCGGACCCGGATTGCCGGAACAAGCTCCATCGGTATACATGAAAATATCTTTCAATGCTCAGCGCAGCTCCCTGAATTTAAAAATAACATAAGGAATAATGAAAATGATTTATTTCTTCGAAAGAAGGTTCGTTTTCTCGACAGTCGCGCCCACAGCGTCCATCACAGCCGCACGCAGACCGCCTTTTTCAAGCGCGAAAATACCTTCAATCGTTGTGCCGCCCGGTGAGCAGACGGCATCCTTCAACCTGCCGGGATGCTCGCCTGTTTCCAGCACCATTTTCGCGGCGCCGATCAGTGTCTGAGAAGCCAATTCGTAGGCCAGCGCTCTGGGCACGCCGTAGCGAACGCCGCCGTCGGCAAGCGCTTCAATAAACTGATATACAAATGCAGGACCGCAGCCGCTGATGCCGTTTGCTGCGGTAAACGCATGGTCTTCGACGACAGAAACTTTGCCGGCAGCTTCAAAAATGGATCTTGCAAAGGCGAATTCCTCATCCGTGCAGGTATAACGACTGCTCAGCAAGCTCATGCCCTCGCCCACAGCCAGCGGCGTATTGGGCATCACACGGACAAAACGGGCGCTCTTGGGCAGCGCCTCAGAAAGCATTTCGTAGGTCCATGCAGCGACAATGGAAATGACAAACTTTCCTTCCAGGCCCGCATAGACTTCCTGAAGAACCTGAGCTGTATAGACGGGCTTGATGGCCAGCACCACGCAGTCGCATGCCTGGACAAGCTGCATATTGCTGCCCATGACATGGATGCCTTGAGCGGCAAAATCGGCGCTCAATTCGGGGCGTTTACGGCTGATATAGATGTTGTCGGGCGACATCAGATTCTGACGGAGCAGTCCTTTTATGATCGCAGAACCCATATTGCCTGCGCCGATAAAACCAAGCTTCATATGTGAACATCCTTTCTGACGCAAACGATTTTACAGACTTTCTTTTATGATTTTACAATGCTTTCCTGTGAATGTCAACCAACGCTTTGGCTTACCAGATATACGGAATGAGTCTGTACCGGATACGATCACAATACGCGGCATACCCCTCCAGTTCGCTGCGCAGAAAATGCTCTTCCCGCCTGATTCTGAAGCTGATGATCAGCGGATATGGCAGAATCGGGATCAGCGCAATCGCAGAGCCGAGAACCAGCGGCATTGAAAGAAAAAGAAGAATCGTCGAGGCATACATGGGATGACGAACGACGCCGTATAATCCTCGATCAATGACTTTCTGCTGCGGATTAATTTCGATCACGCGCGAGAGATAAGCATTTTCCCGCATGACCTCAGCATACATGGCGTAGGCCAGAAGCATTGTGACAACCGCCGTCCATGTGATCCAGCATGGAACTTGCGACCAGGAAAAACGACGATCGAGACCGGCGGAAACGAACATGAGAAGAAACTGCAGGCCGGAGATGCAGATGACTGCCCTTTGCCCTCGATCCGTTTCTTTTGAGCGCAGCCTTTTTTCAAGGAGTTCCGGCGCTTGAATGTACAGCATGATTCCGAGAATCAGCATGGGAATAAACAAAACCGCAATCAGCAGCCATGCATGCGGATAATTCATTGTGCCTGCTGGCAGGAACAACAGCATACTGATCAGCAGGAATCCCGCCAGATATTTGGAGACGGCATGAAGCAGCAAGTTATTCTTCATATAATCCCTCCGTATATTATTCCTCCGTTAATCCCGTTGCAAGCATACAAAAACAAAGACCGCATTTGAATCTGCGGTCTTTGTCTGGTGCGGGAAACAGGACTTGAACCTGCATGAAATTGCTTTCACTAGAACCTGAATCTAGCGCGTCTGCCAATTCCGCCATTCCCGCAGAAGATGGTGGGCAGGGATGGATTCGAACCATCGAAGTCGGTGACGGCAGATT